>CAWIEL010000017.1:0-72078 GCA_963835025.1 uncultured Acidobacteriota bacterium
GTCGAACGGCGTGCCCGGACGAAAGGCAGTTGTTAGCGCGATTTTCTTCGCGGACGTTTAGCGGCTTCGGAGCGTGAAAAGCAGATCCCTCGCTGCGCTCGGGATGACAATGTGGAGTGGGTGGCGCCCGATCGCGGTCTGAAGACCGCCGCTACAACGGCTAAGTCAAAGGCGCCTCAAACCATTTTAGAGCGGGGGCTGATCGACGAGGAAGATGCGGTCGTAGATGACGCTGGCGAGGACGCCGCCGAGGAGCGGGCCGACCCAGTAGACGCCGTGATTGCTCCAGTGGCGGGTGGCGAGGGCGGGGCCGAAGGCGCGGGCGGGATTGAGCGCGGCGTGGGTCAGCGGGTAGCCGAAGAGCGCGTCCATGGTGACGGCGAAGCCGACGCCGAAGCCGGCGAGTTTGTGGAAGGCGCCCTTGACGTCGACCATGGTGGCGAAGAAAACGAAGACGAGGAAGAAGGTCATGATGCCTTCGAGCAACATGCCGTGGAGGCGGGTGAAATCGGGCGCGAGGGAGGAGTTGATGGCGTTCATGGCTTCGAGGCGCCAGACGGCGTCGGGAATGAGCGCGGAGATCAGGTAGCCGGCGGCGATGGCGCCGAGAAGTTGGGCGAGCCAGTAGAGGACAGTGAGGGTGGTGCTGAGGCGTTTGGTGACCCAGAAGCCGATGGTGACGGCGGGATTTAGGTGGCCGCCGGAAATGTGGGCGACGGCGGTGACCATCACGCCGACGGCGAGGCCGTAGGCGAGGGCGAGGCCGAGGGTGGTGATGGCTCCCTGGCCGGTGGAGCGGAGATATTCATCGGCGCAGATGGCGCCCATCGCGAAGAAAATGACGGCGAAGGTGCCGATGAATTCGGCGCAGAGTTTTTGGGTGAGGGTGTACACGATTTGGTTTTGGGCTGGGCGATTCTACTGAATTCGCGGGGAATGGTCAAAAGTGCGACGTCGCGGAATGCGGCGATTGGCGTTTTTGTTTTGGGCTGGGCTAGAAGGAGATCCTTCGTCGCTTCGCTCCTCTGGATGACGGCCAACGGCGGTTTGGGTCGTAGGACTTGGAGGCTAGGAGAAGCGGATCAGTTTGTGCGAGCCGAGGATCTAAACCCGCACCCTTTGCTTGAGGCAGAGGCGCAAAGAGTGCGGCACCCGGAAAGTCAAAGGCGGTTCGCGCTTCGCGTTAGCGGGCGGCGCCGGCTGGGACGTTTACTGGGGAGAGCCAGTTGTGGCGGTCGGGCTTTTTGCCTTCGACCAGGGCGAAGAATTCGTCTTGGATTTTTTTTGTGATGGGGCCGCGGGCGCCAGTGCCGATTTTTACGCGGTCGACGCTGCGGATGGGAGTGACTTCGACGGCGGTGCCGCAGAAGAAAATTTCGTCGACGATGTAGAGCATTTCGCGCGGGATGATTTGCTCGACGACCGGGATGCCGAGGTCGCGGCAGATGGTCATAACGCTGTGGCGGGTGATGCCGGGCAGCGCGGAATTAGAAACGGGCGGAGTGATAACGGCGCCGCCGCTGACCACGAAAATATTTTCGCCGGAACCTTCGCTGACATAGCCGTTGGTATCGAGGGCGATGCCTTCGACGTAGCCATTGGCGCGGGCTTCCATGCGGATGAGCTGCGAATTCATGTAATTCGCGGCGGCCTTGGCCATCTGCGGAAGAGTATTGGGTGCGGGGCGATTCCATGAGCTGACGCAAACGTCAACGCCCTGGCTCAAGCCCTCTTCGCCGAGATATTTTCCCCAGGGATAGCAGGCGAGATAGACCTCAATGGGGCAGCCGATGGGATCGACGCCGGCTTCGCCGTAACCGCGCAGAATGATCGGGCGAATGTAGCAGGCGCCGACGTTGTTGGTGCGAACGAGATCGAGAGTGGCGGCGCAGAGTTCTTCGTTGTTGTACGGAACTTCCATTCTGTAGATGTAGGCGGAGTTCAGAAGGCGCTGGACGTGTTCGCGCAGGCGGAAAACGGAAATGCCCTGCGGCGTGTCATACGCGCGGACGCCTTCGAAGACGGCGGAACCGTAGCTGACCACGTGGGAAAGGACGTGAATTTTGGAATCGTCCCAGTTAATGAATTTTCCGTTGTGCCAGATCTTTTCGGTTTTTGGGTGAGCCATTCGCCGCTCCGATACGAAAGTTGAAGAAAACGGTTACAGGGCCAGAGTAGGGTACGGTCGAAGTGCTGTCAATCTGAGGCGCGGTGAGTGCTGCGGTTACGGAAATACCATATTGGTAGCAGGTTGTGAGAGTGACGAGGACCAACGATTTAACACAGAGAACACAGAGGAAGGTGGAGAGCACGGAGATGTCTGGGATCGGGTGGCTAGGGCAGAGGCGGATCTATTCGCGGCAGAAGGCACACCCCACTGAGAGTGGGGTGCAGACAGGCTGAGAGCCTATCCCACTAAGAGCTGGGTGCAAACAGGCTGAGAGCCTGTCCTACTGATTATTCTTCGCGCAGAGCAACTAGCGGATCCACGTGCGTGGCTCTACGCGCGGGGATGTAGCAGGCGAGGAGGGCGACGGCGGCTAGTAGCGCGGCGATGGAGACGAACACCAATGGATCGGTGGCTGTGACGTTGAAGAGCAGGCTGCGCAGAAAGCGCGTGAGCAGCATGGCGCCTACGACGCCGGCGACCAGGCCGATGACGACGAGCGTCATGCCTTCGCTGAGGGCCATGCGCAGGATGTCGCGGCGCTGAGCGCCGAGGGCGATGCGAATGCCGAGTTCGTGAATGCGGCGGCTGAAAGCGTAGGACATGACGCCGTAGATGCCGATGGCGGCGAGCAGCAGGGCGACGGCGGCGAAGAGCGCGAGAATTTCCAGGGCGAAGCGGCGCTCGGCCATGGAGCGAGCGACGACTTCGTCGAGCGTGCGGACGCTGAAGAGCGGGAGATTCGAATCGACGGACTGCACCTCGGTGCGAATTTGATCGCCGAGCGTGCCGGGGTTCGCGTGGGTCCGCAAAAATAAAACGGACGCGTAAGGCGGGCCCTGGAAAACTGGGAGATAAATGTGCGGGGCGAGTGGCGCTTCGAAGCCGTCGGATTTCACGTCGCCGACCACGCCGACGATGGTGAACCAGTTTGGAGCATTGGCCTGGGCGTTGAACTGAATGTGCGCGCCGAGGGGATCTTGTCCGGGCCAGTAACGATTCGCGAGGGTCTGATCGATGATGGCGACTTGTTGGGATTTCGGCTCGTCGGAATCGAGGAAGACGCGGCCGCGAATCAGCGGCGTCCTGAGAACTTCGAAATAGTTGGGACTGACGCCGGCGAATTCGGCGACGGGCGTGGTTTTGGAATCGTCGGGGCGGCCTTCGATGACGAAGGGGAAGCCGTTGCGACCGCCGCCCATGGGCAGGCTGTTGGTACCGCCGACGGCTACAGCTTCGACGCCGGGAATCAAACCGACGCGGCGCACGACTTCGCGCAGGAATGCAGCGCGCTTTTCGGGCGGGCGATACGGATCGGTAGCGGGATTATTCGGCACCGGCATCCAGATCTGGGCAGTGACGATGCCGTGCGGGCTGAAGCCGGGTTGGACTTCGAGCAGGCGCCAGAAGCTGCGGAGAAGAAGGCCGGCGCCGACCAGCAAGATTAACGAGAGCGCAATTTCGGAAACGACGAGCCAGCGCGAGAGGCGCACCTGGGTGCGGCTGGCGCCGGAGCCGCGGCTGCCCTCGCGCAGGCTGGCAACCTGGCTGATGTTCGAAGCCTGCAGCGCGGGAACCAAGCCGAAAAGAATTCCGGTAAGGATGGATAGAGCGAAGGCGAAGAGCAGAACGCCGCCGCCGAAATTCACTTCGCTGAGGCGGGGAAGACTGGCCGGGGCAAAACGCAAGAGCGAAGCTTGCAACCAGACGACGGTGAGGAGGGCCACGGCTCCGGCGATGCTGGAAAGCAGCAAGCTTTCGGTGAGCATCTGGAATAGCAGGCGGCGTTGGCCCGCGCCGAGCGCGAGGCGCACGGCAATTTCGCGTTGGCGTCCCGCGGAGCGGGAGAGCAACAGGTTGGCGAGGTTGACGCAGGCGATGAGCAGGACGAATGCGACGGCGCCGAAGAGGACGAGAAGTTCGGTGCGAACGTTGCCGACCAGATCTTCTTGAATGGAAACCAGGCGAGGGGTCCAGCGAGCGGGTTCTGGATAATCGACAGGATATTCGGCGCGCAGCTGGGCGGCGAAAGTTTCGAGCTTGGCTTGAGCCGCGGCGATGGTGAGGCCGGGTTTCAAGCGGGCGATGGCTCCAGGAAACATGCGAATGGCGCGGACCGGCGGGTGCGGAAAGGGATCGGCTTCATAGCCGGCGGCGATCCAGGCGTCGACATCGGTTGCGATGGTGCGTCCGGGATGGCGGAAATCCGGAGGCATGATAGCGATGACTTGATAAGGATCGTTATCGATACGCAGGCTTTTGCCGATGATGTTGGGATCGGCGCCGAACTGTCGGCGCCAGAAACCGTCGCTAAGCACGACGGCGTTGAGAAATCCGGGGACGATATCGGCTTGGGTATAGAGGTGGCCGATCTGCGGCCGCGCTCCGAGCAAGGTGAAATAATTCGGACTGGTGGCCAGGGCCTCGATGCGTTCGGGGCGATTGCCGCCGCTGAGGTCGGCATTGATCGGCCAGACTACGGAAATGTCTTGAAACACTCCGGAGCGATTTTGGAGATCGACGAGTTCGGGCTCGGACATGCCGACGTTGGGAACGTTGGGGCCGCGGAGATCGTCGAAGACGCGGACGAGCTGATCTTGGTGCGGAAAGGGCAGCGGGCGAAGGAGGATGGCGTAGACGATGCTGAAAATGGCGACGTTGGCGCCGATGCCTAGCGCGAGAGTGAGGATGGCGACGACCATGAAGCCTGGGTTTTTGGCCAGGGTGCGCCAGGCGTAGCGGATGTCGCGAAGGAAGGAGCCCATGGTTCAGCCTCCGTGGTGGTGCTGGAACACTGCGGGACCGAGGTTCTACTTATGGGAAGTTGAGACGAGCGGGGCGCGTGGGTGTTAGCAGGGTGGGGAATGAATTTGAGGTTTGCGGGAATGCGTTTTGAGGTCGGCAGCGAAAAGCGTTTGATGATGGGACGAAATCCCAAAAGCAAACAGGTTGGATTCGGTTTCCGCCATGCGCGTGATGGTGCGCTTAAGAAGAGGATGGCTTCAGGGGCTAAAGCCCGTTTTGTGTGGCGAGTTTTACGGCGGGGCTGAAGCCCCGCCCTTCCGGATTAGGCCGAGGTTTGTAGTCGGCGCTTTTGACGCCGCGTTTTGACCCCTATTCGATCGTGGGCTTAACGCTACTTGGCAAAGGCGGCGCGAGCCGCCGCACTCCAAGGTAGGCTAGTGCGGGTGGCGTTTGCGACTAGCGGCCGCTGGCTTGTTGGCCGCGGAGGACCATGCAGGTGGAGGAGACGCGGGCGACTAGGGAGCCGGTTTCGTTTTTTACGTCGCATTCGACCATGCCTACGGTTTTGCCGCGCTTGACCATTTTGGCGGTGGCCAGGATTTTTTCCTTGAAGACGGGGCGGAAGAAATTAATTTTCAGTTCGAGAGTGGTGAAAGATTCGCCGTCTTCGAGGCTGGCAGCGAAGACCATGCCCATGGCGAGGTCGGCGACGTCGCAGAGGACTCCGCCATGGAGCGTGCCCATGGGATTGGTGTGCTTTTCGGTGGCCTCGAGTTCCAGGGTGACTTCGCCTTTTTCGATGTCGATAGCGACGGGGCGGAAGCCGATGAGCTGGGCGATGGGCGGCAGAGGGATTTCTCCGCTGAGCCATTTTTTTGCGCGTTCGATGTGCATGCCCATGTTTGGTTTCTCCGTCGGCTAGCGTTCGCGTGCGGTGCTCTCAAATATTTCTAAAAGTGGTCGTCTCCGGTGGTGTGGCCGGCGATGCCGGAAATTTTTCCCCAGGCGCTGGTCTTCCAGTTGTCGGTAATTTTCTTTTCGAGAATCCAGGGCGGCAAGCTGACGAAGAGATAGCGGGCGAGCGCGTGGAGATAAGGTTCGTACATTTTGCGCAGCTCGTGCAATTTTTCGGTGGAGGCGTCGTCTTCGCGCAGCTGGTATCCGCATTTATCGAGTGAACCGCGGAGGCGGGCCAAATCGGCGGGCGGCAGACGATCGGGACTGTCATTGTTGGGCACGGCGTGAAATACCTGCGAAAGATCGACGATGGTATGGCGGCACATGGCGAAGGTGAGTTTGGCCTGGCGCGCGGCGGGGCTATCGGAAGTGGCGACGAGCAGCGCGGTCGTATCCAGAATGCAGGTGAGCGCGGCGAGCCAGGATTCATTGCTGTGCTGGGAACGGAAGTAGGCGACGACCGGATAAGAAATATGACTTTCGAGCAATTCGGCGGACCAGCGTTCCCAGTCCTGCAACAAGGTTTGCATGGCCTGTAACCCATGCTGGCCCCCGTGGCGGGAGAGCATTTCGGCGGCGGTGGGCGGCGAGCCGGCGCGCGCGTCGAGCAGAACGATGCTGACCTCGCGGCGGGAGAAGGCCTGATAGATGACCGGGAGGTAGCTGATGATCAGCGCCAAGAAGCCCAAGCCGAGGCCGCTTTCGAAGACGACCATGATGCGTTCGGCGGGCGTGTGCGGAGTGACGTCACCCAGACCGAGAGTGAAGAAGGTGGTGCCGCTTAAGTAGAAGCAGCTTTGTAGGGGAGGATGGGTGGGATCGTCGGTGGCGGCGGCGAAATAGAGAAGTCCGAAACCAACGATTAAAAACGCGGCCCAAGTGGCGAAGAGAAACAGCAGCGAGGCCGGACCGTAGAAGCTGATGAAATTCTCGCGGGACTTGCCTTTGAGGAGATGGGCGAAGGCGCGCCAGGGTCTCCAGGTAGAAACGTAAAAGAGGCGCGTCAGACGAAAACGCCGGGTGACGCGGCGCGGCAGAATGATGGTCTCGAAAGCTTCGAGCAGAATGAGGGCGACGATGAGCGCGCCAGAGATGGTGTAGATCACGCGGCCTGCTCGAGAAGAGAAGTGAGGGAGATTTCGGCTTTCAGCAGGCGCGAGACCGGGCAATTGGCTTTGGCGCTGGCGGCGGCTGATTCGAAGGCAGCCTGGCTGATGCCCGGAACGCGGGCGTGAAGATCGAGATGAATTTTGGAGATGGTCCAGCCGGCGTCGAGTTTTTCGAGGGAGACGTTGGCGGAGACTTGAATATTTTCGGGAGTGAAATTCATGGTGCTGAGTTGGGCGGAGAAGGCCATGGCGAAGCAGGCGGCGTGGGCGGCGCCGATTAATTCTTCGGGATTAGTGCCTTTGCCATTTTCGAAGCGGGTGAGGAAGGAGTAAGGCGCGTCCTTCAGGACGCCGCTGGCGGGCGTGGAAATTTTGCCGGCGCCTTCTTTCAGAGTGCCGGTCCAGACGGCGGTAGCGGAGCGCTGCATTATGGTTCCTTCCTTTTATATGTACAGATTTAAGACGCGAAGCGAGACAACATCATATTGCGTTGGCCGGGAAAATTGAATGGGGCAACGCAGGCGATTGGATGTCGGCCGGTGCGCGGCGGATGTTGAGAAATTCGTGCGATAGCTCGCGGCGCCGATTATTGGTCCGTTTCGGGTTTGGCGGTGGCGGCGCCTGGAGCGGGGCGATCGATGTAGGACATCATGGTGTTGACGCGGTTGAGCATTTTGCCGGTGTAATTTTCGTAGGCGCCGAAGGCCAGGAAGGGAATCAGCGCGGCGAGGACCCAGACTTTGGCGCGGGTGGGGACTTTGGCTTCGGGTTCCCAGCGGAAAATGCGGCGGGCGATTTCGAAGGCGACGAGCAGACCGAGGGCGAGGGCCACGCATTCGGTGAGGAGTTCGGAGGCGACGACGAAATTGGTGGAGGCGCTTTGCAGGCCGACGGCGAGGTAAGTGGCCGGGGAAAATAGGGTGATGCGTTTAATCCAGTCGGGGAAGACGGCGAGGGGAATGGTGGCGCCGGAGAGGAAGAGAAAGACCATCCAGATGAGCTGATTGATGATCTGGGTTTCCTGCATGGTGTTGGTGACACTGGCGACGACCAGGCCGAACGCGGAAAAGGTGGCGGAGCCGATCAGGACGAGCAGGAAAATTGCGGGGAGATTGCCCCAGCTCTGCATATGCAGCAGGTATTTGGCGATCAGGATTTCGAAGAAGACGAAGGGCACGACCAGAATGAAATTGGCGGCGATGCTGGAGGCGAGCATGGGCCCGGCGCCCAGCGGAGCGAGACGGAAGCGGCGGAGGATGCCCTGTTCGCGGAAGGTGACGAGCTGGACGCTGAGCCCCCAGAAGCCGCCCATCACGGTGAGGGTGAGGACGCCGCCGAGAATGAAATTAATTTTTTCAGGCGCGCCTTTGCCCCAGAGCATGACGAAGAGGAAAAGAAAAATCAGGGGCATGAGCAGGCTGAAGAAGAGAAACATTTTGTTGCGCATGGCCAGACTGATGCGGATTTTGGTCAGCGCCCACGTATTCGAAATAGGATTGGAAGCCACTGTTATTCCCTCAGCCTGCGGCCGGTCAGCTCGATGAAAACATCTTCGAGCGACGGCGAATACATTTCCATGCTTTGGAGTTCGTTGTTATCGGCTTCGAGGTGCTTGACCAGCGAGACGATGGCTTGTGGGGCGCGGGCGGCGTAGAGCACGTGGACGTCGCCCATGAGGCGGAAGTCGGAGACGCCTTCGAGCGCGCGCATGGCGGCTTCGGTGGCGGGGCGGGCCAGGCGAACTTCGATGCGAGTGGTGCCGACGGAAGATTGTTTGAGTTCGCGCGGCGTGCCGGCTTTGATGATTTTGCCGTGGTCGACGATGGCCACCCGGTCGCAGAGGCGTTCGGCTTCTTCGATGTAGTGAGTGGTGAGCAAAACCGTTTTCTTTTCGCGGCGAAGTTCTTCGATGATGTCGTAGATTTCGCGGCGGACTTGGGGGTCGAGGCCGGCGGTGGGTTCGTCGAGAAAGACGACGGTGGGATTATTGACCAGGGCCATGGCCAGGGCCAGGCGCTGTTTTTGGCCGCCGGAGAGATCTTTGTAGAAGGAGTCGCGTTTTTCTTCGAGCTGAAAACGTTTGAGCAGGCCTTCGGTGCTGGCGCGATCTTTGTAAAAACTGGCGAAGAGGTCGAGGGCTTCCTTGACGCGAAGCTTATCGGGAAGCGCGGTGGATTGGAGGACGGCGCCGATTTTCTGTTTGAAGGCGGAGCCGGCGCGTTCGGGATCCAGGCCGCACACGCGGGCGGTGCCGCGGTCGGGGACGCGCATGCCTTCGAGGATTTCTACGGTGGAGGTTTTGCCGGCGCCGTTGGGGCCGAGCAGGCCGAAAACTTCGCCTTCCTGCACTGCGAAACTAAGGCCGCGGACAGCTTCGACTGGGCCGTAACTTTTGTAAAGATCGTCTACCTGAATGATGGGTTCAGCCAAGAAATCAGTCCTTTATATGCGTATGAAGACATCGTTTGTATCACATTGCGCTGCGGCGGAGCAGGGTGGTTAAGTTTTCCGTCTGGGCTCCGTTTTCGCCTTCGATTTCTTCTTTGTCCGCTTCGATTTTGGCCGCTTTGGCTCCCAGCCGTAAATCTTCATGTCGATGGAGTGCAGGCCGACCTCGACGCCTTCGGAGGCGAGGAGACGGCGCTGCTTGGAGGCGTGTGGCTCCGGCATGCGGATTTTTCCGCCGGCGCTCAGGACGCGATGCCAGGGAATGCCGCGGCCGGCGGGCGTGGCGGACATGGCGTAGCCGACCAGGCGAGCTCCGCCGGGTTCGCGAATGGCCTTAGCGACGGCTCCGTAAGTAGTTACGCGGCCGCGGGGGATTTGTTTCACCACGCGATATACGCGATCCCAGGACATGGCTCTTATCTTAACTGATTTTACATATCAGATTTTTGAATGAGGGTTGCGAGGTGGAAGCCGCAGAATGAGGCCAATGCATGCGGGGGTGGGGGCCAATTTGCGAGTCCACGTGAGTAATGACGCATTCGATACAAATTCAGGAAAGCTGGACTTGTGTACCATTGACCGTGTAGTGGACCCCTCCTACACTACGCAACAATTGATGTCGCAAAGTGTTGTATGTAGTGGCGAGTCCCTAGCCCGAAAAGGAGGCGACTGTTGTGGCTTTCGTTCGGCGCAAAGGGAACACCTACTTCCTGGTGCACAACGTGCGCCGGGCGGGAAAAGTGCAGCAGTTGCATTTAGCGCGTCTGGGGGAACGGCCGCGTATCACGGACGATGTGGTTCGCAAGGTATCGCGAAATCATCCGTTGCTCGATCTGGACTGGTCAGACTTGCGCGAGCAGGTCAACGGGCGGATCGAGTTATTCGATATCCGGTCGCCGTACGTGCAGAACCTGATGCATTCGTTACGCAACCTTAACCTGGACCTGGCCGACCTGTCGCCGCCGATGTTGCTGTTGGCAGATCGAGCCAATTCGAGCCGGGAACTGGTCACGCAATTGAGGCTGTTGCGGTCAACGCTGGATACGAAGCTGGATCAATTCGAGCGTTCGGGATCGCGGAGCCTGGAGAGCGGCAGAAAGTTCCGGTAGGGGGAATTACCGTGGGCGCGCAAGCACTACAACTGGACCCAAGCCAGCGCAGCGTGGAGTCGCGGGATTTTGAAGCAGGGCTGCGACGCAAGATTGTGGGGCAGGATGAAGCGGTGCAGGCGGTGGTGGACCTGTACCAGGTGTTCCGCGCGGGATTGAATTCGCCGGGGCGTCCGGTGGGGAATCTATTGTTTTTGGGGCCGACCGGCGCGGGGAAGACGCGTGTGGTGGAAGCTACGGCCGAAGTGCTGTTTGGCGATCCGCGGGCGGTGATTAAGGTGGATTGCGCCGAGTTTCAGCACTCACATGAAATTGCGAAATTGATTGGTTCACCCCCGGGATATTTGGGGCACCGCGAAACGCATCCGCTGATCACGCAGGAAGCGCTGGCGCAGTATCACACCGAGAAACTGAAAATTTCCTTTTTGCTGTTTGATGAAATTGAAAAGGCCAGCGATGCTTTGTGGCAGCTCTTGCTGGGAATTTTGGACAAGGCTACGCTGACGCTTGGTGACAACCGCCGCGTGGACCTGTCGCAGACCATGATTTTCATG
This sequence comes from uncultured Acidobacteriota bacterium, assembly GCA_963835025.1. GTDB lineage: Bacteria > Acidobacteriota > Terriglobia > Acidiferrales > UBA7541 > Palsa-295. The sequence continues at coordinate 11,090 of CAWIEL010000017.1, forward strand.
ACGTCGAATCTGGGCGGCGTGGAAATCACCGAGCTGATGAATGGCGGACTTGGTTTTGCGCCGCAGGTTCGGGCGGAAAGCAAAGAGGGCTTGGACGAGAAGGTAAAGAACACGGCGTCGGAAGCGGCGAAGCGGAAATTCGCGCCGGAGTTCATGAACCGGATCGACAAGACCGTCGTGTTTCATCCGTTGCGGTCGGCGCAGCTCGAACAGATTTTGGATATCGAGTTGGGCATGGTGCAGCAGCGCGTGCTGGAAACCGCCAAAGGACGGTTTTTGTTTCGCGTGACGCAGCCGGCGCGGGAGTTCTTGCTGAAAGAAGGGACCGACTTGAAATATGGAGCGCGGCACTTGAAGCGGGCGATTGAACGGCACGTCGTGTATCCCTTGGCTAGTCTTTTGTCGACCGAGCAGGTTTCGTTGGGGGATGTGATTTCGATTGATTGGCATGGCGGGGAAGAGGCTAGCTTGAAGTTCTTGAAGGAAGCTGAGGGGGCGCTGATTCCGATGGCGGCTCCGGCGACTGAAAGGATGGCGGACGCGGCGGCGGCTAGCACGGACGGACGATCGGTTTTGTTCCCGGCGGCTGCGGCTAATACTGTGGATGTTACAGGAGTGCAGAGGATGACTCCGGTGGCGGCGCGGGGATTGCCGATCGAGAAGGCTAAGAACGACAAGAAGTAGCGGGGGTTTGAGTTTTGGGGATTTGGGCGCCGTGGCGATTTGCCGCGGCGCCTTTTTTGTTTTGGGGGCTGGGCAAGAAGGACGGCCATCAGGTCGAAGGCGGCTTGGTCGTGGTGGGCTGGGCGCGGGAGCGTGGATGAGATTCTTCGTCGCGAAAGGCGCTCCTCAAAATGACGGCGGGTTTTGGCGGGGTGAGGATTGTGGCGGCGCTTCGCGCTGGATGCGTTTGTGGCGTGGGCGGCTTCGGAAAAGCGGCGGCATGGCCGCCGCACTCCAAAAATGGGCTGGGCGGTGAGAAAGTTTACGAGGCTCCGCAATTGCGTGTGGCGTTGGCTGCGCGTGCTTGGCACGTGGCGGTTAACTTTCTTGCAGGATTATTCGTGGGGGGGCGGGGTGGGGATGGGTTCGTCGAAGCTGCCGCCGTAGATGTTGGGGACTTTGCCGCCCATTTCGCGGAGGTAGACGCAGAGTTGGCCGCGATGGTGGATGGCGTGGTTGAGCATGAACTGGAGATACAGGACGGCGGGATAGTTGAACATGCCGAAGAAGGTGATGGGTGTGGCCCAGAATTCGGGGGAGAGTTTGGCCACCAGCGGAAATTTTTCCTCGAACTGCTCTTCGTAGAGAGCGACGATGTCGGCGACTTCGCTGAGGTCGCCGGGCATGGAATCGTCTTCCATTTCAAACCTGGCGTTCAGGAAACCATCGAGGAACCAAACGTCGGAAGAGGAGAGATGCCAGGCAAGTTCCATGGCGGTGCGAGCCACGGGATGGGGCTTAAAGGTTTTTTCGTTTTCCACCGGGATAGCGCGGAGCACGCGGCGGGTGGTGAGGTATTCCTTCTGCACGTTGGGAAGAAAGACGCCGGCGAGGAAAGCGGCTTGCTCGGGCGTCATCGGAGCATCCTTCGAAGTGATCATTCCCGGCACTCCTTGCAGCAAATCGAATCCGAACCTGAGTTCGACATCGACTAGGCCGGCTTCCAGCGAAGAATGGGCTTGCGCGCGGCGGTAGTTTCGTCGAGACGGCCGACGCGAGTGGAATGCGGGGCGGTCTTGACGATTTCGGCGTTGGTGTCGACTTCGCGAGCGATCGAACGCATGGCGTCGATGAACAGGTCGCACTCTTCGCGCGATTCGGATTCAGTGGGCTCGATCATCATGGCGCCCGGAACGATCAACGGGAATGCGGTGGTGTACGGGTGGAAGCCGTAGTCGATCAGGCGCTTGGCCATGTCCATGGTGTTCACGCCTTTGGCTTTCTGGCGGGCGTCGCTGAAGACGACTTCGTGCATGGACGGCAAATCGTAGGGCAGGTCGAAAAATTTTTCCAGATTTTTACGGATGTAATTGGCGTTGAGTACGGCGTCTTCGGTGGCCTGGCGAATGCCGGGGCCGTAGGCCAGGGTGTAGGCCAGAGCTCGAAGGAGCACGCCGAAATTTCCGGCGAAGGCGCGAACGCGTCCGATCGATTGCGGGCGATTGGAATCGAGGGCGTAAGAGCCGTCTGGTTTCTGCACCACGACCGGCGTGGGCAAGAACGGTTCGAGAATTTTTTTGATCATCACCGGACCGGCGCCGGGACCGCCGCCGCCGTGCGGGGTGGAGAAAGTTTTGTGCAGGTTGAGGTGCATGACGTCGACGCCAAAGTCTCCGGGGCGGGTGACGCCGGCGAGGGCGTTCATATTGGCGCCGTCCATATAAAGGAAAGCGCCGCGTTCGTGCAGGATGCCGGCGATTTCGGCGATGCGCGGCTCGAAAATCCCGATGGTGCTGGGATTGGTGATCATCAGGGCGGCGACGTCGTCGGTGACGAATTCACGGAGGTGATCGGTATCGATCTGGCCGCTGGAGTTGGATTTGATGTTTTGGACTTCGTAGCCGGCGATGACGACCGAGGCCGGGTTGGTACCGTGCGCGGAATCGGGGATTAAGACTTTTTTGCGCGCGTTGCCCTGGCTTTCGAGGTAGGCGCGAATCATCAGCAGGCCAGTGAGTTCGCCTTGGGCTCCGGCGGCGGGTTGCAAGGTGACGGCGTCCATGCCGGTGATGTTGAGCAGGCATTTCTGCAAATCGTAAAGGATGCGCAGGCAGCCTTGCGAGAGTTCGGCGGGCTGCGAAGGATGTTCGGTGGCGAGGCCTTCGAGGCGGGCGACGAATTCGTTCACGCGCGGATTGTATTTCATGGTGCAGGAGCCGAGCGGATACATGCCGAGGTCGATGGCGTAATTCCAAGTGGAAAGGCGGGTGAAGTGGCGGATCACTTCGATCTCGCTGACTTCGGGAAAGCCTTCGACGGAGGCACGGGTAATTTCGGCGCCGAGTGCGGCGACGGGATCGACGGCCGGAACATCGAGCGGCGGCAATTCCATCCCGCGTTTGCCGGGAATGGAATGCTCGAAGATCAGCCCTTCGTTCTGGCTGGGATGCGAGCGAACTTTGCCGACGTGATGCGCGGCGGCTTCGGGCTCGGGAGCCGGTTTGGTTTCCGGCGCTTTGGGATTCAATACGGTGCTCATAGAGGTTTTTCCAGGATTTTGCGGACGGCCGCGGCGAAGCGTTCGATTTCCGCGCGGCTGGTGGTTTCGGTGACGCAGACCACGGCGTTCTTGGTGAGCTCGGGGTAGTGGACGCCGAGCGAATATGGCCCGACGATTTTTTCTTTCAGCAGTTCGTGATTGATCAATTTCACCGAGCGCGGAAATTCCACGGTGAATTCGTTGAAGGTGCGGCCGGAGAAAGTGGCGCGCACGCCGGGAATTTTTTCAAGTTCGGTTTGGGCGAAGCGGGCTTTGGCCAGATTTTGCAGCGCTTGCTCGCGAATGCCTTCTTTGCCGATGAGGCAGAGATGAATGGTGGCGGCGAGGGCGTAGAGCGCTTCGTTGGTGCAAATGTTGGAAGTGGCCTTCTCGCGGCGGATGTGCTGTTCGCGGGTGGCGAGGGTGAGAACGAAACCGCGATTGCCTTCGGCGTCGGTGGTTTGTCCGGCGAGGCGGCCGGGCATCTGACGGACGAATTTGTCACGAGTGGCGATCACGCCGACGTAGGGGCCGCCGTAGCTGGGCGGAATGCCGAGGGCCTGGCCTTCCATGGCGACGATGTCCGCTTCGGCCGGCGGACGGACGATGCCGAGCGAAACGGCTTCGGTGATGGTATCGACGAGCAAAGTGCCGTTAGCGTGAGCGGCTTCGGCGAGCGCCGGCAAATCTTCGAGGACACCGAAGAAATTGGGAGATTGAACGACGACGGCCGTGGCTTTCGCGAGTTTTTCTGGCGTGAGCGCGGCGAGATCGAGCTGGCCGGTTGCGGTGAAGCCGACTTCTTCCACATGCAGGCCGAGGTTTTTCGCGTAGGTATGCAGAACCTGGCGATATTCGGGATGCACGGAGCGGGCGACGAGGACGTAGTCGCGATCGGTGAGGCGTTCGGCCATGAGGATGGCTTCGGTGAGGGCGGTCGAGCCGTCGTACATCGAAGCGTTGGCGACTTCCTGGCCGGTGAGCTGGCACATCAGGGTTTGAAATTCGAAGATGGCGGTGAGGGTGCCCTGGGCGAATTCGGCCTGGTAGGGAGTGTAGGAAGTTAGAAATTCGCCGCGCTGGATGAGGGCATCGGCGACGACGGAGCGGAGGTGCGAATAGACTCCGGCACCGAGAAAGGAAGTGTAGCCGCGGGAGTTTTCTTCGGCGCGCGCTTTGAAGTACTGGATGATTTCGCTTTCGGAAAGCGGGCCGGGCAGATCGAGCGGCTTGGTCAGGCGAAATTTTTCAGGAATGGATTTGAACAGCTCGTCGATGGAGCCGGCGCCGATGGCGGCGAGCATTTCCTGGCGTTCAGACGGGCTTTTGGGCAGATAGCGCATTCCGGTTAGTGATCCTTGGCCGCTTCGGCGACGTAGGCAGTGTAGGCGGCGGCGTCCATCAGGGCTTGCACTTCTTTGGGGTCGTCGAGTTTGATCTTCACGAGCCAGGCGGTGATGTGCGGGTCGGAATTAATTTTTTCAGGCGCGTCGGCGAGCAGCGGGTTGGTTTCGGTGATTTCGCCGGAGACCGGGCTGAAGATTTCGCTGACGGCTTTTACGGATTCGACGGTGCCGAACGAAGCGCCGGCGGAGATTTTGGTGCCGGCTTTGGGCATGTCGACGAAGACGACGTCGCCGAGTTCCTGCTGGGCGTAGTCGGTGATGCCGATGATGCCGTGCGCGCCATCGATCTTGACCCATTCGTGCTGCTTGGTGAAGCGGTAGTCGGCTGGGTACATAGCTCTCCTGATTGGATGCGACCTTTCTACTGCGGACGCTTATAAAATGGCAACGGAATGATGCGCGCGGCGGCTTTTTGGCCGCGAATATCGATGGCGAGGTCCGTGCCGACGGCGGAAGCGGCGGGCGGAACGTAGGCCATGCCGATATTTTTCTTGAGTGATGGCGAAGGGCAGCCGCTGGTGACGTGGCCGATTTTATGGCCGCTGGCGTCGTCGACCGGATAGCCGTCGCGTCCGATGCGCTTATCAAGCATTTCGAAACCGACGAGTTTGCGCGGGAGGCCGTTGGCTTTTTGGGCGGCGAGGACCTCGCTGCCAAGGAACGGCGCTTTTTCCATTTTGCAAATCCAGGCGAGGCCGGCTTCCCAGGGTGTGGTGGTGTCGTCGATTTCATGGCCGTAGAGGCACATGCCGGCTTCGAGGCGTAGGGTATTGCGGGCGCCGAGTCCGGCAGGAATCATGCCGAGCGGCTGGCCGGCAGTCATGAGATCGGCCCACAACTTTTCGGAATGTTCGGGCGCGAAATAAATTTCGAAACCGTCTTCGCCGGTGTAGCCGGTGCGGGCGATTAGGCAATCGACGCCGCTGACTTGGCCGAAAGTGAAATGGTAATAGCGAATGGGTGCGAGATTAACGGGCGTGAGTTTTTGCAGAATTTCGGCGGCGCGGGGGCCCTGGACGGCGAGTTGGCTGTAGCGCGGGCTGCTGTTTTCGACTTTGGCGTCGAACTTGTTGCTGGCGACGATGTGGGCGAAGTCGGCGTCCTGGTTGCTGGCGTTGACGCAAAGCATGTAATGGGTGTCGGAAATTTTGTGGACCAGGAGATCGTCGACGAAAGTGCCGCGACTGGTCATCAGGCCGGAGTATTGAATTTGGCCGATGGTCAGCTTCGCGGCGTTATTGCAACTGACCCATTGCACGAGAGATTGCGCGCCGGGGCCGGTGATTTCGATTTCGCCCATGTGGCTGACGTCGAAGAGGCCGCCGCGATTGCGGACGGCGTCGTGTTCGGCGAGGATGCCGGAATATTCGAGCGGCATATCCCAGCCGCCGAAGTTGACCATGCGGGCGTTGAGCCGGCGGTGGGCGGCGTTGAGAGCTGTTTTGCGGATTTCAGCGATGGCCGGCGTATTCACAGGGAAATTCGAATCATGATGGCTGAACATCGAAATTAGCATGGTGATTTTGGGGTGTCAAGAAACGTGGCCGCGAGTCAGTTTTTGCGGGTGCGGGCGCGCGGTTACAAGCATCGCAATTAACCAGAACAGGTATCGCGGAGGAGGAATCGCGGCGACTTCGGTGCTTGTGGCGGCGTCGGCGTTGCCCTAGTATGGGTGGAAGGCGAATCTGCAAGTCCTAAAGGCGAGGCGACGATGGCGGTAACTCTGTGCTCGCAATGCGACAAGCCGGAAATGCAGTGTACTTGCGAGAAGTTCTGCTGTTTTTGCCAGTCGCAACACGATATTCGCCTGGCCGTAGATAAAATGTATTATTGCCCGGAATGCCGGGAAGCTTGCGACGTAGCATTGGCCGACAGAGATGACCACTGATCCTGCCCGCACTGAAATCATGGTGCATGACGACGAGCGGCTGTTGGCCGCGATTGAGCCGATCGTATTTCAGGCGTCGATCCGTTGCGGGCTTTCGACCGAAGCGCAACAGGGATTAGCGGCGGCTTCGATCGCGGCGTGCAAAGAGACTTTTCCGCTTTTAAAAGAGCCGGCGGACGACGATGAAGAACCTGCGGTGAAGGTGATCATCACCGACTATACCGACCGGGTGGAAGTGGCGATCGAGCATGACGGCGAGGCGCTGCCGACGGCGGGACTTGATACGTTTGTGGGCGACGCGGTGGCTGGATCTGACGCGGGATTGAGTGGTGCGCTGCAAAAGACCAGCATCGACCGGGTGCAGTATGAAACGAAGTCGGGCGTATCGAGAATGACTCTGGTGAAGTACTGCGACGGCGGGAAGAAGACCGTCGCATAGTTTCGAACTTCTTTTTGTTTCTCTTCCCTCAGTGCTTCTGGTAGTTCCGCTGCAGTGAAAATTCTTTCAGCAAAAAATTAATTGGCGGGTGGAGCGAATGATTTGCTTTGGATCAGCGTGGTCATTTGCTCTTGGGTGATCGGCGCGTTGATTTTCAGGCGGTCGCCGGTGGGAACTACCCCGACGCCGTCGAGGGCTTTGGCTAGCGCAGGATTGGTGGAGGCTTCCTGGTAGCGGCGAGCCATCAGGCCGGCCTGGAAGGCGGCGCTGAGAAGATTGGCGTCGTCGACGGTGGCGCAGACGGCTTGGAGATGCGCGTCGATGCGTTTGTCGTCGGCGTCGATGTTGATGATCATGGCTTTGATGCGGCCAGTGATGGCGGTGACCTGCGGAAACTGGCTGGCCTGCGGAACGAGTTGGTTCAGGGCGATGGCGGTGTGGGCTTTATCGAGCACGGCCCAGACGATGCCGTTGCCGTTGGCTTCGGCGATCATGGGGAAAAGGGAATCGTTGGTGAGCAGGCTGGGCGTGCCGCCCATGCGGACGTCGATTAGTTTTTCGAGAGACGCGCGATTGCCGAAGGCGGCGGTGTTGGTGTCGAGGAAAAGGAAAAGAATGTCGCCGGCGGCGATGCCGCTGCCGAAGGCGTACATCTTGTAGCCCTGCGATTCAAAAACGGGAACTTTTTGAGCTTTGAGTTTCGCTTCGGACGCGGACGGATCGAAATTGCCGAGGGCGATGCCGACGATGTTGTCGCCCTTGCCGTTGGCTTCGCTGGCCCAGGCGAGTTCTTCGACTTGAGAATTCGGGTCAACGCCGGAACTGGCCAGGAATTGTTCGAACTGATGGAAGCGCGGCGGCAGCAGCTGATCGTTCAGCTGCGAGAACCAAGGATATTTTCTGGCGGATTTCAAATCGGCGTAGGCGAATTCGCCGGAATCTTTGGGAAACATGCCGATGACGGCGGTGCTGAGCGATCCGGCGAGGGACTGCTTGGGCACGGCGGTGACGGCGGCGAAGATGATGGCCAGGGCAAGAATGACGGAAAGAGTGGAACGAAGGTGCTGCTTCATTTTGTGGTGTCCTCAGTTAGAAAATTCTTAACATTTATACGTCGATTATACGCTGCGGCTCTCTGTGGCACCTTGCTGCAGGTTCCGGTTGGTAAACCCTGCTGATTCTTTGATGCAAATTGAGAGCCGTTCGTTTAGGCCACGCGCGCGGCGATGGCTGCGGATTCGGTGCGCAGGCGGGCGGCGAAAGCGGCATCGGTGATGGATTCGAGATTGATGGCGACGTTTTCCAGCGCACCGCGGGCTCCGGCGGCGGCCATCAGGCGGCCGACTTTTATATCGGAAGCCATCGACGGGCTGGAGATGAATTCGAGGCGGCCGAGCAGCTCGAAGACTTCGGCGCTGCGGCGGGCGACTTCCAAGGGAACGGTAGCGGCGCCCTGCATAGCGGCTTGAATGGCGGCATCGCGTTGCACTTGTTCGTTAGACGTTTCCTTGGGCAACTTGTAAGCGGCCATGACGTGGTCGAAAGAAGCGGAATCGCGGTCGATGGCTTCGGATAGCATTTTGGATGCGGCCTGCAGATTCGAAAGCGTGTCGCTGAGTTGGTCGACGAACGCGGCTTGGGATTTTTTCTTGCGCGAAAGGCTGGCGACCATCTGGCCGAGGCTGGCACCGAGCGCTCCAGCGAGAGCCGCGACGGAACCGCCACCGGGAGTAGGCGTGGGTTCGGCGACGGCATCGAGAAACGGCATGGCCAGCGCGGCTAATTTCCCGGGACCTTCGACGGGAGCTGCGCCGCTGAGTGACGCCGCGATCTTATTTTCAAAAACTTGCGCGGGGGAAAAGTTTTCGAGTTGGAGATAGAAGTCGGCGGTGAGTTCGATGGCGCGTTTGGGGATGAGGCCGACGATTTCGCTGCCGACGATGGAGACGCCGTAGCGTTCGGCTTCGCGCTTGACCATTTCGAAGACGCGGTGAAGAGGCGTCTGCTCGAAATCGGTCATGTTGATGGAGACTTGGGCGAGATTGCGGGCGCGGAGGTCGACGCCCATGGCTTTCACATAGCGCAGGCCGCCGTTGGAGAAACGAATGTTCTTGCCGATTTTTTGGGCGATGGAGAGGTCGGGCGTATTGAGATTGATGTTGTAGGCGACCAGAAATTTGCGGGCGCCGACCACCGTGGCTCCGGCGGTGGGATGCAGAGCGGCGTTGCCGATATCAGGGGCGCGGTTCGGATTGTTAGGAACTTCAGCGAGCAGGCCTTCGAACTGGCCTTTGCGAATGGCTTCGAGATTGGCGCGTTCGGGGCGCTGGGCGGCGGCTTCGTAAAAATAGACGGGAATTTTGTAGCGCTCCCAGATTTCGCGGCCGACTTTTTTGGACAGGGCCACGCAGTCTTCGATGGAGGCGCCTTCGACGGGAATAAAGGGGACCACGTCGGTAGCGCCCATGCGCGGATGCGCGCCGGAATGTTTGGTGAGATCGATCAGCTCGGCGGCTTTGCCGACGCCGCGCAAGGCGGCTTCGGCGACGGGTTCGGGTTCGCCGGCCAGGGTGACCACACTGCGGTTGTGGTCGGCATCACTCTCGCGATCGAGGACGTAGACGCCGGGAACTTCGCGCATGACGGCGATGATCGCGTCAATTTTGACGGTGTCGCGGCCTTCAGAAAAATTTGGAACACACTCGACGATGCGCTTCATAGGCGGTTCAGCTTTCCTGGAACTTTAGGATTTTGTGGAGTGGATGATGGCGCCGCGCTTCATGGTCAGAGAGCAAAAGTTCACACCAAAATAATACGGGATTTCGCGGTAGTCGGCCACGTCAAAGGCGGCGAAGTCGGCAAGTTTGCCAACTTCGAGGGAGCCGACGCGGTCGTGAACGCGCAGGGAATAGGCGGGGTTGATGGTGGCGGCGGTGATGGCTTCGGCGGGGGTCATGCGCATTTGAGTGCAGGCCAGCGAAAGGATCATGGGCATGCTGAGGGTCGGGCTGGTGCCGGGATTGAAATCGGTGGCCAGGCCGAGGATGGCTCCGGCGTCGATTAATTTTCGGGCGGGCGCGTAATGTTCGAGGCCGAGATGAAAGCAACAACCGGGGAGCAGGGTGCAGCAGACGTTGGAGAGGCCGAGTTGGCGAATGTCGTTGGCGTTGATTTTTTCCAGGTGGTCGGCGCTGGCGGCGGAAACTTCGATGGCTAGGCGGGCGGCTCCGGTATTGGCGAGTTGTTCGGCGTGAATGCGCGGGACCAGGCCGCCGCCGCGTCCGGCCATCAGGATTTTGCGGGATTGGGCGACGGTGAAGGCGCCGCGGTCGCAGAAGACGTCGCAGAATTCGGCGAGGCCAGTAATGGCAACGGTGGGAATCCAGCGGTCGACGAGCAGATCGATATATTTTTCGGGATGCTTTTTGTATTCGGCGGGGATGACGTGCGCGCCGAGGAAGGTGCGATGGATGTCGATCGGGTGTTCCTGGTGCAGAGCGGCGAGGAGCAGCAGGATTTTTAGTTCGGTCTTCCAGTCGAGGCCGTAGCCGGATTTGGATTCGATGGTGGTGGTGCCGTGAGCGGCGAAAATATTCAGGTTGGCTAAGGCACGGGCTTTCAGGGAATCGACGGAGGCGCTGCGGCAATGTTTTACGGTGGAGCGGATGCCGCCGCCTTTTTTGGCGATTTGTTCGTAGGTGGCGCCGGCGATGCGGTCTTCGTATTCGTGGGCGCGGCTGCGCGGGAAAATTAAATGCGTGTGGGAATCGACGAAGCCGGGGAGGACGACTTTGCCGCCGAGGTCGAGTTTTTCGGCTTTGCGCGCTAGGCGATGATTTTCGATGCGGCGGCGGGGGCCGATGGCGGCGATGCGGTCGCCGCTGACGAGGATGGCGCCGTCGCGAATGATGGCGAGATCGTTGAGGGATTTGCCGCGGCGGGGAACGGAGCCGCGCAGGGTTAGGAGCTGGGAGATGCCGGTGATGAGCCAGTCGTGCACGACGCAGCGATACTAACGCCCGAGGAGTCAAAGACTATAGGGGATGCGCAATCGGGCATCGGAAGGCTTCAGCGGGCAGGCGTGTTGGACGTTTTCTTCGCGAGTGATTGTGGCGTAGCAGCGTAAAAAGCAGATCCCTCACCCCTGAAGGGGGAGGGATGACATGTTGCTATTTTTGGTGCGAGGGAGAAATTGCGCCGCGACAGCGATGTTTCCAGCGTTTAGGTTCCGCGCGTTCCGGCCGCCGCTTTTTGGTTTGCGCGCTGCTAGCCGCCGGCTTTTTGGTAGGCCGGGACGAAAGTTTCGGTTACGAAAGTTTCTAGGGTGGTGGGCGTGGTGTTTTCGGCGGTGCGTGGTTCTAGGGGATTGATCAGGCCGGCGTTGGCGCCTTTCCACATTTCGATTAGCAGGGCGGCGGTGCGTTTGGGCAGGCCGATTTGGACCAGGGCGGGTTCGAGCATCATGAAGGGGACTTGCATGTAGTTGAGTTTGGGTTTGCCGATGGCGTTGCCGACTACCGTCGCGGCTTGTTTCATGGTGATGTCGCGTTCGCCGTGGAGTTCTTGTACGGAGCTGCCGGAGAAATTGCGGGCGGCCAGGCGTTTGGCGGCGTAGGCGCCGATATCTTTGGTGGCGATCCAGGGCATCGATGCGTCGCCATTCATTCCTCCGGGGAGCATGCCCATGGAGCGCAGGGTGCTGATGCTTTGCAGCAGATTTTCCATGAAGTAGGCGGCGCGCAAGTAGAGGACGTTCAGGCCGGGGATGCGGTTCAGTTTTTGTTCGAGATTGTGCAAGCCCACGATCGGCCCGGTTTTATCGGGCTGCTGCGCTCCGACGCTGCTGAGGGCGACGACGTAAGGAACTTTGGCGGCGGCGACAGCCGCGGCGAAAGCGTCGGTCGCGGCTTCCTGATGGGCGCGCAAATCTTCTGCGGTGGTGTCTTCGGGAACGACGAGGTAGACGGCATCGGCGCCGGTGAAGGCTTTGGTCATAGAGGCGGCGTCTTCGACGTTGCCGAGAAACATTTCGGCGCCCTGATCGACGAAGGGCTGGAGCTTGGCGGCGTCGCGTCCAACGACGCGAATTTTTTGGCCCGCGGCCAGCAGGTCGCGTGCGGCTACGGCGCCGGTTCGGCCGGATGCTCCGGTAATGACAATCATGATTGCCCCTGAGACTGCATGGGAATTTTTACGCCCTTCTTTTTGGCGAAGGCTTCGGCTTCGGGATAGCCGGCGTCGACGTGGCGGGCTACGCCGATGCCGGGATCGTTGGTCAGGACGCGCTCGATGCGTTCGCCCATTTCTTTGGTGCCGTCGGCGACGGTGACTTGCCCGGCGTGGAGCGAGTAGCCGATGCCGACTCCGCCGCCGTTGTGAATGGAAACCCAACTGGCGCCGCTGGCGGTATTGAGCAGGGCGTTGAGCAGCGGCCAATCGGCGACGGCGTCCGAGCCATCGTGCATTTTTTCGGTTTCGCGGATAGGGCGAAGCGACCGAGCCGCAATCGAGATGGTCGCGGCCGATGACGATGGGGCCTTTGAGTTCGCCTTTGGCGACGAGGTCGTTGAGCGCGACGCCGAAGCTGTCGCGTTCGCCGTAGCCGAGCCAGCAGATGCGCGCGGGCAGGCCCTGGAAGCGGACGCGCTTCTGCGCGAGTTTGATCCAGCGCGAAAGAATTTCGTCGTGCGGGAACATGTCGAGGACCAGCTGGTCGGTTTTATGGATGTCGGAAGGCTCGCCGGAAAGCGCGGCCCAGCGGAACGGTCCGCGGCCTTCGCAGAACAGCGGACGAATGTAGGCCGGGACGAAGCCGGGGAAGTCGTAGGCGTTTTTCACGCCTTGCTGAAAAGCGAAGGTGCGGATGTTGTTGCCGTAGTCGAAAGTGATGGCGCCGAGTTTTTGCAGCGCGAGCATGCCTTCGACGTGCTTGGCCATGGATTCGAGCGAGCGCTTTTCGTAGGACGCGGGATCTTTTTTGCGCAGCTCGTCGGCCTGGGCGACGTCGAGGCCCTGCGGGATGTAGCCGCCGATGGGATCGTGAGCGCTGGTCTGATCGGTGAGCAGGTCGGGAACGACGCCGCGGCGAGCGAGTTCGGGAATCACGTCGGCGCAATTTCCGACCAGGCCGACGGAGGTGGCTTCTTTGGTGCGGACCGCGTTCTTCAGGATGCGCAGAGCTTCGTCGAGGTCGTTGACCATGACGTCGCAGTAGCCCATCTTGACGCGCCGCTTGATGCGTTCGGGATCGACGTCGATGCCGAGGAAGGCCGCGCCGTTCAGCGTCGCGGCGAGAGGCTGGGCTCCGCCCATGCCGCCCATGCCGCCGGTGACGACGAGTTTTCCGGCAAGGTCGCCGCCGAAATGCTGGCGCGCGGCGGCGGCGAAAGTTTCGTAAGTGCCCTGCAAAATTCCCTGGGAGCCGATGTAAATCCAGCTTCCGGCGGTCATTTGGCCGTACATCATCAGGCCGGCGCGATCGAGTTCGTCGAAATTTTTCCAATCGCTCCAATGGCCGACCAGATTGGAATTGGCGATGAGCACGCGCGGCGCGTAGGCGTGGGTGCGGAAAATGCCGACCGGCTTGCCGGACTGGACCAGGAGGGTTTCGTCATTTTCGAGCGAGCGGAGGGAATTGACGATGGCGTGATAGCAATTCCAGTTGCGGGCGGCTTTGCCGCGGCCGCCGTAGACGATCAGGTCTTCGGGCTTTTCGGCGACTTCGGGATCGAGATTGTTCATCAACATGCGCAGCGCGGCTTCCTGCTGCCAGCCTTTGCAGGAAATGGCGGAGCCGCGCGGGGCGCGCTGCGGTTGATAGGTGGTGGGGTCGGCGGTGGCGAGTTTCGACATCGGAATTCCTCCGGGGCCATCTTAACGCAATTGCGGGCGGCGAAGACACTGCCCGGCATACAGCAAAGAATGAGGGAGCGACGTTGCGTGGCTCGCGCGCCTTGGGATAGAGTGACCAAAGGCCAATGGAATATCCCTCGCTGAACACGTTGTTGCTCACCGCAGTGGACCAACATAGCAATCCGAAAGCGCAAATGTACCGGGCAGCGGACGGATGGAAATCCATTTCGTCGCAGGAGATGCTGCGGCGGGTGGCGGGATTGTCGAAGGCGCTGGCCGAATTGGGGATCAAGGCCGGCGACCGGGTGGGATTGTTTGCGCCGAATTGCCCGGAGTGGCACATCGCGGACTTTGCGATTACAGCCCTGGGCGCCGCGAGCGTGCCGATTTATTTCAACGAGGCGCCGGATCGTTTTGTGTACATCCTGAACGATTCGGGAGCGCGGATCGTGGTGACGGCGGGGGAGACGCAGGCGCGGAAAATGGCTGAGGCGCGCGAGCGGATGCCGACGGTGGAGCATTTGATTTGCGTGGCGCCACCGACGGATTTGCGCGGGGAAATTCTGCGTTATGAAAGTTTGATCGCCGCAGCGGGCGACGCGGACGTGGCGGAGTACCGGCGGCGCTCGGCGGAAGTGAAGAACGATCAGCTGGCGACGATTATTTACACTTCGGGGACAACCGGCGAGCCGAAAGGCGTGATGCTGACGCACGCGAACCTGACATCGAATTCGATTGAATCACTGAAGTATCACGTTTTTGAGCCGGACGACGTGGCGCTGGAATTTTTGCCGCTCTCGCATGTGTATGAGCGCACCGTGGCTTACGGATATTTGAGCCGCGGTGTATCCATTGCGTATGTTGAGAACATCGAATCCGTAGGGCAGGCGCTGCTGGAAGTGCATCCGACCATGGCAGCGGCGGTGCCGCGGCTGTTCGAGAAGATTTATGCCGGGATTGTGGAGAAGGGACGCCGCGAGCAGGGCTTGAAGCGCAAGATTTTCGATTGGGCGCTGGCCGTGGCGCAGGAAGCGGTGCTGTGGAAGGCTTATGGCAAGACGCCTTCGGCCGGATTGAAGATGAAGTGGGCGATCGCGGACCGGCTGGTTTACAGCAAGATTCGCGCGGGGTTGGGCGGGCGGCTGCGGACTTTTGTTTCGGGGGGCGCGCCGTTATCTCCGGCCTTGGCGGAATTTTATTGGTCAGTGGGAGTACAGGTGTATCAGGGTTACGGGCTGACCGAGACTTCGCCGGTAGTAACTTCGAACCGGCCAGGGGATCACAAAGTGGGGACGGTGGGGCGGCCGATTCCGACGGTCGAGGTGAAGATTGCGGAGGACGGGGAAATTCTGGTCCATGGGACCTGCGTGATGCAGGGATATTTCGGCAAGCCGGAAGCGACGCGGGCGATTTTGAGTCCGGAGGGCTGGCTGGCGACGGGCGACATCGGGCGGATTGATTCCGATGGATATTTAATTATTACCGACCGCAAGAAAGAACTGCTAAAGACCGCGGGCGGAAAATATGTGGCTCCGGCGCCGATTGAAAATGCGCTGAAGGGGTCGCCGTATATTCTGAATGCGATCGTGGTCGGCGATGGCCGGAAATTCTGTTCGTTGCTGGTGGTGCCGAATGCTCCGGTGGTGATGGCCCACGCGAAAGAGCAGGGGCGCGAGTTCGCTTCGGCGGCGCAGATGCTGAATGACCCGTGGGTGCGGGACTTGCTGCAGGGGGAGATTGAACGGCTGACGGCGAATCTGGCGCAGTACGAGAAGCCGAAGCGATTCGCGATTCTGGAGAATGATTTTACGTACGCGGGCGGCGAGCTGACTTACACGTTGAAGATGAAACGGCGGGTGATCGAGGACAGGTATAAGGATGTGATCGCGCGGCTATACGCGGATGTGGAAGATCCAAAGCCGCAGGCGCACGCGTAACAGATTTGGCAGGGTTCTATTCTCAGGCGCACGGGGGCGGGCGTGGAGAAGCAAATGGGCGATCAACTGGTCATTGCGGGACGGACTTTTAATTCGCGGCTGATTGTGGGCACCGGTAAGTATCGGAGCTTTCAGGAAATGCGCCGGGCGCATGAAGCTTCGGGCGCGGACATGGTGACCGTGGCGGTGCGACGGGTGAACCTGACGGACAAGAGCAAGGAATCGCTGCTCGATTACATCGACCGCAAGAATTTTTTCATTCTGCCGAACACGGCGGGATGTTACACGGCGGATGAGGCGGTGCGGGCGGCGCGGCTGGGGCGGGAAGTGGGCCTTTCGGAATGGGTGAAGCTGGAAGTGATCGGGGACCAGCAGACTTTGTTTCCGGATACCGAAGGATTGCTCGAGGCCACGCGGATTTTGGTGAAAGAAGGATTCGTGGTGCTGCCGTATACGAATGACGATTTGATCGTGGCGCGGAAATTGGTGGATGCGGGAGCGGCGGCGGTGATGCCGCTGGGAGCGCCGATTGGATCGGGGATGGGGATTCAGAATCTGACCAACCTGCGGATTTTGCGGGAGCGGATTACCGAGGTGCCCTTGATTGTGGATGCGGGCGTGGGGACGGCTTCGGACGCGGCAGTGGCGATGGAGATGGGCGCGGACGGCGTGCTGATGAATACGGCGATTGCCGAGGCGCAGGACGCGGTGTTGATGGCCGAGGCGATGGGTTCGGCGGTGGACGCCGGCCGCAAGGCGTTTCTGGCGGGGCGCATCGGGAAGAAATTGTACGCGTCGGCATCGAGCCCGTTGGAAGGCGTGGTTCGCTAGCGGAAGAGAATGTGCCAAAGGATATCGACCAGCGCGTGGACGATCGCGCCGGGGAAGAGCGAGCCGGTTTTCATCCAGGTGTGGCCGTAGAAAAGTCCCGCGATGGTGGCCAGGAAAACGTATTTCCAGTTGGGATAGGGCGCGTGAAAGATATGCGAGAGGCCGAAGATTAGCGAGGCCAGCGCCAATCCCAGCCACGGGTTTTTGAAGCTCCGCGAAAAAAGATTCTGCAAGATGCCCCGAAAGAGAAATTCCTCCGGCCATGCGGTAAAGAGCAAAATTCCAACGACGGATAGAGCCAGCGGGATCGGGTGTAGGCGCGCGCGGGACGGATCGTAGGAGAGGAACCCGATGCGGGTGCCGATGGCTACGGCGATGGCGGCGAAGAGCGCGAAGTGGATCAGGATGATCCAGGCGTCGTTTTTGTTGAGGGCGACGGCGTAGCCGATGCCGTCGAGGCGACGGAGCAGGACGAAGGCGGCGATGCCGGTGGCGAGGGCTAGAAGAATGGTGAGTGTGTGAGTGAGCTGCGAGGGATACGGAAACAACTCGTACATCCAGCGAAATTCCACCGGGAGCCAGAGGATGGCGACGGCGGCGTAATCGCCGAGTGTGCCGGGCGGCTTTCCGGTTCCGGTTGCGACGAGCAACGAAGGAAGAACGACGTAGGCGGCGCCAATGAGCGCGTTGCGCCAGCCTGCGGCAACCGCGATGGCATAGATGAGTACGGCGAAAAGCGGGAAGAGCGGCGCGAGGACGCCGAGGGCTTCGCCGAAATGGCGGCGGAGGGAATCGAGGACCGGCGGGGCGGCGAGAAAGAGTTCGAAGGCGAAGAGCACGGCGGCGATGCCGAGCGAGAGCGCGAAACGGGCGCCGGTGAGTCCGAGGTGCAATCCGTAGAAGGCGACGAATATTACGACGATGGCCCACAATGCGGCGGCGGTGGCCAGGTTCATGCGCCAGATATTTGCTTTGGAATTCACCGCTGAATTTTACCGCGTGGATTGCACGCGCTCGCTAGAAAAACTTGCAATGAGTTTGCGGCTCGGCGATTCTTGGGCCGCCACACGTGCCTAACACCCCAAAACTGGAACGGTTCGCGTACATCGACTGGATGCGTGGGTTCGCCTGCCTGCTGATGTTCGAGGTGCACGGATACGATTCGTGGCTGACGGATTCGCTGAAGCAGGGGGATTTTTACCGGACTTCGCAATTCACCGGAACGATTGCGGCGCCGATATTTTTGTTTCTGGCCGGGGCTTCACTGGCGCTGGTCAGCGACCGGATGCGGCTGAAGGGCGCGACGCCGAATCAGGTGGAGCGGCGGATGGCCTGGCGGGGCCTGGAAATTGTGGGGCTGGGATATTTGCTGCGGCTGCAGGAATTCGTGATGGGCTACAAGACGGCGGTGTGGACCGATCTGCTGCGCGTCGACATTCTGAATGTGATCGGCGTTTCGCTGATACTGATGGCGGTGGTGTGGAGGGTGTGCAAAGACCGGCGGACGACGGCAATTGTGTCGCTGGTGATTTGTGCGGGGATCGTGCTGGCTACGCCGCTGCTGTGGACTTCGATGCGGCCGCGCTGGCTGCCGTGGTATGTCGAGAGCTACATCAATGGCGTGCATACGTTTGATACGCCGCAGGTTTGGTTGTTCCCGATTTTTCCGTGGGCGTCGTTTGCGTTTGCGGGGCTGGCGCTGGGGTGTTTTCTTTTTGATGAGTGGGCTACGCAGCATGTGGCGAAGACGATTGGGTGGCTGGGCGTGCTCGGGGTGGCGTTGTTCCTGATTTCGGTTCCGGTGGATTGGATCGGCGCGCGTTTCTATGCGCAGTACGATTATTGGCATACCAGTCCTAGCTTTTTTCTGGCGCGGTTGGGAGTGTTGCTGGTGTTTTTTCCTTTGAGCTACGCGTGGTGCCGGTGGGGATTGGGGGCGGCGAAGTTCCGGCCACTGGTGTGGCTGGGGGAGACTTCATTGCTGGTGTATTGGGTGCATATTGTTTTTGTGTATGGGCATTTATCGATTTTGCCGAAGCATGAACAGACCATTGGGCAAGCGACTTGGGGAGTCGTGTTGATTACGTCGGCGATGGTGGTGCTGGCGTATGTGCGGCTGCGGTGGAAACGGCGGGATCAGGGGGCGAGGGGAGTGAGGGTGGCGGCTGGGATTTGAGGCGGTAATTTTCGGCTGCGAGGAAAGGCAGATCTCACTGAGAGTGGGGTGCAGACCGGCGGACAGGCTATCCCACCGCATGGTCGGTGCGAGGACCGGGAGGCTAGGAGAAGCGGATCGTCTAAACCCGCACCCTTTGCTGAAAAGCAAAACGCAAAGAGTGCGGCACCCGAAAATTCGAAGGCGTTACTTCAAAAACAGGAAGTACCAGTGTTTTTTGGGGGGCGCGGGGGCCGGGGTGGCGGCGGGCGGGAATTTTTGTTCGGTTTTGAAGACCTTTTCGTAGGGGCGAGCCAGGGCCAGGTCTTCGCGGGCGGCTTTTTCGATGGTGCTGGGATCGGACTGCAAGTCAGTTACGTTGGCTTGCAGTTTTTTGTTTTCGGCGTCGATCTGCTGAATTTCGCTTTGGAGCTTGTCGCGTTCTTGATGCGAGCGGCGCATTGCGAGAACGCCATGGGTGCCGAAAATATCCTGAGCGATCAGCCAGATGAGAGCGATAACCAGAAAGACCAGCGCGTTGCGGCGGAAGAAGGCGCGGAGCTGCTCGGTGAAAGGCTGGCGCTCAACGATCACGGCCGGCCGGTTGTTGGGCGCGGAATTGTTTACTTGGTGATCCACGCTTTGGCGTCCTCAGCAAGTTTTTCCGCAGCAGCCTGGGTCGAAGCTTCGGTGTAGATGCGGGCGACGGGTTCGGTGCCGGAGGGGCGCATCAGAATCCAGGAGCCGTCGTCGAAGATAAGTTTCAGGCCGTCGGTGCGATCGGTCTTGGCTACGCGATGCCCGGCAAAATCACTGAAATTTTCGCGGAGGCGGTCGGGCAGCGCTTTTTGAGTTTCGTCGGGCAGGTGCAGGTTCATGCGCACCGGCCAGTATTCGCCGCCGACGCGTTTGAAAAGATCGCGCAGCTGATCCATCAGCGAGGTGCCGCGGGCGGCGATCATCTCGGCGACCAGCAGGCAGGCCAGGATACCGTCTTTTTCGGGCAAGTGGCCGTGGATGGTCATACCCGCGCTTTCTTCGCCGCCGATGATGATTTTTCCGGCGCGCAGCAGCGGGCCGATGTATTTGAATCCCACCGGAGTTTCGTAGACTTTTACGTCGTGCAGTTTGCCGACGGCGTCCATCAGATGCGTGGTGGCGACGCTGCGGGAGGCGCCGAGTTTCAGGCCGCGGGTTTGGAGCAGGTAATCAAAGACCAGCGCGAGAATGTGGTTGGGCTGGATGAAGGTGCCATCGCGATCGAGGATGCCGAAGCGGTCGGCGTCGCCATCGGTGGCCAGTCCGGCCAGAGATTTTTTCTCGAGGACTAACTTTTTGAGCGGCGCGAGATTTTCTTCGGAAGGATCGGGGCCGCTGCCATCGAAAAGCACGTCGCGTTTGGTGCGAATCGATTCGACGGTCATGCCGTGGTCGGCCAGGATGCGGTCGAGCCAGCCGGCGCCGCAGCCGTGCACGGCGTCATAGGCGAAATTGCCTTTGGCTTTGGTCAAAACATCGAAGCGGATCATTTTTTTGAGCTGTTCGAAATACGGCTGTCGCGGATCTAGGCGCTCGAAGTCGTCTTTGATGTCGTGAAACGAAACGTTGTCATCTTGAAGCTCGGCGGCGCGAGCTTCGATGTCCTTGGTGATCTCGGGAAGTGCGGGACCGCCATCGGGGCCGGAAAATTTCAGGCCGTTGTAGGCCGCCGGATTGTGGCTGGCGGTGATATTCACGCCGCCGTCGAGTTTGTTGTAGATGATGGCGTGGGCCAGAACCGGAGTGGGCGTGGGATCCGGGCAGAAAACGATTTTGCAGCCGTTATCACGCAGGACGCTGGCGGAAGTGCGGGCGAATTCGGGAGAAAAAAAGCGGGTATCGTGGCCAACGATGACCGTCGGGTTCTTTTTGCCGGCGACGACGTGCTCGGCGATGGCTTTGGAGGCGCGACGGACGCCGGGAAAGGTGAAATCGTCGGCGATGACGCCTCGCCAGCCGGAAGTGCCGAAATGGATGATTTGTTGGGTCACGGCCTGACATTGTATCGTGGGCGGCGGTGTGAAATCACGCAAGAACGAAATGCGTCGCAAGAGTAAAGAGTGAAAATGAGCGAAAAAATTGTGGTGCTGACGGCGTGCGGGTCACGAAGGGAAGCGCAGAAGATCGCGAAGGCGCTAGTCGAGGGACGATTGGCGGCTTGCGCGCAGGTGTTTGGCTGGCGGGTGCGGTCGACCTATCGGTGGAAGGGGAAGGTTGAGTCAGCGAACGAAATACTGGTGCTGATCAAGACGGCGCGGGCGAGGTTCGCGGCGGTGAGCGCGATGATCCAGAAACTACACAGCTACGACGTGCCGGAAATTATCGCGCTGAAGATTGAGGATGGGTCGCGCGAATATTTGAAGTGGATTGAAGACAACGTCTGAGCGCCGTGGCTCGGCTCAGGTGGTGGATTTGCGCGTGGCTGGTTGGAAACCTCCGTGGGCGGCGACCTTCTTCAGGTTTTTCATCATGATGGCCCAGTAGCGGACGGGCAAGAGGCGCTGCATGCGGTCGAGCTGGATGGCGTCCTTGCCGATGAGGACGCGCGGCTCACCGCGTTTGATGCCTTCGAGGATTCTGGCGGCGGCGGTGGCTGGGGAGGTACGCGCGAGGCGCTTTTCGAAGAGCGAGACGCTGGCGCTGGCGACGGCCGGGTCGGCGTGGGTGCCGAGGCGGCTGTTGCGGGAAATCGGAGTATTGATTCCGCCGGGATGCACGCAGGTGACGCCGACGTTGCCGGTCATTTCGAGTTCGTGCATCAGCGCTTCGGTGAAACCGCGTACGGCGAATTTGCTGGCGCAATAGGCGGTCTGACCGGCGGGCGAAATAATTCCAAAAATACTGGAGAGGTTGACGATGCGACTGCGCGGCTCGCGTTTGAGCGCGGGCAGAAAATTGCGGACGCCGTAGACCATGCCCCAGAAGTTGATGCCCATGAGCCATTCGAGGTCGGCGATGGAGAGTTCTTCGAAGGTGCCGTGCATGGCGACGCCGGCGTTGTTGACGAGTAAGCTGACGCGCTTGTGTTGGGCGAGAACGTCCGAGGCGAACTGTTCGACTTGCTGGGGGTCGGCGACGTTGAGGACGTGAGTCGAGACTGGGGCACTCGGGTTGCTGATCTGTGCGCGCGTTCCTTCCAAGGTTTCAGCGTTGACGTCGGCGATGGCCAGGGACATTTTTTCCTGAGCCAGGAGCTTGGCGAGTTCGCGGCCGATGCCGGAGCCGGCGCCGGTGACCACCGCTACTCCGCCTGATAGATCCCACGTGGACATCGAAGGCCTCCCGTGCGCGCGACTTCTTCGCAACGCAACCAGCTCAGACAAATTCAGCAAACGGATTCGCCGAACTTATTCGTGCGTGGTGACGTCAGGCGCGATGGTAATGCAAGTCTTAGACCTTGGCTAGCGCCTGGTCGAGGTCGGCGATGATGTCTTCCACGTCTTCGATGCCGACGGAAAGTCGGATGAGGCCGGGAACGATGCCGGTGCGTTCGCGAACGTCCGGAGGAACCGAGGCGTGGGTCATGGAAGGCGGATGAGAGATGAGAGTTTCGACTCCACCGAGACTTTCGGCGAGGGAGCACAAGCGGACGTGATTGAGCATGGCGACGGCGGCGTCCATTGAGCCGAGGTCGATGGAAATCATGGCGCCGAAGCCGCGCTGCTGGCGCTTAGCGAGTTCGTGTTGGGGATGGGAGGGCAGGCCCGGGTAGATGGTGCGCTTCACTTTCTTGTGCGATTCGAGAAATTTGGCGACGATGAGGCCGTTGGTGTTGTGGCGATCCATGCGCACGGCGAGGGTCTTGATGCCGCGGGAGACCAGGAAGCAATCCATGGGGGCGAGGCCGGCGCCGACCGAGCGTTGCAGGAAATAAATGGCGTCGGCTTGGGCCTGGGTGCTGACGATAACGGCGCCGCCGGTGCAGTCACTGTGGCCGTTGAGATATTTGGTCATGGAATGGACGACGATGTCGGCGCCGAGGGCGAGCGGCTGTTGGAAATACGGGCTGAGAAAAGTGTTATCGACCACGACGATCATTTTCTTTTCGTGAGCGAGGGCCGAGGCGGCGACGATGTCGGTGAGGGTCATCGTCGGGTTGGTGGGCGTCTCGAGGTAAAGCATTTTGGTGTTTGGTTTTAGGGCCGCCTTAATTTCGTCGATGCTGCTGGTATCGACGTAGCTGAATTCGAGGCCGAACTGGACTAGAAATTGAGTGGAGAGGCGGTAGACGCCGCCGTATACGGCTTGGGAGAGGACGACGTGGTCGCCGGGACGCAGAAGGCGGAAGACAGCGTCGATGCCGGCCATGCCGGAAGAAAAAACATAGGCAGCGTGACCATTTTCGAGCTTGGCGACGGTGCGTTCGAGGGCTTTGCGATTGGGATGGTTGGTGCGGGCATAGTCGTAGCCGGAACTTTTGCCCATGGCTTCGATGACGTAGGTGGACGTCTGATAGATGGGCGCCACGATGGAGCCGGTGAGCTTGTCGGGCTCCTGGCCCACGTGAATTGCGTCAGTCGAAAAACCCATCTGGCTAGCCTCCGAGGAGTTTGCGCGTCGAGAAGTGCCGCGGTGCGAAGAACGGAGCCGCGCGGCGGCAATTTTATGACTTCACATCATACTTTATGGAGCGCGATTCGCGCATGGTGAGGCGGTTAGTTTGTGGTTATTCAGCAACGATGGAGACGGACCATTATGGCTCTGGCGATTTGCGATGAGGGAGGCGGTGGGTGAGCGCTTGAGCGGAGGTGGGGAAAGGAGTAAAACAGAGCTGTGAAGAGATTGTTCGAGCGGCGGCGAAAAGTTTTGATGTTTTGGGTCGTAGGCGGCGCTCTGGCCGGAGGATTGCTTGCGGCGGGAAGCGGCCGAGCGCAATCGGGAAGTTCGAGTTCGACTCCGTCGGCGCAGTCGGGAGGTTCGAACGGAAGTTCGGCGAATGGACCGAGTCAAAGCGGCGCGAGCGGGCAGAACGGACCGAGCGGCGCTGGCGGTTCCAGTGCGAAGGACAAGCTGGGGGACGATCCCAATACTACACGACTAAAAATCGTGGTGACCAGCAGCGAAGACAAGCCGGTGGGCAACGCCAGCGTTTACGTGCGGTTCAACGAAGATGGCGGCTTTCTGCACAAAGATAAACTGGCGGAGCTGAGTTTTAAGACGAATGAGGACGGCACGGTGAAAGTTCCGCCCGTGCCGATCGGGAAAGTGCTCATTCAAGTGATTGCGAAGGGTTTGCACACTTACGGGAAATGGTACGACATCGGGAAAGATCCGGACACGATTCAAATCAAACTGGAAAAAGCTCCGCACTGGTACTAAATTCCCCACCGCAAGCAGAGAAAATTCCAAAAAATTATTTTGGAAGAGAAACGGGCGCGAGAAAACTTGCACCAGGAACGATTGCACAACAATTGTGCAATGAGCGCAAGGCCCACGCAGCACGAGCGATTTGATTTGGGGACGGTCCTTTTCCACACGCTTTTCAACAGAACTGTTGAAAACTTTCACACACGATTCATATTTATCCGGATTTTTTATTTGCAATTGGCTTTGAGATTGCATTGCCGGGTAATTTTTTTTCTGACCACGACCGCCGGTCAAAAAGTTTTCGTGCGGAGATTTTGCTGCAGCGTTCGGCGCGCCGCTTAAGCTACGCCGCCGGCGCATGTTATGATTTCTTCCTGCCGCAGATAACTCGAACGAAATGAAACAATTAATTCTCAACGCCGACGATTTTGGGATGACGCTTGGAGTGAACGAGGGAATCGTGCGCGCGCACCGCGAGGGCGTGCTGACCAGCACGACGTTGATGGCGAATGGTTTGGCTTTTGCCGATGCGGTAAAAAAAGCGGCGGAGAATCCCAAGTTGGGAGTCGGGTGCCATTTGGTGCTGGTGGGAGGCAAACCGGTCGCTCCGGTGGAGCAAGTTCCTTCGCTGGTGGATGCGCAAGGGAATTTACCGGACTCTTTGCCGGAATTTGTGGCGCGGGTGAGCGCCGGGCTGATCAAGAAGGAAGAGATCGAGCGGGAATTGCGGGCGCAAATCCTGAAAATTCAGAACGCCGGCGTGGTGCTGAGCCATCTGGATTCGCACAAACATACGCACGCGCATCCTAGAGTGATGGATGTAGTAGGAAAAGTGGCGCAGGAGTTTGGAATCCGAAAAATCCGGCGGCCGGTAGAGAATCTGCGGAGTTCGTGGGAGTCGACGCGGAAGGACGCCTCGGGTACATCGAAACAAATAGCAGCAGCAGGAGTAGTGCGGGTGGTGGCATCGGGATTCGACGCGTTCGTTGAAAAATATAAACTTACCTGCCCCGATTATTTTTTGGGCTTGGCGATGACCGGGCAGCTGGGGCCGGCGGCGCTGGCACGGATGGCGGAATCGGTGGAAGAGGGCAGCACGGAGATCATGCTGCATCCGGGGATTCGCGATGCGGACCTGGCGGCTTCGGGTTCGCGGCTGCAGCAGCAGCGTGAAACGGAAATGGCCGGGTTACTGGACGGCGGCGTACGGCAGGCGTTCTTGGAACGAGGGATTCACTTCATCAGCTATCGGGAGTTAAACTAAAGGTATGCGTGAGCCATCGGCGGCGACCCCGAAGTATTCGCTGGTCGTGCCTTTCCACAACGAACAACAGAGCGTGATCGAGCTGCACCGGCAATTGAGCGAAGTGATGACCGGGCGGTTCGAGCCGGTCGAGTTTATCTACGTCGACGACCAAAGCTCGGATGCGACGCCGCAATTGCTGGCCAAGATCGCGCAGGAAGACCCGCGCGTGGCGGTTCTGAGGCTGAAAAAGAATTACGGGCAGACCACGGCGCTGGCGGCGGGATTCGACTTCGCCAGCGGAGACATTATCATTTCGATGGACGGGGACCTGCAGCACGACCCGGCCGAGATTCCAATGATGCTGGAAACGATGGACACGACCGGCGCGGACATCGTCAGCGGCTGGCGGCAGAAGCGGGTGGACAACTACATCATGCGGCGGCTGCCTTCGCGGGTGGCCAACTGGATGATGGCCAAGCTTTCGGGCGTGGACATTCACGACTTCGGGACGACTTTTAAGGTTTACAGGCGGGAGACGATCAAGGACGTGCCGCTGTACGGCGAAATGCACCGGTTCATTCCGGCGCTGGCTTCCTGGAATGGCGCGAAGATCGTGGAAGTCCCGATTAAGAATATCGTGCGGCCGGAAGGCAAGTCGCATTACGGCATTTCGCGCACGGTGCGCGTCTTCTTCGACATTATTACGATCCGATTCCTGATGCGCTATATGACCCGGCCTCTGCATTTCTTCGGGCCTCCGGGGATATTGGGACTATTTTCGGGCGGATTGATCCTGACCGGGCTGATGGCCAAGAAACTTTTGTTTCACGAAGCGATTTTCGTGGAGCATGGGCCGTTGATGGTGCTGGGCGGGATGCTGTGCCTCTTTGGCGTGCAGATTCTGGCGGTGGGCTTGATCGGTGAGTTGCTGACTCGGACGCATTTCGAATCGCGCGAAAACCCAATGTACCGGATCGAACTGGTGCAGGGGAATTCTTCCGGCTACGAATCTATGGCCGGAGCGGGACGCGGGCAGCAATCGAGAGCCGTGGCTTCATCTTCTACGCGCGCGTAATTTTCCCAAGGACAACTGGCGAATGGGGTCGATGGCGAAACCAGCACGCACGACCGCTCGGGCGAATCTGAAGATCAAACTTCCGCCTACCCTTTTAGCTTCAATTCTATTCGCATCACTCGGCTGCGCGCTTTACGCCTCCGGCGAGGTCTGGAAGACCAAACCATATACGCAGTGGGATGAAAAGGACGTGGCGGAGGTC
Organism: uncultured Acidobacteriota bacterium; assembly: GCA_963835025.1. GTDB lineage: Bacteria > Acidobacteriota > Terriglobia > Acidiferrales > UBA7541 > Palsa-295. The sequence goes on from CAWIEL010000017.1 coordinate 37,669, forward strand.
CTACATTCCTCACCGTGGGTGAAGCTCAACCTGCCTGATTTAGGTTCCGCACAACTTTCGACGGCACCGGTCGACAATGGACCACTGGGGACGAGTGCACCGGCGACCGGCCGCACCAATCCGGCCACGGCGACGGTTACGCCGAAGCCCGACAACTCGGACGCTCCTGCGGCCGGAGGTGAGTCCAAAACGTACAACGTATTCTGGTGGTCGGCCCGGACGATTCGCGAAGCGCTGGTGCAGCAGGCGGTGCTGCGTCACCAAGCCACGCCGGAAAGTGGCGAAAGGTCGCTCGCAGCGATCCCCGACACGTACCAGGTCCTGGTCAGTGCGCCGAACATGACCACGATCGAGGCTCATGGTCCAGAAGCCCTGAAGGATGGCGCTTTTATCGAGTTGAAGAAGTCCAAAAGGAAAATCAAGCCGACAGATGTTGTTTTTCAGCGAGCCTCGGGGAAGGTGATCGGCGCGGTTTTCAGTTTCCCGAAGAAAGATGCGAACGGCGCCCCAGAAATTGAGCCGGACGAGAAGCAAATCGAATTCAATCTGCGCGCACCGGGGATCTGGCTGCGGGCTTCATTCAATCCGAAGCAAATGAGTGACATGCAAGGGCCGGATTTTTAGTTTTTGTTGGGAAGGGCTGGAGCGGTTCGGAGCGTTCTACCAAGGAGATGCCTATGAAGCGAAGGATTCAGTTTGGAAGGTTGGCCGCAGTGGCCGCTGCTGTTGTTGGCGATGCTGCCGGTGGCGGCTTCGGCGCAGAGGTTCGGGCAGTCCGCGCCGTCGTGGCGCGGCGTTTGGAATCCGGTGGTGGGCGCCGGCGGAACTTACGAGCTGACCAAAAAGGATGGCACCAAGACGCAAATGGAGATGGCCATCGTCGGGAAAGAGACGGTTAATGGCAAAGACGGCTACTGGTTTGAACTCACCATGTCCGACCCCAAAATGGGCGGGACGATGATCATCAAGACCCTGACGGTGCGCGATGACCAGAACATGGTGAGCCAGAAAGTGATCATGCAGATGCCCAATATGCCGCCGATGGAAATGCCGGATCGAATGATCCAGGCACGGCAGGAAAAGCAGCCGGCGGATATCCGGGAACTGGCGGAAGTGGTGGGACCGGAATCGGTCACCACGCCGGCCGGGACTTTCAGCACCACGCACTACCGCATGAAGGATGGCTCGGGAGACGTGTGGGTCGCGGATCACGCTGGCCCCTACGGCATGGTGAAGTTCCAGGGCAAAGACACTTCCATGGTGCTGATCAGCGCCGAAAGCGATGCCAAGGACAAGATCACCCAGACGCCGCTGCCGTTTAGTCCGGCGGCGTTCGGGCAGCGCTAAGAGCAATTTGGCAGCAAGTTCGAATTTCGACGACGGCGCCCGGGAGATCGGGCGCTTTTTTTTGTAGACCCGGCTGCGCGGTCTGGGACTATACTCGCCGTCGCAACACGACAGGGGACGCCAACCAATGCGAACGGACGAAGAAAAGTTCACCCGCGGCCGAGTGACCATGCGGGAAAAGTTTTCCGAGGATCTGTGGCGTTTCCGGGTGGACCCGGGCGAGGGGTTCAAGTACGTGGCCGGGCAATACGCGACGTTGGGCGTGGAGAAGGACGGGAAGCGAATCGAGCGGGCCTATTCGCTGGTGTCCTCCCCGTACGAAAAGGAATTGGAATTTTTTTTCGAGCTGGTGGAGAAGGGCGAGCTGACGCCGCTGCTCTTCACCATTGAGCCCGGCACGGAAGTGATGATGCGGCGGATCGCCAAGGGGCGGTTCACGCTGGATCTGAAGAGCGGGCATCGCAATCATCTGCTGCTGGCGACGGTGACTGGCGTGGCTCCGTATGTGTCGTATGCGCGGACGCTGTATGCCGACTGGAAGGAAAATAAATTTCCGGCGGATTTGCATTTGTATGTGATCCAGGGTGCGAGCAAGCCCTGGGAGTTTGGTTATCGCGAAGAAATGGAAAAGATGGCGGCCGAGGTTCCTTGGCTGACGTATGTGCCGACGATCAGCCGTCCGTGGGAAGACCCGTCGTGGAAAGGCGAGACCGGGCGGGTGGAAGACGTCATCCGGATGTACATGGACAAGTGGGGGCTGAAGGCGAACGACACCACCGGATATTTGTGCGGGCATCCGCAGATGATTGAGTTGGGTAATGGGATTTTGATGCGCTGCGGGTTTGATAAGAATTCGGTGAGGCAAGAAGTGTATTGGATACCGGCGAAGGAAGCGCAGGCCTGAGGCTCGGCGCCGCGAACGAAGGCCTTACTTCGGTTTAGCGCTGGGCAAGAAGGAGATCCTTCGTCGCTTCGCTCCTCTGGATGACGGCCAACGGCGGATCGCGATTAGGTGGCAGTGACCGTCACCATCATCCATTCGATGCCGCGGCGCGTAACCTCTCGGCTTTTAAGGAAGCAGCGGTCTGACGCATCGCCGCTAGCGTGGGCTAAGAAAAAATAACGGGCAGCGCGCTTGGGCGCGATGCCCGCCCTTCGAAGCAAAAATAATCTAAACCTACTGAGTCGTTTGGTTGCCGCGCTTTTCGGCCAGTTGTTCGATGGTGCTGGCGATGGCCCGGATTGGTGTGGAGACGTGGACGGTTTCTTCGGCATCGTGAACGTCGACGATCAGGTCGCCGCCGATCTTTTGCACCTGGACATGCTGGTCACGATCTTTCACGTCGACCAGGACGAAGTCGTCGGTTTCGCGAAGCTGCTCCAGCCCGGCGCGGATTTCAGGCAGGTACGGCTTGATCTGCTCCGAGGCGTTTCCGAGCTTGTCGGCCGGAATGAAGTGCACGGCGATGGGCGCGAGCATGGCCGGCGCGATCACGTAAACGTGATGCACCTCGGGCGATTTCTCCACCACGTTGACCTCGACCATACCTTCGCTGCAGATGACGCCCACTCCGGCCAGCATCGTTCCGGTCAGGGTGAGAGCGATTTTTCCTAGTAGGACCATTGGCATCTCTCCTTGGCTCGTTCGAGCTTAGTCGGATGAAGTGCGGGTATCGACCCAGACGCGCACGTGCTGCGTGGCGTCCTGGACGGTAATGAGCAGAGCATCGCCGGCGTCGCTCAGTTGCTGCAAAGCGGCGACGATGTTGAGCTCGTTATCTTTGGCGTTGGAAAAGAGGGCATCGACGACTTTCAGCGGAATGGTCACGTCGACGTTTTCTTTTTCAGTGCCAGTGGAGCGGACGTGGACGATCAGGTTGCCATTGGCTTTGGCGACGCGGACGTCCTGATCTTTTTGTTTGATGGTGACAAATTCGTTGTCGGGCGCGGTGCGGATAGCGTCCAGCAGGGCTTTGACGTCGATGCCGTTCATATCGGCGTTGCCGATGGTGACCGTGCCGCCATGCAGATTGCCCTTGTTGAGGGCGGGCAGCATTTTTTGAGCGACGGAAAGCGGCAGGTTGACGTTGACGCTCTCGCCGTCTTTGGAATCTTCGACTTTCACGTGCAGGTAACGCTCTGGCGTTGGTGGCGCTGGCGCGGCTAGCGCACCTGCGGCCATTGCGGACGTTGAAGCAAACAGCAGACACACAGCCCCGAGAACTTGAATTGGTCTTCGCATTTTTGGGAAGCCTCCGACGCTCTTCCTGCCCGTAGATACGGAGGGTTGGCCGGGAATGTTCCGTGGAGTTGGCGAAAAATAGTAGTAGGTTGCTGCGGCAGCGCCGGAGAGGTTCAGCTGGCAGCCCGGCTGGCTAGCCGCGTTGGGGTTTGAAATACACGGCGGCCAGTGGCGGGACTTTCATCTTGATAGACCACGGGCGACCATGCCAGGGGATGGGTTCGGCGCGGACCCCGCCGGCATTGCCGGCATCGCTGCCGTCGTAATAGGCGGAGTCGGTATTCAGAATTTCATGGTAGTAGCCGGCGGTGGGAACGCCGACGCGATAATCGCCGCGAACCACCGGGGTGAAGTTGCAGACCACCACGACGAAGTCGTCAGTATTTTTGGCGCGGCGAATGAAGGACAGGATGCTGTCCTGGGCGTCGTTGGCATCGATCCATTCGAAGCCGGCCCATTCGAAATCGACTTCGTGGAGCGCGGGTTCGCCGGTGTGGAGATGGTTCAGATCGCTCATCAGGCGCTGCACGCCGCGATGCGGCGGCGAATTCTCGAGCGACCAATCGACGCTGCCTTCTTCCCAGAATTCATCGCGCTGGGCCAGTTCGCTGCCCATGAAAAGCAGTTTCTTGCCGGGATGCGCCCACATGTAGCCGAAAAGCAGGCGCAGGTTGGCGAATTTCTGCCAGTTGTCGCCGGGCATTTTTTCCAGCAAGGTGCGTTTGCCGTGGACCACTTCGTCGTGCGAGAGCGGCAGCACGAAATTTTCGTGGAACGCGTAAATCATGGAGAAGGTGAGTTCGTTGTGGTGGTATTGGCGGTAGAGCGGATCGTAGGCGAAATATTTCAGAGTGTCGTTCATCCAGCCCATGTTCCATTTCAGGTCGAAGCCCAGGCCGCCGACGTAAGTGGGCCGCGAAACGGCGGGCCAACTGGTGGACTCTTCGGCGATGGTCAGCGCGCCGGGATGGCGGGTGTGCAGAACTTCGTTCATGTGTTTCAGAAACGCGATGGCTTCCAGATTTTCACGGCCGCCGAATTGGTTCGGGACCCATTCGCCGGGCTTGCGCGAATAGTCGAGATAGAGCATGGAGGCGACGGCGTCGACGCGCAGGCCGTCGAGGTGATATTTGTCGATCCAGAAGAGCGCGTTGGAAATCAGGAAATTTTGGACTTCGTTGCGGCCGTAATTGAAGACGAAGGTGCCCCAGTCGGGCTGCTCGCCGCGCTTGGGGTCGGCGTGCTCGTAAAGATGGGTGCCGTCGAAGAATCCCAGGCCGTGCGCGTCGCGCGGGAAGTGCGCGGGGGTCCAATCGAGCAGGACGCCGATGCCTTCCTGATGGCAGCGGTCGACGAAGTACATGAAGTCGGCGGGGGTGCCGTAGCGGCTGGTCACGGCGAAATAGCCGACGGTCTGGTAGCCCCAGGAAAGATCGAGACGGATGCTCCATGATGGGCATCAGCTCGATGTGCGTGTAGCCCATCTGCTTGACGTACGGAATCAGTTCGGCGGCGAGTTCGCGGTAGGTGAGCCAGCGATTGCCTTCGGCGGTGTTGCGGCGCCAGGAGCCGGCGTGAAGTTCGTAGATCGACATCGGCGAGTGCAGCCAGTCGCGTTTGGCGCGCTGGTCGAGCCAGGATTGGTCGGTCCATTTGTAGCCATCGATGGAGCGGACGATGGAAGCATTCTTGGGGCGCACTTCGCCGGAGAATCCGTAGGGGTCGGACTTGAGACCGACGTAGCCGGCAAGCGCGAAAGAATTTCAAATTTGTAGACGGCGCCGTCGGCTAACTCCGGGATGAAAATTTCCCAGATGCCGCTCGGTGGCGAGTTGGCGCATGGGGTCGACGCGGCCATCCCAAAAATTGAAATCGCCGACGACGCTGACGCGCTTGGCGTTGGGCGCCCAGACGGCAAAGTGTACGCCGCGCACGCCGTCGACTTCGCGGACATGGGCGCCGAGCTTTTCGTATTTCAGGTAGTGGGTGCCTTCGCCGAAAAGGTAGAGGTCGTAATCGCTGAGCACGCGCGGGAAGGCGTAGGGATCGAGGGTATCGAAGCGATTGCCGTCGGCGAAGGTGAAGCTGAGCCGGTAAGCGTTGGGCTTTACCGGTTGCGAGGCGGGCGAGCCGACGCGATCGACTGGCACGATGACTTCGAAAATTCCGGCGGGATGAATCTGGATCGCGGGGTAGGTGGCCGAGGGCTTCTGCCAGATCACGGCAGCTTGCACGGCTCCGGGGCGGAAAAATCGAATGGCCAGCGACCAGGTGGCCGGGCCGCCGACCCAATGCGGGCCCAAAATGCGGAAAGGGTCGGGATGCTCACCACGGGCGATGAGATCGAGTTCGGCGGACAATGCTTTTTCAGACGCTGGCACGATTTCCGATTTGGTGTTGGGCTTGTCCATGAAGGTCAAAGATAACGGTTCGCTGTTACGTCAGGAATACGGTATTTCGCTTACCGCATCAATCTTACCGGAGGGCTGCGGCAACTCCAACTGCTGACCAAATTGGTCGTTCGCGCGCTGCGGCGGTGCGCTGGACTTGCGAGGGGAAGCTGAGTAGGCTAGCCGCGGCTCATGGGGCGCAAGCGAGAGCCACTTTAGGAGATGTTTCGATGACACGATTGGTTCGAATGGCGCTCGCAGTGGCGGCGCTGGTTTTAGTTGGCGCATGGGGCGGAGCAGCACATGCGCAGTCCGCGGCGGCTGCACCGAAGTCACCTTCGGCGGCGGTGCTGGAAGCATGGAACGACATCGGCGGCCGTCTGGTTACGATGGCGGAAGATTGGCCGGCGGATAAATATTCGTACAAACAGACGCCCGCGCAACGCAGTTTTGAGGCGGTGCTGTTGCACATCGCCGGCTCAAACTACGACATGCTGAACCGGATCACCGGGACCAAGATGGGCGATGGACGCAACGATCCGGCGGAAAGTGATTACAAGGACAAGGCGGCGGTGGTGGCGTACTTGAAGAAATCGGTGGCGGACGGCGCGGCGTTGATCCAGAAGGAAGGCGACGCGGGCGTGCTGAAAAATCTCGACCAGTGGATCGGTTACACCGAGCACATGGGCGAGCATTATGGCTTGCTCGTGGCGTATTACCGGGCGAATGGTCTGGTGCCGCCGGAATCACGGCCGAAGAAGTAGCGGAGGCGTCGTTTTTCACGTTGGACGCGGGTCTGGCTCCAGCTGGCCGGGCCCGCCGTCAACGCGGCTTTGCATGGCACCTGGTGGTTCGCCTCAGAATCTCCCTCTTGATTCGTAAATAACACTAAACAGGCGGCTTTGGTACGTTCGTACCATTGGCCGGGGCCTGCCCAGCCTTTATATCTAAGTGCAGAGGGCTCAGAGGGTGATTCGTCCGGGACTGCGGGTCCCGGAACTTCCGTCCATGTATAAAGATGCCGCCACATTGCTGACTGGTGGAGAAGAATCCCTGCGCACTGGCGCGGCGGGGAACGGGCACGTTGCGATTTCGTCTTCATTGACCGAGTTCGATCTGAATTATCCATTGTTGTTCTCCCTCCACCCGAACCCGATGTACATCTTCGACCGGCAGACGCTGGAATTTCTGGAAGTGAACGCGGCGGCGGTGAAGAAGTACGGCTACTCCCGCGAAGAATTTCTGAATATGAAATTGCCGGACATTCGTCCGGCGGAAGATTTGATGCGGCTGCAGGAAGCGGTGCGCAGCCATCCGGGGACGGTGTCGTCGCAGGGCGTCTGGAGGCATCGGCGCAAAGACGGTGAAACCTTCGACGCCGAGATTACTTCGCAGACGGTTGAGTTTGGCGGGCGCGAGGCCAGATTGGTTTGCGCCATGGACATCACGGCGCGTTTGGCGGCGGAGACGCAGGCCGCGGAGCAGACTGCTTCACTGCGGGCGATCATGGAAAACAATCCGATCGCGATTGTGGTGGTGGACCTGGATCGCAAGATCCGCATGTGCAATCCCGCTTTTCAGACCGTGTTTCAGTGCCGGCAGGCGGAAATCATCGGAATGGATTTGGATGACCTGATCGCGCCGGAAGAATTGAAAGCGGAGTCGCTGCGTTTCAGCGTGCGGGCCGCTTCGGGCGAAACGATTCGCGCGAATACCCGACGGAAGCGGAGGGACGGGACGCTGGTTGACGTGCAGATCGTGGCCGTGCCGTTGATGGTGAATGGAAAATGCTGCGGCAGCTTCGCGATGTACGAAGACATTACCGAGCGCAACCAGGCGGAGCAAGCGCGGCGGCAGGCGGAAGAGCGACTGCGGATGCTCTTCGAAAACGCAGTGGAAGGAATTTTCCAGGCTTCGGTGGACGGGCGCTTATTGAGTGTGAATCCGGCGCTGGCCCGGATGTGCGGATACTCTTCGGCGGACGAGATGGTGGCGAGCGGGCGGGACGTCAGCATCGATTTTTACGCGGACCCGCAGGCGCGAGCGGAGTTCACGCGGCGAATGCAGGCCGATGGCGCGGTGGAGCGCTTCGAATATCAACTGAAGCGGAAAAACGGCAGCAAGATCTGGGTTTCGGAAAACGCGCGAGTGGTGCGGGATGGGTCCGGCGAAGTGGTGGCCTACGAGGGAACCATGGAGGACATCACCGACCTGAAGCGCGCGGAAGTGGAGCGGCAGGCCACCTTTGAAATTATTCGCAGCGTAAACGTCACCGACAATTTGGATGACTTGTTGTACTTGATTCATCAGGCCCTGAAAAAGGTTCTGAATGCGGACAATTGCTTCGTGGCTTTGTATGAAGCTAGTTCAGGCATGTTTCATTTTCCATTTTTTGTCGATCAATACGACCAAGCGCCGCCGCCGCAGCAGGTGGGGCGTAGCTGTACGGCTCACGTATTCAAGACCGGGCGCGCGATGCTGATACCGCAATCCGTTTTCGACCGGTTGGCGGCCGAAGGCGAAGTGGAACTGGTCGGGACGCCTTCGCCCTCCTGGCTGGGCGCGCCCTTGCAATCTCCGGCGGCGACCATTGGCGTGGTGGTGGTGCAGAACTACGACAGCGAAACCGCCTACGGCGAGCGAGATTTGGAATTTTTGTCGTCGGTGGGTGGGCAGATCGCGCTGGCCATCGAGCGCAAACGCGCGGAAGAAAAGATTCGAGAGAGCGAAGCCCGGCTGCGCGTGTTGGTGGAGCAATTGCCGGCCGGTTTGTGGACCGTCGATAAGAATTTGTATTTTACCTCCGCGGTGGGCGCGGGCTTGGCCAAGTTGGGCTTGAAACAAGACTCCGTTTCGGGAATTTCGCTGCAGGAATATTTCGGAACTACCGACCCGGGGTTTTTGCCGATCGCCGCGCATCGTCGCGCGGTGGCGGGCGAAGCGACGACTTTTCACGCCGAGTGGAAAGGTGGTTCGTACACCTGCCACGTGGAACCGCTGCGCAACAAAGACGGCGAATTGCAGGGCGCGATTTGCATGGCTCTCGACATCAGCGACCGGCGGCAACTGGAAGAACAGTTGCGGCAGGCGCAGAAGATGGAAGCGGTGGGGCGGCTGGCCGGGGGCATCGCGCACGACTTCAACAATTTGCTGATGGTGATTCAGGGTTACGCGGATTTGCTGGCGGAACGGCTGCCGGAGAGCGACCCGCTGCATCGCAACGCCGAGCAGATTCAGACGGCCTCGCAGCGCGCGACTTCGTTGACCCGGCAACTGCTGGCTTTCAGCCGCAAGCAGATGCTGGCGCCGAAAGTTCTGAATATTCAAGGCGTGGTCGCGGACATGGAAAAGATTCTGCACCGGCTGATTGGCGAGGACGTGCAGCTCGAAACCACCAGCGCGGCGGACCTGGGATTGATCAAGGCCGACCGCAGCCAGATCGAGCAGGTGATTCTAAATTTGGCGGTGAATGCGCGCGATGCCATGCCGGAAGGCGGGCGGTTGACGATTGAAACGGCCAACGCAGAATTGGATGCGAGCTTCGCGCACCATCCGCCGGCGGTGCTGACTCCGGGGAAATACGTGATGTTGGCGGTGACCGACAACGGCGTCGGCATGGACGCGGAGACGCAGGCGCACATTTTTGAGCCGTTCTTTACCACCAAGGAAAAAGGCAAGGGAACTGGCCTCGGCCTCGCGACCGTTTACGGAATCGTGAAGCAGAGCGGCGGATATGTTTGGGTTTACAGCGAGCCGGGACGCGGAACGAGTTTCAAGGTGTATCTGCCGCGCATTGCGGACGAGGCGCCGCTGCCTTATTCGGAGATTCCGCTGAAGCGGCGCGCCAATCCGCGGGGGTCCGAGACGGTTTTGCTGGTCGAAGACGAGAAGGGCGTGCGCGAGCTGGCACGCGAATATCTGAAGATGATTGGATACAACGTGATTGAAGCCGAGAACGGGCATGCCGCTTTGGAACTGGCCGCGATGCAGGAAGGCAAAATCGATCTGCTAATGACCGACGTGGTGATGCCGGGGATTAGCGGCCGGGAACTTTCGCAGCGGATGAAGGCGGTGCGGCCGGATATTCAGGTGCTGTTTATGTCTGGATACACGGATCAGGCGGTGGTGAACCACGGAATTTTGGAAACGGACGCGGTTTTGTTGCAAAAGCCGTTCACGTTGAATGCGTTGGCGCTGAAATTAAGAGAAATCTTAGGTGTGGAAGCAAGTCCGCTGGGCCTGACGCAGTAAATTTTCAGAGCCTCTTCGATTTTCCTTGTAGTACGAAATGTTCCCACGCGGTACGAGTGCGCTGCAACGGGGCACGGAACACTCGAGGAGTAGACTTTGTGTCCTGCGCGTTTCTTACTGCCCGCCTTGGAAGTCTCGCGTTTCTAGAGCTTTGAGCCTGCTGGTCAAATTCCTTGCTGGTCACTGGTGTGGCCGTCCAAATGCAATTCCAGGATTGCCGCTGCAACATAGCGACGAAATCTGCAAGAGGGCAAGGGGGAACGACCATGGGAACAACCGCAGAAATTCAGGCTAGCTCGTATCACACGGCGACCGAAGATGTGATTTCCGAACGCCGGCTGTGGACCGCCGTACTGGTAAACGCCGTGGAAGACTGGCGGAATGGGACGCTGCGCGCGCGCCGCGAAGCACAGGATTTTCTTTTCAATAGCGACCAGGATCTCGAGATGGTTTGCACCGCAGCGGGGCTGAACTGGCAGAATTTTCGAGGCAAACTGAGCAAGATCGGCCGCCAGGTGCCGATGGAAGGCGCGCTGAGGTTTCCGCTAGCAGCGTAGACCGCTTGGTCGTGGCCGACACCTAGTGCCGGGTGCGTAGCGCGTCGGCTCGCGCGCTTTCCGGCTCCACGCACATGGCGTAGAATTTCTCATCGTCTTCGCGCAAGAATGCTCCGCCGCGCGAATGTTCGCGATGGGAAACGAATGAGAGCCGCCGGAGAAGACGCCGCCAGCCGCGAAAAGCAATTGCTGATCTGCTGCGCGCGGACCCGCGTATCGCCCGAAGTGGCTGAAAAAATCCGTGAGCTTGCCGCGCAGGCCCTCGATTGGGATTACCTGCTGTACGAAGCCGAAGAGAATTCCATCACCCCTCTACTGACTAAGCATCTGGCGGAATTTGCGCCGGAGGCCGCGCCACCCGCGGCGAACGAACGCCTGAAGAAAACCTGCCGCGCCAATACGGTTCGGAATCTTTACCTCACTGCCGATTTGATTCGGGTGCTGGAATTATTTCGCGAGAAGGGAATCGAGGCGGCTTCCTACAAAGGTCCGGTGCTGGCGGCGCAGGCGTACGGTGATGTGGGACTGCGCGAATTTGAGGATGTAGATGTTGTTCTGCGGCAGCGGGATTTGCCGGGCGCGCACGAAGTGATTCTAAGCCTGGGCTACAAACCGAAATTCGACTGGATTCTTTCGCCGGGCGCTTCCGCCGCGCTGGTTCCGGGTGAATACAATTATCGCGACATCGAACGGCGGGCGATGGTCGAGCTGCACACCGAGCGGACCTTGCGACATTTTCCGGTGCCGCCGAACCTGGACGAATTTTTCCAGCACACGATACAAGTGGGTGTGGCCGGGCGCGAGATTCCGACTTTCGCGCCGGAGTATTTGCTGCCGATGCTGTGCATTCACGGGTCTAAGGATTTCTGGGAACGCTTTTCGTGGATGGCAGACGTGGGGGAGCTGGTGCAGGCCTGTCCGGAGATGGACTGGGCGAAGACGCTGGCGGTGGCGGATTCGGTTCATGCTGCGCGGATTTTGCGTTTGGGGCTGGCGCTAGCTACCAACGTTTTGGGGGCGCGCTTGCCGGAGAATATTGCGGCGACGGTGGCCGCGGATCAGGTGGCGCAGGATTTAGCTGGGGAAATTTTGCAGCGGCACATGCAACGAAAGTTTCAGACGCTCGATGCGGCGGGACGTTGGAGCTACCGGCGGCGGATGATTTCAGGATTCGGCGAAGGTTGGCGGTACGCGCTGCGGCTTTCCGTGGTCCCAGCGGAAGAAGACTGGCTGATGATGCGGCTGCCGAAGGCGCTGGCACCCTTATATATTGCGTTGCGTCCTCTGCGCCTGATCCGGAAATACGGCTGGGCGCGGCGTCCGGCTGCCAAACCGGCGACCAAGCCGGTGGCGTAGTTCCTCCAGTATCCCGTACGGCCCCAGCCATTCTCATTTGCAGCACATTCGCAACAATTTCCCCTGTTGCGGGTTCATCAATGTGGCTACGATGAAACGCTTTCCTCTCGGGCCCAGCAAACTTTTCGCATCCGACGTGCAAAAGGGAACATCAAAGTTTCGTGAGCGTAGCTTCCGCACTTTCGTCATTTCCCCTGGAACAAGGACCGCGCCGCGGTCCAGCGAATCCGCTCGTTTCGGAGTCGGTGGCGGAGAAGGTTCGCATCGGTGGGTCGGCCACGATCCGCATCGTGGCGCGCAGCATGTTTCCGTGGGTGCGTCCGGGCGATCAAGTTTTCGTGCGACGCTACGATTTCGAGCAAATCCGTCCGGGTGACGTGATTTTGTACGAGCGCGCGAACCGGCCGTTCGTTCACCGCGTGGTGCAGCGAATTACGCGGCCAGCGATCGGCGGCAGCGCCAGCTTTTTGGTGGTGAAGGGCGATGCGCTGGACCGTGCCGACGCGCCGGTATCCGCCAAGGAATTCGTGGGGCGCGGGATTCGCATTCACCGCGGGAAACATCACATCGATCTCGAATCGTTCTCGCGAAAGTTGCTGGGGAAGATCCTGGCAAGGACTTCGCGTTGGACCCGATTCATTTACCGGCCGCTGCGGACTGGCCTGCGCGCAGCCGAGTAACAAAACCTCGTTTCTTCCTGCCTAACGTTTTGATCCGGCCTGCGGTTTTTCTTTCTTAATTTTGCGATTGGCTTGCTTGGTCCGGCGGGCCGCGACTGCGCTCAATTCGCGTTCGTGGACGCCCGCCCATTCGCAAAGCACGCGCAGCGGCTCGATGAAACTCTTGCCCAGCGAGGTAAGCGAAAATTCCACGCGCGGCGGCGAGGTCGGGTAGGCCTTGCGCCAAACCAGGCCCACATCCTGGAGATTGCGCAGTGTCTCGGCCAGAGCAGCGTGGGACGCGGCGGTGAATTCGCGTTCGATCTGCGGATACAGCTTGGGGCCGCGGTCGAGCGCCTGGAGCATTTCGATCGCCCAGTCGTTTACGAACAGGGCCAGGACCTGTTCACGGCCCCCGGTCGTTGATGCGCTCTGGGATTCGCCGTGAGATCTGTTTTGAGCTCGTCGGGGGCGGCGAGAGGCTTTCATAGGCGAAGAGTATCCGTTCAGGGGCGTGGGTCCAAGAGATTTTAAGCCGGAGAATTCAGCGCCGAAGAGCGAAAAAAATTGAACCGATTTGAGATGAGAAACCTCTAAGCTAAAGGGATACCGCGCGGCCATGCCTGCCGAAATAATTTGCCATTCACACCCACGCGGCTCGTCCTGATGTAGAATTGGCTTTCTTTTGCGACTCTAGCCCGGTAACCACCGCTATCTTTGAAGGAGGCTCTACCATGAGCACCACAGTGAACACGCCCTCGAAATCAGGAAGCGCGACGCAGAATCCGCTGAAAGCTCTGCTGAGTTTCGGCCAGTCGGTCTGGCTGGATTACATCCGCCGAGACCTGCTGACCACCGGTGAGCTGAAGAAAATGATCGACAATGATGGCCTGCGCGGGATGACCTCGAACCCTTCGATTTTCGAGAAAGCGATCACCGGCAGCAACTTGTATGCCGAGACGCTGAAGGGCCTGGAATCGCGCAAGGACCTGGACCCCATGGGGCGCTACGAGATCCTGGCGATCAAAGACATTCAGGATGCCGCGGATATTTTTCGCCCGGTCTACGAGCAATCGAAGTTTCGCGACGGCTACGTGAGCCTGGAAGTTTCGCCGTACCTGGCGCACAAGACGCAGGAGACGATGGCCGAAGCGCGGCGTTTGTGGAAAGCGGTGGGACGCCCGAACGTGATGATCAAGGTTCCCGGAACCCCTGAAGGAATTCCGGCGTTTCAGCAATTGATCAGCGAAGGCATAAACGTGAACGTGACGCTGCTGTTCGCGTTTGACGTTTATGTGAAGGTGGCGGAGGCGTACATGGCAGGAGTGGAAGCGTTTGTGAAGAGCGGTGGAGATCCGTCGAAGGTTGCGAGCGTGGCGAGCTTCTTCATCAGCCGCATCGATACACTGATGGACGGTGAGATCGAGGCGAAGATCAAGGCGGCCACGAACTCGGCGGAAACTGCGGCGCTGATGCACTTGCACGGCAAAGTGGCAATTGCGAATGCGAAGTCGACCTACCAGTCCTACAAGCAGATTTTCGCGGGCCTCGTTGGGAAGCTTTGGCGTCGAAGGCGCGCAGACGCAGCGCGTTCTCTGGGCCAGCACCAGCACCAAGAATCCGGCGTTTCGCGACGTGCTCTACGTGGAGGAACTGATCGGACCTGACACGGTTGATACGATCCCGCCGGCGACTATGGACGATTTTCGCGATCACGGGCGCGTGCGCGCGAGCCTGGAAGAAGACATTGAGGGAGCGCGGCGCACCATGGATGACCTTGCGCGCACCGGAATTTCGATGAAGATGGTGACCGATCAGCTTACCGACGATGGCGTGAGACTTTTCGAGGAAGCTTTCGATAAGTTGCTCGCCACCGTTGAAAAAACAGTCAAGCAGTCGAGGGCATCAGCGTGAAGAATTATCTCATACCATTTACCGGCCGATCTAGCACAGTCCGTGAAGGCCACTATCGAGGATTGGAAGGCAGGCAAGAAAGTGGAGCGGCTTTGGGCTGGCGATGCTTGTCTTTGGACCAATACGGACGAAAGCAAATGGCTCGGTTGGCTGCGCATCGCCGAGGAACAGATCGCGCTTCGCGCAAGCGTTTCGAAAACCGTGGCAAAGGATATTAGTGCGGCCGGATTCACGCACATGCTGCTACTGGGCATGGGCGGATCGAGTTTGTGCGTTGAAGTGCTGGCGCAGACTTCGGCAAGGATCGCGGGCTGCCCGCAAGTGCATGTTCTGGATTCGACCGATCCGGCCGAAGTGCGTACCGTTGAAAGCAAGATCGACTCGCGAAAACAATTTTCATCGTATCCAGCAAATCCGGCAGCACGCTGGAGCCTAATATTTTCAAGCAATACTTTTTCGAAAGCGTGAAAAGCAGGTGGGCGCGGCGGAAGCGGGGAAGCGGTTCATCGCGATCACCGATCCCGGTTCGAAGATGCAGAAAGTGGCCGAAGCGGACAGGTTTTCGCAATATTTTCTACGGCTGCCAAGCATCGGCGGGCGCTATTCCGCGCTCTCGAATTTCGGAATGGTTCCCGGCGGCGATTCAGGGCGTGGACATGCAGAAGTTTCTGGAGCGCACCGAGGAAATGGTTCGGGCGTGCGGCGCGTCCGTGCCGGCGGATAAAATCCAGGCGCGATTCTCGGCGCGATTCTGGGCACCGGCGCAGAAAGGCTGGGCCGCGACAAGGTCACGCTTTTGCCTCGCCGGGAATTTCCGATCTGGGCGCGTGGCTGGAGCAGCTTGATCGCCGAATCTTCGGGCAAAGAAGGCAAAGGCCTGATTCCGGTGGACCGGGAAGCGATTGGCGCTTCGGGCGTTTACGGCAACGACCGCGTTTTCGTTTACGTGCGGCTGGATGGCAGTTCGGACGCGAAGCAGGACGCGGACGTGGATGCGTTGGAGAAGGCCGGGCAGCCGGTGGTGCGCATCGCGGTGGCGGACAAGTACGATCTGGGCCAGGAATTTTTCCGGTGGGAGATTGCGATTGCCACGGCGTGTTCGGTGATTGGCGTGAACGCTTTCAACCAGCCAGACGTGGAAGCCAGCAAGATCGAAACGCGGAAACTGACGGAGCAGTATGAGAAGATCGGTTCGCTGCCGGCGGAGACTCCGTTCTTCGAAGGCGGCGGAGTGAAATTTTTCAGCGATCCCAAGAACACCGAAGCTCTGAAAGCGGCTGTGGGAAGCGACGTGAGCTCTGGTCGGCTACCTGAAGGCGCATTTCGGGCGCATTAAGGCCGGCGACTATTTCGCATTGCTGGCGTACATCGAACGCAACGACGCGCACAGGCGCAGCTGCAGATTTCTCGTCAGGCGATTCGCGATAAAAAGAAATATCGCGACGTGCTTGGGGTTTGGCCCGAGGTTTCTGCATTCGACGGGGCAGGCTTACAAGGGCGGCCCTAATTCCGGAGTTTTTCTGCAAATCACCTGCGACGATGCGGCGGATTTGCCGGTGCCGGGACAGACCTACACCTTCGGGATCGTGAAGGCGGCGCAGGCTCGCGGTGATTTTCAGGTGCTGGCGGATCGCAACCGACGCGCGTTGCGTGTTCACCTGGGCTCCGATCTGGCGGCCGGGTTGGCCACGCTGCAGAACGCGATCGCGCAAGCGCTGGGCTAGACTGCAGGCGCGGCGACGGAAAGGCCCCGCTCAAATCACGGGGCCCGGCGCGGCGGCTCACCGTGAAAGGAATTGATGGGAACGTTCGATTCAGCCGACGCGATCTTGGGCGCGCAGGGCCGGCCCGCACCTCCGTGCGTGATGGTGATATTCGGCGCGGCCGGCGATTTAACCAAACGCAAGCTGATCCCCGCGCTGTACAACCTGGCCAAAAGCAGACTGCTTCCCGATCAATTCGCGATCGTGGGAGTTTCCCGCGAAGAATATTCCATCGACGAATTTCGTACGCGCATGGCGCCGGAAGCGGGCGAACTCACCATCACCAATCTGGACCGTGAAACTTGGGACTGGTTCGCCAAGCGGCTCTACTACCTTTCCGGCGATTTTCAAGATCCCAAATTATTCAAAAAGCTGGAAGAAGTGCTGGCTGAAGTGGAAAAAGAACAGGCGACGCAGGGGAATTGCCTGTTTTACCTCGCGACCAGCCCAACTTTTTTCCCGATCGTGGTCAAGCAGCTGGGCCTGGCGCACCTGACTGACGAAGTGAATGGCAAGTGGCGGCGAGTGGTGATCGAAAAACCGTTCGGGCACGATCTGGCCACGGCGGTTGCGCTGAATCACGAAATCGGGCAAGTGCTGCAGGAAAATCAGGTTTACCGCATCGATCATTATCTGGGGAAGGAGACGGTCCAGAATATTTTGGCGTTCCGCTTCGCCAACGGAATTTTTGAGCCAGTGTGGAACCGGCGCTACGTCGATCACGTCCAGGTTACGGTGGCGGAAGAGCTGGGCGTCGAACTGCGTGGCGATTATTACGACAAGGCCGGCGCTTTGTGCGACATGGTGCCGAATCATATCTTCCAGCTGATCAGCTTGACCGCGATGGAGCCGCCGATTTCTTTCGACGCGACCGCGGTACACGACGAACAGACCAAAATTCTGCGCGCGATCCAGCCGATGAATCCGGAGCGGGTGCTGGACCACGCGGTGCGCGGGCAGTACGGCGAGGGCACCGTGGATGGCCGCCACGTGCCGGCGTATCGCACGGAGCCGCGGGTGAATCCGTCTTCAGGCACCGAGACGTTCGTGGCGCTGGCGCTGAATATCGACAACTGGCGCTGGGCCGGCGTGCCTTTTTATTTGCGCACCGGGAAACGCATGAAAGAGCGGCTGACCGAGATCGTGATTCGTTTCCGGCGTCCGCCGTTTATGTTGTTCCGCAAGACTTCAGTGGAGAAAATCCCGCCGAACGAACTGGTGTTGAACATTCAGCCGAATGAAGGAATTTCGCTCAGCTTCGAGGCCAAAGTGCCGGGTCCAGTGGTACGGCTGGGCGCGGTGAATATGGATTTTCAGTATGCAGATTATTTCGGCACCACGCCATCTACCGGATACGAGACGCTGCTCTACGATTGCATGATGGGTGACCCGACGCTGTTTCAGCGCGCGGACATGGTGGAAGCGGCGTGGACCGTGGTGCAACCGATCCTGGATGTGTGGAAAGCGCTACCTCCGCGCGATTTTCCGAAT
Organism: uncultured Acidobacteriota bacterium; assembly: GCA_963835025.1. Classification (GTDB taxonomy): domain Bacteria; phylum Acidobacteriota; class Terriglobia; order Acidiferrales; family UBA7541; genus Palsa-295. The sequence goes on from CAWIEL010000017.1 coordinate 55,639, forward strand.
TATGCCGCGGGATCGTGGGGGCCGGATGCGGCCACCGAGCTACTGCGTCGCGAAGGGCGTGAGTGGCGCAATCCTGGGCGCACTCAGCTTTCGCGCCGCGACCCGACGACGCGCGTGGCCGACTGAGCGCTGGCCTATCCGGCAGACCGAGCAGCGCAGTCCGCGGTACAGCATCGACCTAGTTGACTCCGGCGTGCATCTGTTCAATCCTGCGTGCTGATTTGCAGCGCCCTGTGCCGAAAACCGAGCGAGGAACGACATGCCCCTGATTGATTACGACAAGAAACGCAATTTCGGAGTTACTCCGGAGCCCGCCGGAAAAGTTGTGGCGAAGGCCAAACACGCGCCGCTGATCTACGTGATTCAGAAGCACCGGGCGACGGCGCTGCATTACGATTTTCGCATCGAGTGGAAAGGTGTGTTGCTTTCCTGGGCGGTGCCGAAAGGCCCGGCGCTGGACCCCACCGTGAGGCGCCTGGCGATGCAGGTGGAGGATCACCCCATCGACTACGCGACGTTCGAGGGCGTGATTCCCGAAGGCGAATACGGCGGCGGGACGGTAATGGTTTGGGATCGCGGCACGTGGACGCCGGAGCAGGAGGATGTGGACGCGGCGCTGGCCAAGGGCGACTTAAAAATGACGCTGCATGGGAAAAAGCTCAAGGGTTCATGGGTGCTGGTCCGCACTCGCGGCTACGGGCGCGATGACGGCAAATCTTGGCTGCTGATCAAGCATAGGGACCAATATGCGTCGACGGAAGACATTACTTTGGATAAGCCGAAGTCGGTGGTGAGCAACCGCCTGCTGGCGGGAATCGCGAAGGAAGGCGGCGGCGACATCGCCAAAGCGGCGACGGGCGATCCTCCGGCGGCGGGGAAGTCCCCTGCAAGCGCGCCAGCCCCAAAAACCGCGGGAAAATCCCCCGCCAAAGTTACGGCCAAAACTCCTACACGCCGCGCCGCATCGGCTGCGAAGTCTGGCCAGAGTGGCGGAGCGAGCAAGCGCCCGAAAAGTAAAGCGAAATAGGCTGCGGCGGGTTCGCCGAGCCCCAGAATTCGATTCCTTCCATGCCGAATACCATTCCGTTCCGTGTCTCGCCCATGCTTGCGTCGCTGGCGCGCGAGCCTTTTCAGCGTAAGGGATGGGTCTTCGAAGAGAAGTACGACGGCTACCGGATCGTCGCCTACAAAGAAGGCAAAGACGTTCGGCTGTATTCGCGCAACGCGATCGAACGCGCGGCACGGTACCCGCACATTGCGGCAGCCATCGGCGCTCTGCCGGCGAAGACGTTGGTGCTGGACGGCGAAGCCGTGGTCTTCGACCGCGGTCAGGTTTCGCGTTTTCAGTTGTTGCAGCGTACCTCGGCCGATGCCGTGTTCGTGGCCTTCGACATTTTGTTTTTGAACGGCAAGGATTTGCGGCGTGAGCCGCTTTCCGCCCGGCGCGCATTGCTCGAGAAGGTTTTAGGCACGGTGGTCAAAAAAGGGGTGTTACGCATTTCGCAGCGGCTGGCTGCGGACGGACTCGCGGCCTATCAGATCGCGGCGCGCAAAGGCCTGGAAGGAATGATTGCCAAGGATCTTTCGTCGACGTATTCGGAAGCCCGTTCGCACCAGTGGTTGAAAGTAAAGGTGCACCAGGAAGACGAATTCGTCATTGGGGGATTCACCCAACCGGAAGGTTCTCGAAGTCACTTTGGGTCGCTGCTGCTGGGCGGGTACAAGTCCGGAAAGTTCTACTACTTGGGAAAAGTGGGAACCGGCTTCGACGAGCGGTCGCTGGCGGCTCTGCACCATAAAATGCTGCCGCTGGTAAAAACGAAATCAAGTTTTGTCGACTTGCCGCGCGAGAGAGGCGTGTCGTTCCTCGAGCCGAAACTCGTGGCCCAGATTTCTTACAGCGAAATTACCGCAGACGGCAGAGTCCGACAGGCGGTTTTTCTAGGTTTGCGTGACGATAAGGCTGCGAAAGACGTCTCCGTGCCGGAAACCTACAAGATGACTGACAGCAGGGAATGATCGGAGCTGCTGGCGACGACGCGCGAGTGCAGCGGGTCGAAAGCAAAGTATTCACCGGGATTGTGCTGCACCAGATCGAGCAGACGCGACTTGCACTTGTCCAGACCCTGAACGGTTTCAATCCAAATCGGACTGTCATTCGAAAATCTCCGGAAAATATCGTAGGTCAGGTTCATGTCAGGCTCCGAATTGGAATTCGTGTGGCTCATCGCAGTCTCCGCAGTGGAGAAAAGCAAGCGGAGGGCCAGACCTGTCCTGCAGGACAGTCTGTAAGTGCCTCGAAATCAATCGCTTAGGACTGGGGGTAACTTTGGAGCAAGAGCGTTCGAAGGCAATTTTTTCGGGGCAGCGTAAATCTTACGCAAGCCCTTTTGAATCAGTTGATGACTGCCGGGTACGCCTAGAACCTGCTATAATTTCGGCAACTCAGTCTTCCTGGCTTCCCAGTTCGCATCGGGTTTAATTTCGGGATCGAGATCAGGCACGCTCAAGCGCGTTGTTGAGGTCCAGATTTTGACAACACCGTCCCCGTGTTGTATATAGCGACTGGCAACCCGATTTTTGGAATCAGCGGGCGTATTTTGAAGGGCCTGTTGCGGTGCTCTGCGGAGGGCAGATGAAAACGGTCCGCATCATGATTGCTGACGATCACGACATCATGCGTCGGGGTGTGCGGACGTTGCTCGAATCGCATCCGGGCTGGGAAATTTGCGGCGAGGCCACGACCGGCCGGGAAGCGGTAGCCAAGGCCGAAGAGCTGAAGCCGAACGTAGTGATTCTGGACATCAGCATGCCGGACCTGAACGGCGTGGACGCGGCGAAACGAATCAAGAAAGCTTCGCCGGATACGGAAGTTTTGATTTTTACCGCGCACTATTCGGATCAATTGATCCGCGAGATTCTGGAAGCGGGTGTGCGCGGCTATGTGGTGAAATCGGATTCGGATCGCGATCTGGTGATTGCGGTGGAATCGCTGGCCAAGAAGAAACCGTTTTTTACTTCGCGCGCCACCGAAGTGATGCTGACCAGCTTCAGCGACGGCGGACCGAAGCATGATGAAGGCGAACCGCTGCGCGACCGGCTGACCACCCGCGAACGGGAAATTGTGCAATTGCTGGCGGAAGGCAAGAGCAGCAAGGAAGTGGCATCTTCGCTGAACATCAGCGTTAAAACCGCGGAAACCCATCGCGCGAATATCATGCGCAAACTGCAGATTCACACCGTCAGCGAACTGGTGCGCTACGCCATCCGGAATCAAATCGTCGAAGCATAACAACAGAAAAATTAAAGGTTTTGTGGGTTGCCCGCAGCGTGTGCCGGGCTGCGCGAAGCTATGACGTTTCAAGGATGGAGCGGACCGTGGCCAGCAGGTTGCCCAGCGGCGCCGATTTCGCGGCCAAAGCGTGGAATCCGATCATGGTGGTTTGTTCGCGCACCTGCACCGATTCGTGCATGGTGAAGCCGACAATTTTTACCCGTGGAGCTTTCTTGCGGATTTCGCGGGCGGCATCCAGGCCATTCATCACCGGCATGCTCAGATCCAGAATGATCAAGTCCGGCTTCAGCGCTTGCACTTTTTCGACGGCATCCTGACCGTGCACCGCTTCGCCGCATAATTCCCAACCCGCTCCGGCCACTGCCGAACGCAATCCGCGGCGGACGGCCTCATGGTCATCGGCGATCAGAATTTTGAAGCGTTTGCGCCCGGAGGTTGAAGGGTCGCCGTCGTTCGAAGCCGAATCGAAGACCGATGGGTTGATTGCGTCATCTGCCTGGAAACTGGAAAAAGCCCACGAAGCCGGAAAGCTAGCGCCACTCGTATTTTGAAAACCCCAATGCGGTTCGCTCACGCCCTATCTCCAATGTAAATATCTACGATAACACCGTTCATCCTACATCCGCGAATCCGCCGAAAACAAGAGTAAGCCCGCAGGTTGTGCCGCGGTATCAACGCCGGCGCGGGGAATAATGCCCTTCGGTCATTTATTCTTCCAGGACCGTGGCCAGGGACTGGTAGACCTTCAGTTGGCCGGTGCGGTTGTAGTGAATGAAGCCCAGTTTGCGGAATTTGTTCATGAAGACGTTCACCCGCGAGCGCGTGGTGCCAATCATCTCCGCCAGGGTGTCGTGGGTAATCTGCTGCAGCACCAGCGCCTCCGTGCCGCCCCGGTCGTATTGGGCCAGTAGGAGGAGCGTTCGTGCCAGCCTTCTTTCGGACGAGTTGAAGAGATGATCGATCAAGTCTTCTTCGATGCGGTGGTTGCGCGACAAAAGATAAGTAATGAAGCGGGCGCAGACGTGCGGCTCCTTGGCCAGCACTTCGAGCATTTGCTTCTGGCGAACCACGTTCACCGTGGTGGGGACCAAGGCGATGGCGGAGGTGAGATACGAAGCCCGGCCGCCGATGCAGCCTTCGCCGAAAAAATCGCCTTTGCCCAAAAAACCCAGAATGCCGCTGCGGCCGCGGCGGGAAACGAGCATCAACTTTACGACGCCGTGCTTGATGTAGTGCACGTCGCTGCAGCGATCTTCCTGCACGAAGATGGTTCCGTCGGCCGGGTACTCGATGGTGCGCGAGGACGGCAGCAGCGAAGGGAAGTTGATTTCCGATTTTTTCTGGGCGGTCATGCGGATCCTTTCAGGTGCCGGTTCATCGATCTTCCAAGGACGCTCATTCTACAAATTACGATACTCCAACTCGGCGCCGACGGAAACGGCGACCTCGCCATGCGGCGCGATTCTAAATGGCGCGACCGGCGGCGGCTCCCGAGGCCCAGGCCCACTGAAAATTAAATCCGCCGAGATGGCCGGTGACGTCGACCACTTCGCCGATGAAGAAGAGGCCTTTCACTCTTTTTGCTTCCATCGTTTTGCTGGAAAGCTCGCCGGTATCGACGCCGCCGGTGGTGACTTCGGCTTTCTCATAGCCTTCGGTGCCGGCTGGTTGGATGGCCCAGTCGTGCAATTCGTTTTCGAGCTGTTCGATGGCGGCGTTGCTCCAGGCTGCGGGAGCGTGAAGTTCGAGCCACCGGGTGGCCAGGCGTTTTGGCAGCACTCGCAGGAGCGCGGAGCGGGCTTGATTCGCGTTTCGCGCTGGATCGTTGAGCAGCGACGTGAAGACTTCGAGGCCGGGCGCGAGATCGATATGAACTGGTTCTCCGGTGTGCCAGTAGGACGAGGCCTGCAGGATTGTCGGGCCGCTTAGGCCACGATGGGTGATGAGCATGGCCTCGCGGAACCGCGGGGCATCGTTCGCCGAAACTTCTGTTGCGGTGGCGACGCCGGCGAGATCGCAATAATTTTTGCGGTCCTGCGCGCTTAGCAGCAATGGCACCAAACCAGGATTCGTTTTGCAAATGTTAATGCCGAATTGGCGTGCGATGTCGTAGCCCAAGGCTGTCGCGCCCATTTTAGGGATGGAGAGGCCGCCGGTGGCGATCACTAACGCCGGAGCTTCGAAGTCGCCAGCAGATGTGGATACTTCGAAGGAGGAGACGCGGCGGACGGTGCTGACTCGTGCGTCGAGGATAAGTTTTACCCCCGCGTCGCGACACTCGGCTTCGAGCATTCCAGTGATTTGGTTCGACGAGCGGTCACAGAACAATTGGCCGAGCGTTTTTTCGTGATAGGCGATTCCGTGTTTTTCGACAAGCGCGATGAAATCCTGAGGCGTGTAACGCGCCAGCGCGGACTTGGCGAAGTGCGGATTGGCAGAGATGAAATTCTCCGGCTGGCAGTGCAGGTTGGTGAAATTGCAGCGACCGCCGCCGGAGATCAAGATTTTCTTACCGGCGCGCTGAGCGTGCTCCAGGACGGCGACGCGACGTCCACGCTTGCCGGCTTCGATGGCGCACATCAGGCCGGCGGCACCGGCGCCGATAACGATCGCATCGAAAGCTTGGCGGCCGGAGCGGGGGGAGTCGGACAAAGAAGTCATCTCGGCGAGGTGATCGACAATTTCATCTTTCGCATTCTAGCAGGGCATTTTGCGCCGCCGGGTGCTTCAAGGGTAAAATTGTAGCCAGGAGAAACGGACCATTTGCCACCCATCATCAACGCGCAAGGCCTTTCGAAGCGGTTCGGCGCTGCGCCGCTATTTCAAAACATCTCGTTCACGATTTCCGAAGGCGACCGGATCGGCCTGATTGGCCCCAACGGATCCGGAAAATCCACATTGATGGAAATTTTGCGCGGGAGCGTCAAGCCCGACAGCGGTGACGTCGCGGTACGCAAAGGCACGCGGCTGATTTCGGTCTCGCAGCTTTCGGAGTTTGCGGAAGGCTCGACCTGCAGCTCGGTGATCGAAGCCGCGCTCGAACGTGCCGGCGTCGCGCACGCGGATCATCATTTTCGGACCTCGGAGGCGCTGAGCCGCGCCGGCTTTCCCGACCCGGAACTGCCTACTATTTCGCTTTCCGGCGGATGGAAGAAACGCCTGGCCATCGTCGAAGCGTTGGTGCAGCAGCCGGATATTCTGCTGCTCGACGAGCCCACCAACCATCTCGACCTGGCCGGAATCAAGTGGCTGGAGACTTTGCTGCAGAATGCGGCGTTCGCCTGCGTGGTGGTCAGCCACGACCGCTATTTCCTGGAAAATATCGCAAGCGACATCGTGGAGTTGAGCCGGATGTACGGCGATGGCTACCTGCGGGTGAAAGGTCCTTACACGAAATTCCTGGAAGCCAAGGAAGAATACTTGCACGCGCAGGGAAAGCGTCAGGACGCGCTGGCCAATCTGGTACATACCGAAATCGAATGGCTGCGACGAGGGCCCAAGGCGCGTACCACCAAATCGAAATCGCGCATCGATAAAGCACACGAAATGATCGGCGAACTGGCGGATTTGAATCAGCGAACGCGCGACGTTACGGCCAAGATCGATTTTTCGGCGAGCGACCGGAAAACCAAGCAATTGATTACGCTTGATGGTGTTTCCGTCGCGCTGGGCGGCCGGACGCTTTTTGAAAACTTGCATTTCATAGTGCAATCGCAAATGCGGGTGGGTCTGGTGGGCCCGAACGGCAGCGGGAAATCGACCTTGTTGCGTCTGGTGCGCGGAGACTTGCAGCCGACCGCGGGAAAGGTCAATAAGGCTGACGCGCTGAAAATCGTGTACTTCGACCAGAACCGGGAACTCGATCCGGACGTTTCGCTGCGCCGGGCGCTGGCACCGGACAGCGACTCGGTCACCTATCAGGATCGGGTGATTCACGTGGCGTCCTGGGCGGCGCGATTTCTCTTCGCGAATGAGGATTTGAACCGGCCGGTGGGCAAGCTTTCTGGAGGCGAGCGAGCGCGCGTGCTGATCGCGCAGCTGATGCTGCAATCCGCGGACGTGCTGCTGCTGGACGAGCCGACCAACGATCTGGACATTCCGACGCTGGAGATTCTGGAAGATAGCCTGCTGGAATTTCGTGGCGCGTTGATTTTGGTGACGCACGATCGCTACATGCTGGACCGCGTGTCGAATGTGGTGCTGGGTCTCGACGGCCTGGGCGATATCGAGCGGTTTGCGGATTATTCGCAGTGGGAAGTGTGGCAGCGCTCGCGGAAGGGCAAGCGGCCGGAAAAGTCCGCGAAACCGGCTGCGCCGAAATCTGCGGCGAAAGCAGCGCCAGTTGCAGTTGCTGTCGCGGCCGTCTACGGTGCGAAAGCGAAGCTTTCGCACACCGAATCGCGCGAGCTGGCTTCGCTCGAAAAGAAAATCGCCAAGGCGGAAGAAGACCTGCGGGCCAAACGCGCCACGCTCGAGGATCCTGAGATTTCGACCGACGCTTCGCGTTTACATGCGGCCTATGTGCAGACGGAAGACGCGCAACGGACGGTCGACGATTTGTACGCGCGTTGGGCGATTCTGGAAAAAAAGCAGGCCTGATGCCGCCGATCTCGCAACAAATCATAGCGCTGTTCATTCTGGCGATTCCGGTCGCGGCAGTGGCCTGGACCGTGACCCACGAGGAAATCTTTCGTGAGCCGCGCGAATGGTGCGCGAAGAAAAGTCAGGCCTGCAAACGGCTGGTCGAACGCAAATTCTTCTATCTGGTGACTTGCGAGTACTGCTTCAGCCACTATGTGACGGTGGCGCTGCTGTTCATTACCCGATACAAACTGCTATTTCCGGATTGGCGCGGATATCTGATCTCCGGCTTTTCGCTGGTGTGGATCGCCAACCTTTATATGAGTATTTTTGGGCGGCTGCGGCTGGAGATCAAACGTGAGCGGGTGGAAATCGAAGAGGTCGAGCGCGAGAGCACGGCCCATGCGCCGGCGCGAGATTCCATGACCGACCCGCATCATTAGCCGCAGCAAAATGTTTCTCGTTTCGGGCCCGAATGTAGGATAGTCGGCAGACCAAAATGTCAGTCGCCCTCCAGAACGCGCCGGCTACGCTGCCAGACGGCAAAGCGATCGAACACTTCGACGTTTTGATTGTTGGGGCCGGACTGTCCGGCATTGGCGCCGGCTATCACCTGCAATCCAAATGTCCGCGCAAGACATTTGTAATTCTCGAAAGCCGAAACTCCACTGGCGGGACGTGGGACCTGTTTCGCTACCCCGGGGTGCGCTCCGATTCGGACATGTACACGTTGGGCTACAACTTCCGTCCGTGGCGCGGGAAAAAAGCGATCGTCGACGGTCCTTCGATTCTCAATTACATTCGCGAAACGTCGCGGCAGTACGGTATCGACCAGAAAATCCGGTTCGGGCATCAAGTGTCGCGCGCGTCGTGGTCCTCAGCGCAGGGATTGTGGACGATTGAGGCGAGCGGACCGGACGGCAAGCTGGCGCGATTTACCTGCAATTTTCTCTACCTGTGCAGCGGGTATTACGATTACGCCCAAGGCTACATGCCGGGCTGGCCGGGGATGGAGAAGTTTCGCGGGAGTATCGTTCATCCTCAAAAGTGGCCCGAAAAGCTAGATTACGCGGGAAAGAAGATTGTGGTGATCGGCAGCGGCGCGACGGCGGTGACGCTGGTTCCGTCCTTGGCGGAGAAGGCAGAGCAGGTGACCATGCTGCAGCGTTCTCCGACTTATATTGTGGCGCGGCCCTCGGAAGACGGAATCGCGAAATGGCTTCATGAGCATGCCCCGGCGCGAATCGCCGACCGGCTGATTCGCTGGAAGAACGTGCTGTTGGGAATTTATTTTTACGGTGTAGCGCGGCGCAAACCGGAACAGACCAAAAAAATGATCGTCGGCTTCGCCCAAAAATATCTGGGTCCGGATTACGACGTGGCCAAGCATTTCACGCCGCGCTACAACCCTTGGGATCAGCGGCTCTGCCTGGTCCCTGATGGCGATCTGTTTCGCGCGATCCGCGCCGGCAAAGCAGCCATCGTGACCGACGAGATTGAGACCTTCACCCCGTCGGGCCTCCGGCTGAAATCCGGCGAGGACCTGCAGGCGGACATCATCGTGACCGCAACGGGATTGAACGTGAAACTGCTCGGCGGAATCGAACTCCTGGTAGACGGCACGCGCGTCGAACCGGTGAAGGCGTTGAGCTACAAAGGAATGATGTACAGCGGCATTCCAAATGTGGCGTCGGCATTTGGTTACACCAACGCTTCGTGGACGTTGAAAGTGGACCTGACCACCGAATATTTGTGCCGGCTGCTGAACTACATGGACGCCAAAGGCTACGCGTACTGCACGCCGAAACGGCGTGATCCATCCGTCGGCGAAGAGCCGGCGATTACGCTGACTTCGGGTTACATACAGCGTTCACGCGAAATGCTACCGCGGCAAGGATCGAAGGCACCATGGAAGCTGCGTCAGAACTACGCGCTGGACTTGATGACGCTGCGGTTTGGCCGGGTGAATGATGGCACCATGGAATTTACCCGGCTACCGAAACCATTGGCCTCCTCGCGTCGACCGCAAGTCTAGTTGGAAATCATGCCGAGCGTGGCCAGCCACTTATCGAGCAGTTCGGGCCACTCGGTGATCGGAAATTTCGTGCGGCGCAAGCCAAAGGCATGGCCGCCCTCCGCAAAGATATGGATCTCGACCGGAACTCCTGCGTTTTTCAGTGCCAGGTAATACACCAGCGAATTATTGATGCTATCGACGTTGTCGTTCTGCGCCTGAATCAGGAACGTCGGTGGCGTCTCTCGCGTGACGGTAATCTCCGGATTCAATTCGAATTTCTTCTCGTCCATCCATAAATGGCCGGGATAGAGGGCCACGGCAAAATCGGGGCGGGCGCTTTCTTTGTCGGCTTCATCTAAGGGTGCGTAAAGACGCTCGTTAAACCGCGTGCTGGTCGCCGCCACCAGGTGCCCGCCGGCGGAGAAGCCAATCACGCCGATCTTGTGCGGATCAATGTGCCACTCCGCGGCGTGAAAACGGACCAGACGCAGCGCGCGCTGCGCGTCCTCGAGTGCCATCGGCGCTTTGGGATAAACCTGGCAATCGCATTTCTCTTCCCAATGTGGGCCAGTCCTGGGGACGCGATATTTCAGCAGCACGCAGGTGATGCCGCGGGAAGTCAGCCAATCGCAAACTTCGGTGCCTTCCAAATCCATGGCAAGAATCTGGTAGCCGCCTCCAGGAAAGACCATGACCGCGGCCCCGGTGTTTTTTTCCTTCGGCGAGTAAATGGTCATCGTCGGACGGGAAACGTTGGAGACATAAATCCAGGTCTTGCCGCCGACCAGTTTTTCTCCCTCAGTGGTCGCTGCGGTTTCCGGGCCGGCGGCCGGTTGCGCGTCCGGCGGCGTGCCGGGCCACAGCGGAATTTGCGTGTGCCCCGGCGCTGGTTCCCAGCCGCCGCTTTGGGCTTTGGCGCCGAACGCGCTGATCAGAAAAAACGCCAGGAGCGAAAGAGTCGAGCGAAGCAGAGTGAAGCGTAAATGTTTTTGCTCGCGCATAATTAGAATTCGATCGAGGGAAGCCAAGAACCCTGGGGCTCGTTGTAAAGTCCGGTGCTCATCAGCGTCATGGGTTGAACGACCTTCAATTCATTCGCCAGGCACCAGCGCAGCAGAGAACTATTCCGCGAAGGCACCAAAATCCCAGGTCCGGCGAAGGAGTCGGCGGAAGCGATCAGCGCGCGGAGGTCTTGATTGCTTTCCGCAGTGGCGTGGCCGAAGAACGCCAGAATCGTGGCGTAACCGGTGAGACGGCCTTCGCGTTCGACGACTTTGGCAGTTTGATGCTGAATCGCTTCGCTTAGCTCGATAGCTCGGTCAAAACCATGCACGCGCCGCGATAGCGCATTGCAAGTCTCTGAATCCGCCGGGGTGGCCATTCGCACCGTGCAACCGGGAATACTCCGCTCGCGAGTTCGTCCTTGCAGGCAGGAAAGCGGCTCGCGCACGTCAAAGCCCAGGTTGGAATACAGGGAGAGCGAGCGGTTGTGAAACGCCGCCTGCACCAGCCTGATCCCGGCGAAGCCGCGCTCCTTGGCGCGCTGCATCACCGCATGCATTAATTTTCTGCCAACGCCGAGATTTTGTGCGGCGGGATCGATGGTGATCGGACCGATGCCGGCAATCAACGCACGCTCGTCCAGGCAATTGCTGCCCACCACGCGGCCCTCCACTTCCGCGACCAGACAATAAAAACCGGAGCTGCCGAACATCGTCGAGAAGATGCCGATACCGGCGTCCGGGCTGGGGACATCAGGTGGAAAGCCGTGAGCAACGCTGATCGCCGCGAAGGCGTGATAGCAAATCGGGCCGCAGACCGCGGCGTCGGCCGGAGTGGCCAAGCGAATCACGACTTCCGGCTGAGGTTTTGTCGACAAACACGAACTCCCAAAATTCCGGCGGGAGTATAGCTTGCTACGGCGTCCCGCCGGAGACTTTTATGTTGCGGAGTTTGCGCAGTCGCTACGATGATCCGATGCAACGACGGTGCGACGCGTTCTAGGCGTTGGTGCCGCCGTCGACGGTCAGGTTCGCACCGGTGATGTAGGAAGCTTCGGGGCTGGCGACGAACGCAACCAGCGCCGCGACTTCGTCGACGGTGCCATAGCGGCCCAGCGCGGTGTTGGCAATCTGTGGCTTGGCCCAATCTCCCGACGCCGGATTCAATTCGGTGTCGATTGGTCCGGGCTGAACGTTGTTCACGGTGATGGCGCGGTCGCCGACTTCACGCGAAAGGCCCTGGGCGAACATTTTGATTGCGCCCTTGGTGGCGGAGTAGGGGACCAGGCCGGGCGTCATTAGGCGTTCGCCGACGCAGGAACCGATCAGGATGATGCGGCCGCCTTTGCCGAGGTGCTTCAGCGCGGCGTGGGTTGCGTAGAAGGCGCCGAGAATGTTCAGGTTGACCACGTCATTGAGTTCTTCGAGCGTCGCGTCTTCGAATTTTTTGGGGATGGCGGTGCCGGCATTGCTCACCAGAATGTCGAGCTTGCCGAAAGTCGCGACGGTTTTTTCTATCGCGGCTTTAACGGCTGCGGCGTTGGTGGCGTCGGCCTGAACCGCGAGGGCCTTTCCACCAGCGCGTTCGATTTCTTTCACCACGGACGTGGCCGCATCGGCGCCTTTGGTGTAAGTGACGGCCACGCTCGCACCGTCCGCTGCTAAACGCTTGGCGATGGCCGCGCCAATGCCACGCGACCCGCCGGTAATGAATGCGACCTTTCCATCCAGTTTCTTAGCCATGATTATTATTTCTCCCTGAGCCGTTCGTTGCGTTCCGTGCCAATCGATTCGCGGATGCTGCGGGCGTCGTGACGCTCCCCGCATCGCCGAACCCGTGAATCGGGCACCTCCAGTTGATTCAATTGGCGGGGTTGGGGATTTAGGGAAATACGGGAAAGTTTACGGCGGCGCCGCGAATCGGCTCCGGCGGGCGCTGGAGCTGATTTACGCCGACGTGGCTAGTTGATGACGAATACGACCCGATCGCCGCCGGTATCCGCGTTCCAGGTTTTCTCCACGTCCGCGAGTGGAACGGCTTTGGTGTGGACTTGCAAGTTGGCCGGGCGCGCGGCTTCGAAAACTTTGTGAATCGCGTTCAGCAAACCTTCCAGTGGAACGCTATTAATTCCGCTGCCCATTAGAACCGTAGCGGAAGAGCGCAGCGCAGCGCCGGGCAACCGGATGCTGTCGCCACTTATCGCGCCGACTTGCACGAACCGCATCGGAATAGCTTCACGGCCGGCCTCGGCTGCGGCCATCAAAATAATCTCCGCGCTTTGGCCCCACAGATAATCAATCACTACGTCGACGCCAGCGGAAAATTGCTGCTTCATCGCTTCTTCGAGTTCTGCCGCGGCTTGGGGGCGTGAAGGATCGAGGTCGAACTGAATGATGTCGTCGGCGCCGATGGATTTCAGGCTTTCCAGCGCCGCGCGGCCGCGGCCCGCGGCTATGACTCGCCCAGCGCCCATGTATTTGGCAATCTGTACCGCGAGCCGTCCGGCGGCACCGGTGGCGCCGTTGACTAGCACCGTTTCGCCGCGCTGCAGCTTGGCGCGTTCGGCGAACGCGGCCCAGCAGGACATGCCCGGATTGGCGAGCGCCGCGGCGAGTACGTCGTCGAGATCGTCCGGCACCGGAACGCAATGCGAAGCGCGCACCGGCGCTTTTTCCGCCATGGCGCCGAAGGGCGGGGAAGGCAGCGCGAAATACACGCGGCGGCCGTCGGCGGTGCGGCCTACGCCATCGACGCCGGCAACATTCGGGTAGTCGTGTCCGGCGCTGTAGTGCTCGCCGGACGCGCGGCCTTTGGTCAGGTGAGTGAGCGCGGCGGCCTTTACCGAGATAATCTCCTGGCCAGGAAGGACCTGCGGGTTTTCGAAATCGGCGTACGCGGGCGTTACGCCAGGTGCTGTAATGACGGCCGCTTTCATAATGGTCTCCTTGTATCCGTTCCTGACAAGGCCAAGCTAGTCCGCGGATGTGAAGGCGCCGCTTTGCGTTAGTGATTCTTTCGAAGAAACGAGATGGCAGCGTCAGACACTGATTGCGGTGCCTCTCGGTGCGGAAAGTGTCCGATGCCACTTAGCAGCAGCCGATGATACTCACCCGAAAAATACTTTTCGAGGCCTTCGGACTCGTGCGCATCATCGCAGAAATCGGACTCGCCTTGGATCATCAGGGTCGGCGTCGAGAGAATTTCGAGCTGCGCCAGACGCGCTTGTAGCGAATCGTAGCGCGGGTCGGAGGCTTCGCCGCGAATCCACCGCGAACGGTAAGCGTTTAGGGTAATCGCGGTCCAGTCTGGATGTAAAAAACTTTCGGAGGTGACGCGAAATTCGTTTTCGTCGAACCAGCCCGGCCGACTCCATGTTTCCCATTGAATGCGCGCGAATCCAACTGGATCTTTTCGCAGCGCTTCGACGCCTCCGTCAAGACACTGGAACCACTGATACCAGAATCGACGCGATTGCTGGAAACCGGGAACATGGAAACGGGCCCGCGGCTGGTAACCGAGGGCCAGTGCGACCACCGCCGAAACCCGCTCAGGAAAGAGCGCTGCCATGGAGTAGGCCGCGCGCGCTCCCCAATCATGTCCGACGATTGCGAATCTCTTTAGCTCCAAGGCATCCGCCAGATCGATGGCGTCTTGTGCCAGCGCCACTCCGGCGCCGAATCTCGGCGTGGAGTCTGATAGAAACCGAGTCGGATGCGAACCACGGAGATAGGGGATGATTGTTCGCCAGCCGTCAGCGCGAAGACGGGCCGCCACCGCGTTCCATCCGCGCGGAGAATCAGGCCAGCCATGGAGCAGCACTGCAACCGGGGCGTCGGGGGAACCTAAATCTTCGAAAGCGATTTCGAGAACTGAAGTCTGAACGAAATTCATCGGACGACATTTCCTTCCAACAATTGGACTCTTTCGACGGGTCCGACGTTGCTGGAATTTAATCTTCCCGAGGGCGACTCTAAGGATTCCCGGCGAACCTAGCTGAAGATATTGCGATCGAGATACTTGTTACGGAATTTTCCCGTAGGATCCATTGAGGATGCTAAGGCGCGAAATTGATCCATCTGGGGATATTGTGCGCGCAGATAGGTGGGGTCGATCTCGAAAATCTTGCCCCAGTGCGGCCTCACTCCGAAGGGCTTTAGCGCGGCTTCGATGGTTGGCAACAGCTGGCGCACCGCCGGTTCATCGGGCTTCCAGGTGAAGTGGATGGCCAGCGATTCGCGGCCGTGGTGCATGCTCATCGGCATTTGGTCCGAAGCGATGGTGCGAATCTCGGTGATGAAGAGCAACGGGGTGATGCGGTCGCGCAACTGCTCGACAGCGCGCATCGCGCGGTAGCCTTCCGAGCGTGGCACAAAATACTCGGTCTGAAGTTCGCGTCCGGTCGAAGGTGTGAATTCCATTTTGAAGTGCGGCAGCTTCAGATACCACGGACCCACGCTGCCCAACTGTTCGGTGCAAGGTTCGGCGGATTGTCCGGCGACGGGATGCAATTTCACTTTCTGCAGAGTGGCGCCGTAGAACTCTGGAGCGAGCTTAAACTCGGGCTCATTCGGATTTATTTTTCGCTTGATCCACACTTCCGTCGCGCGGTTGCGCTGCCAGTCGGTGAAAAGGCTCACGCTGTAGGCGGCGCCCATGATCGCATCCAGATTCTTTTCCAGGTGATCGAATGAAAGGTTTTCGTAGACAACCTGCGACATATCGAAGCGCGGCACGATGCCGAGTGTAACTTCGGTGACCACACCCAGCGCGCCGAGGTGAACGATCGCCAGTGGGAAGTGCGCTGGATCGTCGGCCCGCGAGAGCTGAACCACCGAACCGTCGGCCTTCACCAGGCGCAGTGCCTGCACCGCAGCGGCAAGATTTTGATTGCCCACGCCGGAACCATGCGTCGCGGTGGCGATGGTCCCTCCCACCGAAATGTGCGGCAGGGAAGCAAGATTGGACAGCGCGAAACCGGCCTGGTCCAGCACCGGAGCCAGCTCGCCATAGGCCGTTCCGGCACCCACTGTCACCGTCTTCGCCGCCGCGTCGATCTTTATGCCTTTCACACCGCGCATGGAGATCTGCGCGTAGCTGCTGTCCGCGATGTCGTTGAAGCAATGCCGCGATCCCAGCGGTTTGAGTTTTGTGTTGGCGCGCACAATCGCCGCAGTTTCTTCCGCGCTCCCAGGCGCAAAAACTTTGTCAGTGCTGTAGTGCAGATTGCCAGACCAGTTGGTGCGCGGCACGGCCGCATCTTGTAGCTCAGCAGCGCCGGCAAGCCGGCTCATCGAAGAAAGCCAAGCAAAACTCCTGCAGCCTGTAACAGTTCTCGTCGGTTCACGAACTCCTCCCAGGCATGAAAACGTTATGGCGCAGACGACGAACCAAGTCAACGTTCAAGTGTGAGTTCGAGCAGTAGCCCACGCTGCGCGTTGTCGAATTGTGCCGACTTGCTTGGTCTAGTTGAGATATTGGTTGAACCAATCCGTTGAGCGGTGAATCACGTCGCGCAAATGTTCGGGGTCCACGAACATGTGTCCTT
>CAWIEL010000018.1:0-15539 GCA_963835025.1 uncultured Acidobacteriota bacterium
ATCATGAAAATTTTGCCGTCGGGCAATGGCATCGACGACTTGTCTTACGGAACATTCTTGGGCGGCAGCATCAACGACGAAATTCTAGCCATCGCGGTCGGCGGCGGCCTCCCCGGCACGGCCTACGTCACCGGCTCCGCGCAATCCAAGAATTTTCCAGTCACCGACCTTTCCGCCAGCGGCACGATCGCGCCGTTTCAAAGCACGCTCAAAGGAGACGGCAACGCGTTTCTCTCGGTCGTCGGTCAACTTCCCAGCGGTGCGACCAAGCTCACCTATTCCAGCTACCTCGGCGGATCAGAGACCGACGCGGGCCAGGGAATTTTCTACGTCGCGCCCAACCAGATTTACATCGCAGGCAGCGCAAAATCCTGGGACCTCCCATGGATTTACAACTTCCAGCCTTTCTCCGGCGATCAGGACGCCTTCGTCGCGGAAATGGATCCGACCTCTGCAGGTTCGGCATCGCTCATCTACGCCACGCCTTTAGGTGGCAGCGCAGCCGCGGGTGCCATTGCCACCGCCCAAGCCAACAGCATCGCCGTCGACGCCTCCGGAAATCTCTACGTCGCGGGAGCGACAAACGCCGCCGATTTCCCCATCGCCGGGACCACCGCCGCCGGAGCGCAACCATCGTGCGACAGCTGCCAGCTGAATCCTCCGTTCGATGACGCCTTCGTGGTCCAGGGCCTGCTGAGCAACACACCGACGCCCGCAGTTTCTTTCAACCTCGGCAAGGTAAATTTCGGGTCGCCGATGGTGGGCGCAAATAACGTGCCGCCGTCTGGGGTGGCCGTAATCAACACCGGCGGCGCGCCGTTGACCATTTCCGCGGTGAATATTACCGGCACGAATGCCGCCGATTTTTCGCTGATCGGGGCTTCGGCCTGCTCCCAGGGAGCGATTGACCCTGGAGAGAAGTGTTCCTTCGAAGTGGGATTCGTGGCGTCAATCGTAGGACCAGAACAAGCCTTCGTCACCGTCACCGACAATACGCCCGCAACTTCCCAAAGCCTGGCCGTAGTAGGCTCCGGCTCCGGCCCTTTTGCCATGGTCTCGCCGGGCAGCGTGAATTTTGGCACGCAGCCCATCGGCACCAATACCCTCGCGGATGTCACCCTCACCAATTCCGGAAATCAGCCGCTATCATTTACCGAAACGCTTTCCGGGCCGGACTCTTCGCAGTTCATCCCGGCCATCGCCGGCGACACTTGCTCCGTCAGCGTCTTGAATGCTGGTCAGAGCTGCGTGGTCCCCATTGTTTTCGCGCCCACCACCACCGGCACACTGACCGCCGAAGTTGTGTTCGTGGACAATTCTGGAGGCGTGACCGGTTCGCAACAGACCGTCATCATCACCGGTGTCGGCACCGGAGCTGCGCCGGTGCTGACGATTTTTCCAACGTCGCTCAATTTCGGCTCGCAGCCGGTCGGAGTCACCAGCGCCGCGCAAATCGTCACCTTTATCAATACCGGAAGCGCCGATCTGAATGTTTCCAGCTTCACCATCGCCGGCGCGAGTTCGACCAGCTTCGGTTATTTGGCCAAAGGCGCGAACGCCTGCACGCTGCCAACCGCCCAGCTCCTCGCCGGAGCCAGTTGCAATCTTTCGGTCGATTTTATTCCCACCGCGGCCGGCGCCGTCAGCGCCGCGCTCACCGTTACCGACAACGCCCAGGGCAGCCCGCAGAGCGTAGCGCTCAGCGGCAATGGCGGGACCACTGGAATTTCGATTTCGCCCACGAGTTTTTCCTTCGCACCGGAGTCGGTTGGGATCCCCAGCGCCCAGGCGATGGCCAGCGTAAAAAATACCGGCACCTCGCCGCTGAGCATGACGATCGACGTGACCGGAGCGGACCCCGCGGATTTCGCGGAAAAGGATCAGTGTTCGCAAATGCCTCTGGGAGCAGGGCAAGCCTGCATGGTCTACGTAACTTTCAATCCGACGCAGGCCGGCAGCCGCTCGGCGGTGGTGCAAATTTCCGACAACGCGCCACAAAATCCGCAGACGATTCCGCTTTCCGGGACGGCGCTGCAGGCCACCGCTGCCGTCGCGCCGGCGGGCGGCTTAAGTTTCGCCAGCCAACTGGCTGGCACAACCGGCACGGCGCAGAACGTTACGGTTACCAATTCGGGCTCGGGCGCCGCGATCCTGAGCGTCAGCAACGTTACGCTTTCGCCGTCCGGCGATTTCACCCTGGCCAACAATTGCAAATCCGGAGTTGCTGCGGGCGCTTCCTGCACCATCGGAGTTACCTTCACGCCTCCGTTCTCATCGGCGGATGCGGCCTGCGGCTCGACCGCCGGCCCCCAGGCTAGCGTGTTGAAAATTTTCGACAATGATCCGGCTGGGTCACAAAGCGTGAACGTATCTGGAAACGTGAGCGACTACTGCCTGGTTCCTTCGGGAGCGACTACCGCAATGGTAACGGCGGGCGGCACCGCGCAATTTAGCATCGACGCCCAAGCCACGGGCTACACCGGAACGATCACAATGAGTTGCACCGCGACCATCACTAAGGGAAGCTGTAGCCTGAATCCGACAAGCATTACGTTCACCGGAAACGCGCCGGTCCCGGTGCAAGTCTCCGTGACCACCACCGCCAATGCGGTTGCCGCAGGATTCAAATCTCCTGCAAATCCAATTCACTCTGCGCCTCGGCTGATTTTCGTTCTTGGTCTGTCGATGCTTCTATTCGTCGTCGGCTGGTTCGCGACGCGCACCAGCGTCAAGCAGGGAAGTAACTCGCAAGGATTTGCGCATCCATTGCGTTTCGCTCAGTCGCTGATTCTACTGGTCGGGCTCTCGTTGATGCTGGCAGCCTGTTTCGGAAGCAGCACGAACTCGGTCAGTCCGCCGGGCGGCACGCCAGTTGGAACGTATCCGATCACCATTACTGGAACGACCGCTTCAGGCGGCGTAACGCGAACCCTGGGACTGTCTTTGACTGTGCAATAAAGCAGGGAAGACCAACGAAGAAAATTGCGCGGGGTTAAAAAACTTTGGTGGCCAGATCGCGCGGCTGACCGCCTAGCGGAATCAATCCCGTAGGCGGACGCGGTGGGGTCAAGCTCGCCTGCCCCGTCTGCAAAACCTTGGTGCGAATCACAGCCAGATCGTCGGAGTTCGCATCGATCACCAGCAGAATCTCAGACCCCGGCGTCAGTCGCAGAGTAGACGGCCCGTCGCCCGCCTGAATCGGCCGTCCGATTTGCCGGGTGGCGACCGCGACCGGAACCACGTGGTCCGCGTCGAAATCCGAAACGTAAAGGGTTTCGGTGGCCGGTTCAAATGTCGCCGCCACCGGCGACATGCCCAGCAGCAGAAAATCGCTGACTTCATTCGTTCCGGTATTCACGATCAGCAAACCGTGGGTATCGCGCGATGGAATGTACAGTTCGCCGCCATCGGGTTTCAGAATTAGATCGCTAGGAGGGCCGCCCAGCGCAAGATTGGTCAGCAGAACTTTTCGTTTCAGGTCGACCACCGAAATCTGATTGGTGGTCCCGGAGGTGACGAAAGCTTTGGAGCTGTCCGGCAAGATCACAATCTGTTCCGGATCCGGATTGGTGCCGACGACTCCCAGCGGCATCAGATTTGCCGCGTCGAGAATCGAAACGGTGCCGTCGTCGCGATTCGAAACCACCACAATTTTCCCATCAGGAGAAACACGCGCGATCCAGGGCCGCCGCCCGGCGCGTCCGCGCGCCACAATTCGCTGCGACTGCGTGTCGATAGCTAAGACCGTGTTCGCTCCCGAAGCGGCCACGTAGACCAGCCGACCATCGGGAGAAAAATCCAACGCGTAAGGCTCGCTCCCGACCGGAATCTGCGCCGCCACGCGATTCGTTTTGCAGTCAAGCACCCACACATACCCGCCGCTCGAACTCACTCCCCAGATTTCCGCGCGCGTCGGATGCGGGCGCAGGCCGCTCGGTCCGGGGCCAACTGGAATGGTGGCGACGTGTGCCAACTGAATTAAATCGATGGCCGAAACGGTTCCGTCCGCGGTGTTGCCCACATACGCGAACATGTGCAACCCAGGACGCAGGAAGGACGGGCGTAGCTCCAGGGCCACTTCGCGCACTGCAAACGCGCCCAGCAGGACGATCAGGAAAGCCAGCCGGTAGTTGAACCGTAGTCTCACGCTCGATGCCGTCGCGTGCCAAGAATTCTCAATTGATCGTGCGCCCCAGCACGGCGGCGATCGCCCGGCATTCCCGAGTCAGTTCTACGTAATCTGCGGGAAGGATCGACTGCGGGCCATCGGAAAGCGCGCGGTCCGGGTCGTGATGCACTTCCACCAGCAAACCATCCGCGCCGACCGCCACCGCCGCGCGCGAAAGCGGCAGAACTTTATTGCGCCGGCCGGTGCCGTGCGAAGGATCCACCACAATCGGCAAGTGACTGCGCCGCTGCACCGCTGGAATCACGCTCAGATCCAGCGTGTTGCGCGTGAAATCCGAAAACGTGCGGATGCCGCGTTCGCACAGGATCACGTTGTAATTGCCTTCGGACATGATGTATTCCGCGGCCATCAGAAATTCGTCCAGCGTGGCGGACATGCCGCGTTTCAGCAGCACCGGCTTTTTGGCCCGGCCGGCGCGCTTCAGCAAAGAAAAATTCTGCATGTTGCGCGTGCCCAGCTGAATCACGTCCGCATATTTTTCCACCAGGTCCAGCGATTCGTGATCGATCGCCTCGGTGACAATGCCCAGGCCGAACTCCTCGCGGATGTCGGCCATGATTTTTAGTCCAGCTTCGCCGTGACCTTGAAAACTATAAGGCGACGTACGCGGTTTGTAAGCACCGCCGCGAAACAGGCGCGCTCCCGTCGCTTTAATTTGCTTGGCCACGGTGAAGGCCTGCTCGCGCGTTTCGATCGCGCAAGGTCCCGCCACCATGCCGATTTCCGTGCCACCGAACGCCACTTCTCCCAACGGCGTGGGGATGCGCACCACCGTGGTTTCCGCTTTCACGTCGCGACTGACCAGCTTGTAAGGCTTGGTGACCGGAATGCATTCCGCTACGCCGGCGTAGAACTCGAGCGAAACCAGGTCGGAGATGCCGGAATTTCCGGTGATGCCGATGGCCGTGCGTCCCGCGCCGGGCATCGGATGCGCTTTGTAACCGAGTTCTTCAATTCGCTCGCAGACCGCGCGCACTTGCGCGTCGGTCGCCTGCGGCTGCATCACCACCAACATGGAAGCTCTCCCTGGGTCAGAACGAGCCTTTGAGTTTACTGCATGGGGGAAGTGTGTCGCAAATTACGGAGCGCATCGGAACAGTTTCGAGCCTACAGGGGCGTTTCCCAAAGGGAGTTTCCCAAAAAGTTCTCGGCGATCCGGACCGCAGCCTGTCAGCCGCAATCCGAATCGCCGAGTGTCGAGCGGTTGAACGATTTAACCTGGACGAACTTACTTGATCGACGCCATATCGATCACGAAGCGATACTTCACGTCGCCTTTCAGCAAGCGGTCGTAGGCCGTATTGATCTGCTGCATCGGAATGATTTCGATGTCCGAGGTGATGCCTTTCTCCGCGCAGAAATCTAGCATCTCCTGGGTTTCGCGAATCCCACCGATGCCCGAACCCGCCAGGCTCTTGCGTCCCATGATCAAATTGAATCCCTGCACCGGTTGCGGATCGGGAGGCGCGCCCACCAACACCATGTGGCCGTCCATTTTCAGCAGCTGCAAGTAAGCGTTCAGGTCGTGCTCGGCCGAAACGCAATCGAGAATGAAATCGAACGTACCGATGTGTTTCGCCATTTCGTCAGCGTTCTTGGAAATCACCACTTCATCGGCGCCCAAACGCTTCGCGTCGGCAACTTTGCTAGGCGAAGTCGTGAACAGCACGATATGCGCGCCAAATGCATGAGCGAACTTCACTCCCATATGACCCAGGCCGCCCAGTCCAACCACGCCAACTTTCTGGCCCTTGCCGACTTTCCAGTGCCGGAACGGCGAATAGGTAGTGATGCCGGCGCACAGCAGCGGCGCGGCGCCCGCGGGGTCCAGCTTTTCCGGCACGCGCAGCACGAACGCTTCGTCCACCGTGACCCCGTCCGAATATCCGCCGTAGGTCACGCCGCCCAGAAATTTGTCCGGGCCGTTGTAGGTGAAGGTCGCTGGGCCGCTGCAGTATTGCTCTTCGCCCGCGCGACAAGCCGGACAAGTCCGGTCCGAATCCACCATGCAGCCCACCGCGGCAATGTCTCCCACTTTGAATTTCTTCACGCCGCTGCCGATTTTAGTTACGCGGCCAACGATTTCATGGCCCGGAACGCACGGGTAGATCGTCGGCATTACCGATTTCCACTCATTACGCGCGGTGTGCAGGTCCGAATGGCACACGCCGCAGAAGAGAATTTCCATTTGCACGTCTTGCGGGCCGGGTTCGCGGCGCGCGATGGTGTGCGGGCCAAGCGGCGACGAATCAGACTGTGCGGCAAAAGCTTTAGCGGTGAAGGTTTTCGGTTTCTGAGTGTCTTTCGCGGGTTGTTGCGCGGCTTCCGTCATTTTTACTTTTCCTCCGGGATGTTTGTCGAACCAAGTGTAATGCGTTACGCGGAATTCGTCAGTAGTAAGACGACAATACGAAGGCACGGATTACAAGTGCAGTCATAAGCCCAGCTACACACGTTCAGATGCGCGGAACGGACCCCAGGACTCAGGCATGTAACGTGCCTCGGGCCGCTGGGGAGGCCGGCCGAAGGTCGCGTTGCGGTACAATCTCGCTATGGATTCGAAGCCTGCGGCGCTCGGTGCCTATGTTCAGGTGCCGTTTTGCCAGACCAAGTGCACCTACTGCAATTTCCACACGGGAGTCGTCTCGCCCCAGCGCTACGCGCCTTACGCGGCTGCGGTTTGCCGGGAAATTCTGGAGACGGCGGCTGAACTTCGGGCCAGTAAGCAAAAGCCGCAAGTCATCGACACCGTTTACTTCGGCGGCGGCACTCCCAGTCTGCTCGAGCCGCGCGCGCTGAGCAGCATTCTGGAGGCGCTCAGCAGGGAATTCGGATTCGCGCAAAATAGCGATGGCGCTGCGCTGGAGATTACCCTCGAGGCCGACCCGGAAACCATCACCACAGGGAAAGCCGCTGCCTGGCTCGATGCCGGCTTCAGCCGCATCAGCCTCGGCGTCCAGTCGTTCAACGATGTCGAGCTCAAGGCGGCCGGGCGCATGCACCGCCGCACGGATATTTTCAACGCGGCACAAACCCTGCGCGCTGCAGGGTTCCGCAACATCAGCATGGACCTGATCGCCGGCCTTGCCCATCAGACGCCCGCCTCCTGGGCAGAATCGGTGGCCCGCTTGGCCGACATTCGGCCCGAGCACGTATCCATATATATATTGGAAATCGACGACGGCAGCAACCTAGGAAGGGAATCCCTCGCGGGCGGCCAGCGCTACAGCGCCGGCTCAATTCCCGATGACGACGCCATTGCCGATTCCTACGAACAGGCGCGTACAGCCCTGCGCTCCGCCGGCTACGAACACTACGAAATTTCCAACTGGGGCCTGCCCGGTTTTCGCTCGCGCCACAACCTGAAATACTGGCGCCGCGAATCGTACCTCGGCTTCGGGGCCGGCGCGCATTCCTTCGACGGCACCAAGCGCTGGGCCAACCTGCACGATTCAGCCCGCTACGCCGCAAACATCGAGCAGGGAATTTCGACCCGCGAGCAGGAGCAGGACGTCACGCTCGACGCGGCCCTAGAAGAAGAACTCTTTCTTGGCCTGCGGCAGCTGGACGGTATTGACCTCGCTGCGATCGAAGCTTCATACCGTGTGGACCTTTCCGCTCGCGTCAAAACCCTGCGCGAGCAAGGCCTGGTCGAAACCGCCGGAACGCGCCTGCGGCTAGCTTCCGACCGCCTTTCCGTTTCAAACGGCGTGCTGGTCGAATTGCTAAGCTAAAAAAGAACAATAATGACGCCCAAGGACAAACCATGACGACCAACGGTGACGCATCCCGGCAAGCAGTAGTTGATCTGCGCAGCGACACCGTCACGCGTCCCACGCCCGCGATGCGCGCAGCGATGGCCGCTGCCGAAGTCGGCGATGACGTCTACGGCGAAGATCCAACCGTTAATCGACTGCAAGAACGCGCCGCCGAAATTTTCGAACGCGAGGCCGCGCTCTTCGTCCCCACCGGCTGTATGGGCAACCTGCTGGCGATCATGACTTGGACCCGGCCGACCAACGAAGTCATCTGCGAGTTGAAAGCCCACGTCAATCTCTACGAGCTGGCCTCGATGTCGGCCATCGCCGGCGCCATGCCCCGCGCCGTTCCGGCCGCCGATGGAATTCTTAGCTGGGAGCTGATCGAAGCGGCCATCCGCGAAAAAATCTACTACGATTCACAGACCGCTCTGGTCACCCTGGAAAATACCAGCAACATTCGCGGCGGCACGGTGTACCCCACCTCCACGGTCGAAGATATTTGCGACAAGGCCCACGCCGCCGGCCTGCGCGTGCACCTGGATGGCGCGCGTATCTTCAATGCCGCAGTAGCCCTCGGCGAATCCGTCGCTCACATGACTCGCAAATTCGACTCGGTCATGTTCTGCCTCTCGAAAGGCCTCGGCGCTCCGGTAGGGTCGATGCTGGTTGGCGACCGAGATTTCATCGCTCAAGCTCGCATCGGCAGAAAGCTGCTCGGCGGCGGAATGCGTCAGGTAGGCCCGCTCGCCGCCGCGGGACTAATCGCGCTCGAAGAGTCTCCCAAGCGCCTGCATGAAGATCACGAAAACGCGCAGACGCTGGCCCAGGGGCTGGCGGCGCTGCCAAAGCTGGTCATCGACCCCCGCAAGGTCGCGACCAACATCGTAAATTTCGATGTGCAAGCCACCGGCAAAACCGCCGACGAAATTTGCGCCGCTATCGGGCAGCACGGTGTGTTGTGCTCCTCCACCGACAAATACGTCGTGCGCATGGTCACCCATTGCGACGTCAACCGCGCCGGGATCGAGAAGGGCATCGCTGCCGTCGCCGCTGTGGTCGGCACCGCGACCCGCGCTTCGGCCAAAGTATCGTAGAAGTCCCGTAAAGCAGCGCACGACAAACACGCAACGCGTCTGCGATTCGTCCGTGAAGATTTTTCGCCACAAATGTATACTCGCGCCGCCGGAAAACGCTTCCGCGCCGAAGTGCGAGGTGAAACGCGTGCGCAATTCTCGTTGGGCATCGTGGTGTTGCAAGGCAGGCATTCCTACACTTCTTATTGCAGGCGGATTGATGACAGCTCATACCCAAAAAGTCGCAGCGACCGAACCATCACAGGCCGCGCAACAAGCTCCTCCCACGGTCGAAGAAGCGCGCAAATTCACCGCTGACGCGGAAAATCGCCTCCTCGATCTGTGGGTCAAGGGCCAGCGCGCCGAATGGGTGCATGAAACCTTCATCACCTACGACACCGAGCAGCTCGCCGCCGAAGCGGACCAGAACATCAAAGCCGCCGTGTCCGAACTCGCTGCGAAGAGCCGCCGCTACGACGGCATGCAGCTTCCCGAAGACGTCGCCCGAAAATTAAAGCTGATCAAACTCTCCGTCGATATTCCCGCCCCGCAAAATCCAAAGGAAGCGGAGGAACTCTCTCAAATCAACGCGTCGTTAGGGAGCGACTACGGCAAAGGAAAGTGGTGCCCCGACGGTCCCGCGGGAAAATGCCAGTCGCTCAGCGACATCGAGCACATCATGGCCACCAGCCGCGACCCGGCCGAACTGCAGCGCGCCTGGATCGGCTGGCACGCCATCGCGCCGCCGATGAAAACGCGCTATTCGAAAATGGTCGTGCTGGCCAACGACGGTGCTCGCGAACTGGGCTTCGCGGACGTCGGCGCGATGTGGCGCTCGAATTACGATATGAAGCCCGACGAATTCGCCGCCGAACTCGATCGCCTCTGGGAACAGGTCCGGCCGCTCTACGTTTCGCTGCACGCCTACGTCCGGAATCAGCTACTGAAAAAATATGGTCCCTGCGTGATCCCCGCCGATGGCGAAATTCCCGCGCACCTTCTCGGCAATCTTTGGGCTCAGGATTGGGCCAACATCTACCCGCTGGTCGCGCCGCCCAATGCCGACCCCGGCTACGACCTCACCGAAATTCTGAAAGCGAAGAAAACCGACCCGGTCGGCATGGTCCATTACGGCGAACATTTCTTCACTTCGTTAGGATTCGCGCCGCTGCCCGCGACATTCTACGAACGCTCGATGTTCACCAAGCCCCAGGACCGCGACGTGGTCTGCCACGCCAGCGCCTGGGACGTCGACTACGTCGACGACCTGCGCATCAAAATGTGCATCGAAGCTTCCGCCGAGGACTTCTCCACCATCCATCACGAACTCGGCCACAATTTTTACCAGCGCGCCTACAACACCCAGCCGCCGCTTTTCCGCAATAGCGCCAATGACGGTTTTCACGAAGCCATCGGCGACACCATCGCGCTTTCCGTCACGCCGGATTACCTGAAACAGATCGGGCTGCTCGAAAATGTTCCGCCAGAATCGTCCGACCTCGGCCTGCTGATGCACAAGGCCCTGGAGAAAGTGGCATTCCTGCCGTTTGGCCTGATGATCGACAAATGGCGCTGGGAAGTTTTCTCTGGAAAAATCACGCCCGCCGAATACAACAAGCGCTGGTGGGAATTGCGCAAGCAATACCAGGGCATCGCGCCGCCGGTCGCCCGCACCGAAGCCGATTTCGATCCCGGAGCGAAGTATCACGTTGCCGCCAACGTCCCCTACGCCCGGTATTTCCTCGCGGACATTCTGCAATTTCAATTTCACCGCGCGCTCTGCCGCCAGGCCGGTTACCAGGGCCCGCTCAATCGCTGTTCGATCTACAACAACAAGGAAGCCGGCGCGCGCCTGAACAAAATGTTGAAAATGGGCCAGAGCCGCCCATGGCCCGACGCCCTTTATGAGATGACCGGCGAGCGGAAAATGGATGCGACCGCCATCATCGATTATTTCGCGCCGCTAAAAAAATGGCTCGACGAACAGAACGCCAAGGACGGCGCCAAGCTCGATTGGTAATTCGCCGTCATCCCGGAAGCGCGGAGAGTCGGTCATGAAAACCAGCACGCGTTTTTTTGCGGTGGCAGGCATCGTCGCCGTCGCGCTCGTCTCAGCACACCACGCTGCGGCGCAAACGAAGAAGCCCGTTACCGCGGACGGCTCGGACTGGGCTTACGTCGGCCACGACGCCGGCGGCCTGCGTTACTCGCCGCTGAAGCAGATCAACGTCGACAACGTCAAAAATCTCACCGTCGCCTGGACCTATCACATGGGCGACATCTCCGACGGCAAAGGCTTCGCCAGGCGCAGCGGTTTTGAAACCACACCGATCCTGGTCGACGGCACACTCTTCTTCACCACTCCTTTCAATCGCGTCATCGCGCTCGATCCCGAAACCGGCAAAGAACGTTGGACCTTCGATCCCATGGTCGACATCGTCGGCGATTACGGCGACGGCCTGATCAATCGCGGCGTGGCCACCTGGCTCGATCCCAAACGCGTGAAAGGCGCGCCATGCCGCCGCCGAATTTTCGAAGCCACGCTCGACGCGCGCTTGGTCGCGCTCGACGCCGCCAGCGGAACGCCCTGCGCCGATTTCGGCAATCGCGGACAAGTCAGCCTGCGCGATGTGCCGCGTTACCGCCCCGGCCGCTACCACATGACCTCGGCACCGGCGGTCATCGATGACATCGTCGTGGTCGGCTCGGCCATTGACGACAACTCGCGCGCGGACATGCCGGGCGGCGTGGTCCGGGCCTACAACGCGCGCACCGGAAAACTGGTTTGGAGTTGGGAGCCGCTACCTCCCAACGACGACTCGAAATCGTCGGACCCGCAAAGTCCCAGCGACAACGGCCCGCAGCGCACCACAAAAATCTGGCGCACCGGCGCAGGGAACGCCTGGACCGGCCTCGCGGTCGATCCGGAACGCGGCTTGGTCTTCGTTCCCACCGGCAGCGCCAGCCCGGACTATTACGGCGGCCTGCGCCTCGGCGATAACAAATGGGCCAACTCCATCGTGGCCCTGCGCGCGAAAACCGGAGAAATGGCCTGGGGATTTCAGCTGGTCCATCACGATCTCTGGGATTACGACACCGCTTCGCCGCCCTTGCTCGTGACCGTGAAACATGACGGCAAAGAAGTCGCCGTAGTGATTCAGGGAAATAAAACCGGAATGTTTTACGTCTTGAATCGCGATACCGGCGTTCCGGTCTTTCCGGTCGAAGAGCGCGCGGTTCCGCAGAGCGACGTCCCCGGCGAAGTCACTTCGCCCACCCAGCCGTTTCCCGTCGCGCCTCCGCCGCTCGATCCCGTGAAAATTTCCGCGGACGACGCCTGGGGCATCTCCGACGAAGACCGTGCCTACTGCCACGACTACATCGCCCGCCTTCGGAACGAAGGCCCCTTCACTCCGCCCAGCCTGAAAGGTTCTATCGCCATTCCCGGGAACGTCGGCGGCATGAACTGGAGCGGCTCGGCCTTTGATCCGGCGCGCGGCTGGCTGTTGGTGAATACCAACAACCTGCCGGCCTACGTGCGTTTGGTCCCGCGAGACAAGTTTGACGAAGAATCCGATGCTAATGTCGAACATGGCGAATACGCCGACCAGTACGGCACGCCCTACGGCATGGTGCGAACCTTCATGTTCGCCAAAGCGCATCGCTTGCCCTGCATCGCGCCGCCCTGGGGAACTTTGGCTGCGGTCGATATGAATTCCGGCAAGATTCAGTGGCAAGTTCCGCTGGGAAGTTTGGCGCCGGGTAAATCCATCGTGCCCAAAGGCGCGCCGAGCCTTGGCGGCCCCATCGTGACCGCCGGCGGTTTAGTCTTCATCGCTGGAACCATGATCGATCCCGAATTTCGCGCGTTCAACGTCGAGACCGGCGCGGAGGTCTGGAACACGCAACTGCCCACCGCGGGCGGCGCCACTCCGATGACCTACCAAGTTTGGCCCGGCGGGAAACAGTTTGTGGTCATCGCCGCCGGCGGCCACGCCAAAATCACCGAAGAAAAACAGGCGGACGACCTTATCGCCTACACCTTGCCGTAAACCGGTTTATTGCCCGGCCTCGGAGATCTCAGGAGGACACACGTGCTTTCTACTCGACGAATTCTCGCGACGATCGTTCTCGCACTTATCAGTCCGGTTGGTTTTGCCTTCGCGCAGCAGGCAGCGCCCTCAACACCGCCAACCACTGCCAGTCCACAGCCTGCCGCGAAGCCCGCGGACGTGGCCTCGCCCAAGGCTATTCTACGGAGCAGACGGCGCCGATCAGATAGCCAACGGCCTGATAGGTGCCGAGTCGGAAGAACAGGACCAGGAAGATCACCACGCCGACCATCGCAATGGTCGCGTATTGGCGATTGAGGTAAGCTCTAGCACCCTCTTGGATGGCGGCGGCGATTTCCTGCATGCGCGGCGTGCCCGCAGAGGCAGAGAGTACGGAACGGGCAGCTACAGCGCCGTAAAGCAGCGCCAAGGCGCCGCAAGCGATTACAAAGATATCGGTCATGTCGGTCATGTCAGACTACGTCCCCTCGAGTTCATTTTTTCCCGCGGGTTGGATCCCTTGAAAGCGGGTGTTTTTGTGGTCGCGAGGCTGACAGAAGAAGTGCTCCCACGCAAGAGATTGCGTGACAAATTGTCGCCTTATGCACTGCGACGAAAGGATAATTCCTACCTGACGACCGGGCGATGGGTGCGACTCCGACGCCCTTTGTTGCAGCTGCGAAGATCACTATGTTGCGGCGGCACAGGGCTCGCTCGCGGGATAGGTCGCCGGCTCCAGATTGATTGACTGCCGCCAAGGAGGCGCAACGATGGATATTGAAAAGATTTCAGCGGGCCAGAACCCGCCCTACGACCTTAACGTCATCATCGAAATTCCGCAGGGCAGCACGCCCGTGAAGTATGAAATCGACAAGGCGTCGGGCGCCGTGTTCGTCGATCGCTTTGTCTACACGGCGATGTTTTATCCGGCGAATTATGGCTTTGTGCCGCATACCCTGTCCGATGACGGCGATCCGATCGATGTGCTGGTTGTCAGCCAATTGGCAGTCGCGGCCGGTGCGGTCATCCGGGTCCGTCCGATCGGCGCGCTGATGATGGAGGATGAAAGCGGCCATGATGAGAAGATCATCGCGGTCCCCGTCTCCAAGCTGACGACGCTGTTCGACGACGTCAAAACCTATCAGGACCTGCCCGAATTGCTGATCCAGCAGATCGCCCATTTCTTCGAGCACTACAAGGATCTCGAAAAGGGCAAGTGGGTGAAGCTGACCGGCTGGGTCGGGCCGGAGCGGGCAGCCGAACTGATTGTGGCCGCGATCAAAAGGGCTGAAGACTAAGTCCAACCAATGGCGCTACGATCGGTATTGGAACCGGGGGGTGCTATTGGACGAGTTGGAAATTGTCGAGCGTGAGCAGGGCCTTCACAAGGATCTGACCAAGGCCCAGGTGGTGATGATCGGCCTGGGCGGCGCGATCGGCACCGGGCTTGTTCATGGGGGGCGGCCTCGCCATCGGTTATGCCGGCCCGCCGGTGCTGGTCAGCTACGCGATCGCCGCGTTTCATCGCCGTGGCGATGGTGTTCAGCCTGTCGGAGATGGCGGTGATGCATCCGACCGCCGGCTCGTTCGGCACCTATGCCGAGACTCTATCTCAATCCCTGGGCCGGCTTCATCGTGCGCTATACCTATTGGTTCGCGCAGGTCATCGCGATCGGGCGGTGAGGCGGTCGCGGCCGGCGTCTACATGACTTACTGGTTCCCCGATGCGCCCGTCTGGTTCTGGTCGCTCGGCTTCGCCGTCAGTGCTGCTCTACGTCAATGTCCGCTCGGTCGGCAATTTCGGCACGGTGGAGTACTGGTTCGCGCTCATCAAGGTGACGGCGATCGTGCTGTTCATCATCCTGGGCGCTGCCAACGATCTTCGGCCTCGGCCGGCCAGCCGGTCGGCTGTCACAATCTCTACCAGCTGCCCGGCGGCTTCATGCCCCATGGCTTTGAGCGGCGTGTGGATGGCGGTGATCCTGGGCATGTTGTCGTTCAACGGCATCGAGGTGATCGCGGTCACCTCCGGCGAGGTGCCAAATCCCGAGATCGCCATTCCGGCCGCCTGCGCACCATGGCGATCCGGCTGTTCCTGTTCTACATCCTGGCGCTCGGCATCGTGCGTGGCCTTCGTGCCCTGGACCGAAACCGGTGCCGACCGTGGTCGAGCAAAGCCCGTTCGTGCGCGTGCTTGCCCATACCGGCATTCCGCAGGCCGCCGGCATCATGAATTTCGTGGTGATCAGCGCCGCGCTCTCCAGCATGAACACCAACGTCTATCTGTGCTCGCGCATGCTGTTCTCGCTGTCGCGCGGGGGTTATGCGCCGACCATGCCTGGGGCGGTTGAGCAAGGCTGGCGTGCCAGTAGCGGCGACGCTGGTGTCGGGCGTTTGCATCCTGCTTTGCGCCTGCCTCTCCAAATTCACAGCAATACGATGGTTTGTCAGGTTAACAGGAAGA
>CAWIEL010000019.1:0-15477 GCA_963835025.1 uncultured Acidobacteriota bacterium
ATCGAAATAGTTCAAGTCGAGTTCTTCGAGCGAGCGGCGGACGGTGGGCGTTTCTTCGCTGGCGGCGCGGGCGGATTCGAAAAACAGGCAGCCACGCTCGGCGGCGAGGCGTTCGGAATTGAGAAAAGTGAGATCGAGCGGGCCTTCGGGGCGCACGCCCATGGAGCGGGCGAGGATGAAAGAGCCGGGTTGCGATTCATCTTCGAGGAAAATGGCCAGGCGATCGACCAGCAGCGTCTGCGAGACGCGGTCGAGAACGGAGGCGACCAGCGGCTCGATGCGAACTTCGTTGGTGAGCGTGCGGCCGAATTCGATGAGGGTGCGGCGGTAATCGAGGCGATCGCGATAGAAAAAGCGATCGAGGCGGGTTTGCACGCCCTCGCGCAAGGGTTCGATGAGGAAGGCGGCGACGACGATGGCGATGACACCGCCAATTGGTCCGGTCGAGAGGCCCGGGCGATGAAAAAGCTCGCCGATGAGGGCGATCACAGCGAAATAAATTCCGACGACGGCGGCGGTAGCGAAGGTGTAGGCCACGCCGCGCTTGAAGATGATGTCTACGTCCATCAGGCGATAGCGAATGATGGCGTAGCCGAAGCAGAGCGGAATTAAAGCCAGAGAGAAAACCGAAAGCTTCATCCAAGGCGCCGGGACGGCGTTAGCGAAATCCTTGGGCAGAACGTAGAACAAGAAAAACGGAATGATGCCGGCGAAAGTTCCGGCGGTGACCCATTTGAGTTGCTGCCGCAGGATGCCGCTGGGGGCGCGGAAATAACTGGCCAGGAAAATTCCGGCGGCGATGAGGAAGTAAATCCCCATGTAGGCAAGGTCGAGTTTGTCGATGAACTCGCGGCTTTCAATGGAGGGCAGAAAATCCAGCGTGCCGGTGGCGATAAAAATCTGCAGGGTGAGCAGCGCCGCCGGGAGGCTATAGAGTGCGGCGAGCTTGGGCCAGAGGGTGCCGCGACGTTCCGGAAATACCAGGGCGAAATGAACGAGCAGCGCGGGCTGGATGAGCCAGGCGACGGCGTTGCCCCAGTAAATGATCCAATCGAAGGAATTCAGTTTGCCGCTGTAATGAAAGCTGTACAGGACGAATGAAACTAAACAGAAAATATAGAAATGGATCGCGCGCGGCGCGTTCCAGCGGCGAACGAAGATGAACAGGCCGATAAAAAGATAAAGCAGGGCGGTGACTCGCAGGTAATTTTCGATCGAGGAGGGATTTTCCTGCGGCGCGGTGACCAGCGGCGCTTCGAAGGTGCGGCCGTCGCGGCGCAGTTGGTAACGAATTTCGGTCCAGGGGGCGACGCGGAAGAGGATGCGGGTTACGTCGGTCGCGCGGCGCACGGTGGTGCCGCGGACGGTTTCGACGATGTCACCCTGCTTGATGCCAGCTTTGGACCCGGGGGAATCCTTAACCACATGCCAGGCCGAGACACCCTGGGTGGTATCCATCCAGGTGACGCCGTCATCCGGCAGGATGAAACTGGAACGCTGCTGGAAATTGAGGACGGCGAACACGACGGCAGCCACGGTTAAAAGAGCCAGCATGACCGCGCCAAGCCGCATTCGGAGACTATCGATCACTCGGCGTACACCCGTATCCTTAAGGAGACCGAGGATAACAGTAGCACGTCGTATTCCAGCAAATCACAGATTCGGGAAATCATAAGGCCAACGTTTAGTTCGAGATACGATGGGGCTAGAACGGTACACGACAAAACATACCAATTATAGGAACGACCTTCCCGAATCCAGTAGGACCCGGCGTCCTAGAATTGGAAGCTGACCCCACCGCGGAAGAAGCGATAGGTAGGAACCAGGACGACTTGACCGTCGTTCGTGGCCAGGGTGACATAGCCCTGGGCGAAAATGTTGCCAGCATCGGCCAGAATCTCGGCGTGGCCCGGGATGAACGAGGGCAACTTCTGGCGGAGCTGCAGGCTGAAGTACGGATCGAGGTGATAGGTGGACTGCCCGTAGGGGTCCTGTTGGGAGACCACCGGGCCGTTGATCCAGCGGTAGCTCGTAACCAATTTTGTGCCGGTATGCGGGATCTTGGCGGTGAGGCGCGCGGCGGCACTGACTCGATACTGAGTCTCGAGTTCGTTGCGCAGCTGCGCTTCGACCGGGCTCTCGTTTGGTGAGAGCGCTCCGGCATAGGTGTAAATCATGGTCATGTCCAGATTGCCGGTGAGGCGCTGCTGGTAGGCCAGGCGGACGCCCATCGAACTCATGTTTCCAGCGTCGTAGGAAAAAACGTCTGAAAAATAATCGGGCAAATAGTCGGGGCCGGAAACCTGGCCGTGGCCGAAAATCGCCGTGTGCGTGGAACTATCATGAAAGACAGAGGCGGTGAGGCTGGCCGATTTGCTTAGGTCGTGCTCGATGGCAAATTCTTCGTGCAGGCCATTTTCAAGAACGGTATGGCCATCGCGGCGTAGTAGCGTAGGAAATTCATCGAGCTGATTGACGGTGGCCTGCAGCGTGCCTTCGGGGCCAGCTGCGTCCTGCCAGGTATTGGTGGTGACCATTACCGACGTCTGCCACGTGGGTGACATCCGCACAGCCATCTCTACGCGCGGGCGGGCGGAAGTGGCCACGCTCGAATTCAGAGCGGCGGCGAGAACGTCAGCGCCATAGCGGATGGTGACGCGGTCGCCCAATTCGAAGGCAGAATCGTGCGAAAGACGCATGCCGCGATAAGCGGGTCCGTTGGCGCCGAGCTGGGTTTCGCGAATCAGCAAAGTGGTGACGCTGTTGGAATCGGCGTCATTCGAAGGCAGCCACTGGGTGACGAATCCGCCGGATTGCGAGCCGCCCTCGTAGCTGAACTGCCCGGCGGTGAGCATTCGTCCGAGGCCGCCGAGGCCATATTCGTAAGCAAAAGCGGTGGCCGGAGAATCGGCGCCAGTTGAAATGGAGCCGGGATGATCGGAGCCGGAGGTAAGGACCAGGCGGCCGCGTTCAGCGTTCGCGGATTTGTGCTCGAAGGTGCCGATGCCGACGCCGGGGCCAAGAATCACGTCGCCATCCTGCCAACGCAGGACCGGGCGAGTGGCGGCGGAGGTGCGCAAAACCCAAGACCATTCGTCGGACGAGATTTCCTGATCAGGCTGGCGGCGCAGCTTATCGAAAGAAGTGAAAACCGTGCCCAAGACGATTTCGAGCAGCGTGGTGTGCGAATCGTTGACTTGGATGTCCGGTTCGACGACGGGCAGAAAACCGGCCAGGGTGACTTTGATGGAATAAATTCCAGAAGGAAGCGCGGTGGTAGAGAAACGGCCGCGGTCGTTGGTGAGGAGTTCGAAGGAATTCGAAGCGCCGAGCAATCCGGCGGAGGTGACGATCACCGTGGCGCCCATTTGAGGAGTACCGGAGGCGTCCATGACAACGCCCGTAATTTTCCCGGTGCTGGGGGCGGCCCATAGGGCGGACGACGACACGCCCATGGCAATAGCCAACATCAGCGCCAAAACTGCGGCGCGGTACTTCAAAACATTCACAGGCTTACCTCCCCTGTGGTGGCGGTGTGTTTCCGGCCCGAACGGTAAAATTGGTGGTCGGGGTTATGGTTTTTTTTGACAAATTATCGGTGACCGCGACTTCCAGCTTGTAATTGCCGGGAGCGAGCGAGCCGAGAGTGATGATGTTTTCGAGAGTCAGTTCTTCGCCATGCTCGGGCAATTTATCCTGAGCGATTTCGAATTTCAGTACGGGGTTAGTGTCTTTTTCCCTGGTGACGCGGTACTCGACGGAAGCGTCGGCTTTGTGGGTCTTGTCGTCGACTTTGAGGTTGTAGACTTGCAGGAAAACACCCATCTGGTCGCTGGCGGTGAAGCTGGCGTCGATCCGCGGACGGACTTTCACGTCGCCAAGAACGAACTGGCCGAGGCCAATATCGTGCGCGGAAACGCGCTGGATCTGGTCGGCGAGGATCAAGGTGCTGGAGGATAAGCTGTCGTCCTCAAAGCGCGGAACGGCGAGGCGAGTGTTGACTACGCCGACGTTGCCGTTGTTGGTGTCCTTGAGCACGATATCCAAGCGATAGAGGCCGGGAGAAAGCGGAATGGCCTTCTGGTAGATCGAGGCGGTGGCCAGCGATTGCTGCAAGGACGCGCTGGGTACGTCGCGGCGGACGGTGTCTTCAAAAGTGTTGACGATGCGGCCGCTGAGGCTGGTGATGCGGCCGAAGAGATTGACGTTGGCAGATTGCACGCCGTTCTTTTCGGTGAAGCTGAGCTGCTTGGTGGGAATCTGGATGGTGATGGGCACCAGCACGGTGTCCGAAGTGATGCGCAGAAAATCGGTGCGGTACTGAAATTTGACCTGATCTTTCACCAGGCGGGAGGTGACCACGGCTTCAAGATCTTTGAATTTTACCGGCGGCGCCTGTTGAATCTTGGCGTACAGCTCGAGGCGGTTAAATTCGTTGAGGGTGGTGGGCGTGCCGCCACCAATCGAAGGCGCCATATGGGTGCCATCAGTGTTGTTAAAACGGTCGTTCTTGCTAGACAGACCCATCTGTTCCATTTGGGTCAAGCCGGCACCGGGAACGTATAGCAGGGCGTCTTTTTCGCTGGGGTCGGTGGTTAGCTTGTACTCACCGGTCATGGTCGGATCGACGAATTCGAGTTCCACGTTCTCGCCAATGCCTTCGAGGTAGCGGTAACGCCAGTCTTCAAAGGGGTAGGTGGAAGTTTCGCCGCCGCCTTCCGAAGAGGGACGGTCATACGAGCCGCCGGATGGGTGCGAATCGACTTCGTCGGCTGGGCCCCACATGATGTAAATGCGGCCGCGGTCGGTTTTCCAGCCAGGGATACCGGATGAGAAATGCTCGTTCGTATAGGCGATGCGACGGTAATGCTCTTCTTTGAAGGTATTTTCTGCCGAATCCGGATCAGGATTGCGGCGTTGCCAGAACTGCTCGATGAACTGCTCGCGCTCTTCGTTGGTTTGAAGGTGAAGGAAGGCGCTGCGCTCTTCAGGGGAGATGATATAGACGACGTCTTCGTTAAGCCATTTCTTATATTGGGAGTCGAGTTCTTTGTAGAGGTCTTTATCGCGTTGGGCGCGAGCCTTGGCGGCTTGCTTCGCGGCTTTCTTATCGGTCGGGTCGGGCTGCTGGCTCTGGGCTTCCCCTTGCGCGGAGGCGCGCGGTGCGCAGACCAACGCACCAGCTAAAGCAACGAAAAGAAACAGTTTGCCGCAACGGCCCATGGTTACACCCTTTTCCCCGTGGAAGCTGAAAATTCTAACCTGTCCTCTGGGACAGGTCAACGACAGAAAACCTGGGACCACTGCTTTGAAGTTTGGAGTCCGGCCGGGGCGCTAGGGTTGCCTGTGGCATTTAGGTGAGGCCGTGGATTACAATGGAAAAGCAAGAGTTGAGCGGCGTCCGATAGGATTCGAGCAGGTCTAGCGGGGTCCGGCAGGAATGCGGGCGCCCGATATCCCATAATTCGTACCTGTCCTTCTAGTCATAGCCGCGTCTATCAGTAGAAACATTCCGCGCGCCTGGAACGTAGTTATAGGTGCGGACAGTTGCGGCCCGAAGGTCCCATTTAGAGGCAGAAAAAGCAATGAAAACATGGCAGAAGGTCACAATCGCGGTAGTGGTCATCGCGGTGTTAGGCGGAATCGTCTGGTACAGCGTGTACCAGAACAATAAGGGCGTAGTGACGGTTCAAACCGGACATGTGACCAAGGCGGATTTGACGTCCATTGTTACGGCATCGGGCGAGGTGCGGCCCAAGACGTACACGAATGTGCTGGGCGAAGGCATCGGAAAGATTACCGAGATCGTGGTGAAAGAAGGCGACCACGTGAACAAGGGCGACGTTCTGCTGCGTTTGGAGAGCATTCAGCCGGGCGCAGACGTGCTGGCGCAGAAGGCAGCGATCGAGGGTTCTGAAGCGGGGATGCGCGTGGCGTCGGCGAATTACGATTCAGCGGTGGCCACGCTGGCGCAGCGTCAATCGGATCTGGAGAAGGCGAAATTCGATTGGGACCGCGCGCAGAAGCTGTATCAAGAACAGCTGATTTCCAAGCAAGAGTACGACGCAAATCACGCGACATATAACGGCGCAGTGGCGGCGTTGAACGCGAGCAAAGCACAGGTAGAACAGACGCGAGCGGCGAAGGAACAGTCGCGGTTCGGCATGGATCAAAACAACGCGGTGCTGCGGCACACGCAAGATATTTTGCGGAAGACGACGTACACCGCGCCGATCGATGGGATTGTGAGTTACATCGCGGTGCGGGTGGGCGAGAACGTGGTGCCCGGCATTCAGAACGCCGAAGGCAGTTTCTTGATGACGATCTCGGATATGAGCGTTGTCACGGCGGAAGTGAAAGTCGATGAGACGGACATCACCAACGTGCGGCAAGGTGACGTGGCCGCGGTGACCATTGACGCGATACCGGGAACGACATTTAAGGGCCATGTGAGCCAGGTGGGCGAGCTGGCGATTCTACGATCTTCGGGGCAGGCGGCCACCACGCAGACTACGGCGAACACGCAAGAGGCGCGCGATTTTAAAGTGGTAGTGACGATCGACAACCCACCGGCGGCGCTGCGTCCGGGACTTTCAGCGTCGGCCAAAATCGAAACGGACCACAAGAAAGACGTGCTGACCGTGCCGATTCAGGCGTTGGCGGTGCGCACCCAGAGCGATCTGGACGAAGCGCAGAAGAAGCAGAACGGCAGCGTGACGCTGGCGGCACCGAAGCCGGCGGGGGATGCCCGCACTGCCAAGAAGGACGTGCAGGGGATTTTTGTGATCCGCGGCAAGAAAGCGGAGTTCGTGCCGGTGACCACCGGAATTTCCGGCGTGACGGATATTGAAGTGAAGAATGGATTGAAGGATGGCGATGAGATCGTCATCGGAAATTACAAGGCGCTGCGAACGCTGCGTCCGGGCGCGTCGATCAAGGTCGACAATTCCGCACCGAAAAAAGACGATTCGTCGGCGACGCCGAGTTAGGGCTTACCATAGGGATTGAGGAACACGCGCAAATGGCAGTCGGGGACATCGCACTACCGCAAAGCTACCGCCAGGATCTGATCGACACCGGCATCGTTATCCAGACCGAAGAGCTCTGGAAGACGTATGAAATGGGCGTGGAGAAATTGCACGCGCTGCGCGGCGTGAGCATCGAGATTCACAAGGGCGAATATGTGGCGATTATGGGCCCTTCGGGCTCGGGCAAATCGACACTGATGAATTTAATCGGGTGCCTGGATTCGCCTACGAAGGGAAGCTATTGGCTGGCGGGAAGATTAGTGAGCCAACTGGACGACGACGAGCTGGCGTACATCCGGAACAAAGAAATCGGATTCGTTTTTCAGACTTTCAATTTGTTGCCACGGGCCACGGCGCTGCACAACGTGGAATTGCCAATGATTTACAACGGCACCGGGACCGAAGAACGCTTGCAGCGGGCCAAGCAGGCGCTGGCGCAGGTGGATCTAAAAGATCGCATGCTGCACCGGCCGAATGAGCTTTCCGGCGGACAGCGTCAGCGGGTGGCGATTGCACGAGCGCTGGTGAATAAGCCTTCGATCTTGCTGGCGGACGAGCCGACCGGAAATTTGGATTCGCAGACCGGCGAAGAAATCATGGCACTGTTCGCCCATCTGCACGAACAAGGGAATACGATTATCCTGGTCACGCATGAGCCGGACATTGCGGCGCACGCGCATCGGGTGATTCGCTTGCGCGATGGAAAGATCGAGAGAGACGAACGTACGCGGTAGTTCCCCCTCCTTGCGTTTCAATCCCTGACAACTTTTTAACTTGGTGCGGCGGGATACGTTGCGCTGCGCGTGTGCCGATTAGTTCGAAAAGAAGTGGCGGGCGAGGAAGAGAACATTGGCCGGGCGTTCGGCGAGGCGGCGCATGAACCACGGATACCAGAAGTTGCCGTAGGCGATCAGAACGCCGGAGGGGTAGCCGGCCTGGGCCAAACGAATTTGTTCAGCGCGTTGAATGCCGTAGAGCATTTGGAATTCGACTTTTTCCTTGGGCACGCCTTGCGAAGCGCTCCAGTCGATAATTTTCGCGATGAGCGCGCGGTCGTGGGTGGCCATTACCGCACGGACGCGCGCGCGGCGGGCTTCGGGGCTGAGCAGGCGCTGAGTCAAGTGCAGAAAATTCTCGTCGACATCTTTTTTCACGGGATAGGCGATTTCGGCGGGTTCGTTGTAAGCGCCTTTTACCAAGCGTATCGCCGCGCCCATGGGGATCAGGCTATCGAGATCTTTTTCGGTGCGGAATAAATAAGCCTGCAGGCAGACGCCGACGTTGGCGTGGGTTTTTCGAGCGCGGCGGAAAAGCTCGAGAGTAACGTCAACGTAGGGACTCTGCTCCATATCGATCCACAGAGTTTTTTCGGGCGGGGTGCGTTCGAGTAGAGCGCTGAGATTGTCGTAGCAGAATTTCGGATCGAGATCGAGGCCCAGCTGCGTGAGTTTTAAAGAGATGTCGGTGCTCAGGCCGGCGGCCCGGATACGGTCGATGACGCCGTGGTAATGCTGAGTGACGGCTTCGGCCTCGGCGCGGTCGGCGACGTTTTCGCCGAGATGGGTGAAGATGGTACGAATGCCGTTGGCGGCCAGGGCGCGCGCGGCGGTGAGTGCGTCCTGCACGTCCTCGCCGGGCATGAAACGAGTGACGGTGCGGCGCATGAAGCCGAACCGCGGAGCGTTTTCGCGCATCCAGCGATTCTGCGAAGCCAACAAAATCGAACGCCGCATCAAACCCAAGCGAAATTCCTTTTGAACGCTGCTGTGTACCTGCCAATTAAAACCGCTGCCGGAACGGTCACTGCGGCGTGCTGAGCGTCTTAATCAGCCGATAGTAAAAATCTACTCCATCGTAAAAAGAGGAAACCCGGATGCGTTCGTCGCGTCCGTGGGATCGGTCGTCATCAACGTCCATGAACAAGCCGGGCAAGCCGTACGTGGGAAATCCCGCAGCGCGGGAGATGGCGCCGTCGCTGGCGCCCGCATCCATGACCGGAACGATGGGCACGCCGGGCCACATCTCGTTTGAAACTTTGGTGAGCGCGGCCATCAAGTCGGGACGCAGCGGCGAAGGCGGATTGATCAAGCCGGTGCCGGCCAGACCCGCGACACGAGTGATTTGAACGCGAGGGTCGTCGACGATTTTGACCAGCGATTCCTGGACGTCCTTCGCTGAATGACCGGGGAGAATGCGGCAGTTGACGTTGGCGTGAGCGGCGCCGGGGAGCGCGTTATTGGCGTGGCCGCCCTCGAGACGAGTAGCGACGCAGGTGGTGTGCATGCGGGCGTTGTAATACGGAATCGCGGAAAGGCGAATCAAAGCGCCAGCATCGGGCGGCGTGTTGAGAATAGCCTTCATGTCTGCGCCGACCGAGCCGCCGACAATCGCCGATTCGCGCGCGAAATATTCGCGAGTGACTTCGTTCAGCTCGAAGGGAAATTGATAGTGCTCGAGCCGCACCAGCGCGTTGGCCAGCTGGTAGATGGCGTTATCCGCGGTGGGCAACGAGCTGTGGCCGCCGGGATTGGCGACCTTGAGATCGAAATCCTGGTAGAGCTTTTCGCTGGCCTGAATGCCGATCAGCAGACGTTTTCCTTTTTCCAGTTCGAAATCGCCGGCATCGGGATTGATGATGTATTCTGCGTCGATCAGATCGCGGTGATTTTTAATGAGCCAGGCGACGCCGTTCGACTGGCCGCCCTCTTCGTCGGCGGTAAGCGCAAGAATGAGGTCGCGATCCGGTTTGAAATTTTCTTTTTTCAGGCGAATGAAAGTGGTGACCAGAAAAGCGTCGCCGTCTTTGATGTCTCCGGTGCCGCGGCCGTAGAAGTAGCCGTCCTTTTCAGCGAGGACGAAGGGATCCATGGTCCAGTCTTCGCGACGGGCTTCGACGACGTCGGTGTGGCAAATGAAGAGAATGGGTTTCTGTGCGCCGGTGCCGTGGATGCGGGCGACGAGATTGCCTTTGCGGTCGTTGGGGCCGAGAACTTGAACGTCAGCGGCGGGAAAGCCGGCGTCGAGCAGACGCTGGGCCATGGCGTTCGCGGCGAGAGTCGTGCTGCCAACCGAATCGGTAGTGTTGATCTCAACCAGCTGCTGAAAAATGTCGCGGGAGAGCTGCTTGGTGTCGTTATCGAGGCCGGACTGCACCGGAGCCTGAGCCTGAGCAGGCAAGGACAGGAACGAGAGCCAGGCAAGAGCCAGGCAGACGGGGCCGAGAACACGTTTCATCGAAAAACTCCCTGGGCGAAATGCAGTTGACGCAAGGAGCCGAGGGTAACAGATGGTGATACGGAAGGCTATGCCGCGAAATAGGGCAAACCTTCAGGCTGCTACCCATCTTAGGGCGTCAGCAGTTTTCGCTTCGTTTTCAAATCCTCCAACAAGCGATCGACTTCGGTGTCGCGGTCGAGGCGCGTGAGGCGCTCGGCGGTGTCGTCGTTGAGCAGTTCGACTTCGGCGCTGGCTACCGATTCGGTGTGGTTGACGCGATCGCCGAGACGATCGAAGGCGGCGCTTTTCGATTGGTCGCCGAGGCCGGACTGTGCGCGGGCGGCTTTGGTGAGGGCGATGCTGCGGCGATGGCGGGCGAGCAGCAGGTCGCGTTTGGATTTCGCTTCTTCCAGTTTTTGTTCCAGCTTGATCAGTGTGTTTTTCAAAGTTTCCACCTGCGCGCGCTGGTCTTCGACCTGTTCGCGATAGCTCATGGCCAGCTTCGATGAGGTTTGGTAACGATCGAGAGCCGCGCGGGCGAGTTCGTCCTGCGATTTATCCACGGCGAGTTCGGCTTTGCGCATCCAGTCGTTGCCGGCGTCTTCGTTTTCACGGAGTTTCTTTTCGAGCATGTGCTGGTCGGCAATGGAAACGGCGACCTGGGTTTTGACCTGAAGGTACTGATTTTCCATATCGAGCATGACCTGCTTGATGAGCTTTTCGGGATCTTCGGCGCGGTCGATCATGTCGTTGAGGTTGGCGCGAATCAAAGTGCTGACACGTTCTAGCAGTCGCATGGCGAATCTCCTTGTTCCATTCTGCGAACGAAGAATGCATCCCGGCGAATCTTTTGCGATTCGCCGGGACGCAGGTGAAGGTTTTAGGATTTAGCCGGGCTCGGATTAACCGGAATCACCGGAGGACGCGGGGCCTTGTCGCCGATCTGGCGGACTTTGCCGAGCAGCTCGGCGACGTCCATGCCAGAGAGGGCTTCGAACAGCGCCGGAACCTGCGCAGCGATTTTGGTGACGTCACCGGTCAGTTTATAAGCGCCAGCGGCATCACCATTGCCGGTCGAGACGATGGTGACCTTGTCGACTTTGCTGAGCGGCTCGCTGAGGGCGCGAACCACTTCGGGCAAACCGGTGATGAGTTTGTCGAGGACCGCGGCCTGGTTGTACTCCTGGAAGGCTTCGGCTTTGACGTTCATCGCCTTCGCTTCGGACTCACCTTTCTTGAAGATGATTTCCGCTTCGGCTTCGCCTTGCGAGCGGATCGACGAAGCGCGGCCTTCAGCTTCGCTGATCAGGCGCTGACGTTCGGCGTTGGCGATGGTTTCGATGCGCTGGCGCTCGATCTCCGCCGGCTTGAGGACGGTGGCGATCAGTTCAAATTCGCGGCGAGCAATTTCCGCTTGTTGAACTTTGACCTGCGCTTCGCGTTCGACCTGCATGACTTTGACGGATTCAGCGACGACTTGCTGCTGCATCACGTTGGTTTCGATCTCGTACGCTTTGTCGGCTGTAGCCTGGGCTTTCTTGGTCATCTCCAGGAAGCTGGCTTTTTTGATATCGAGATCGCGTTCGGCTTCGGCCTGCTTCGCGAGCGAAGCGGTTTCGGCGAAGACGCGTTCTTGATCGGCCTGGGCTTTGGCCACGGCAGAGGCGCGCGTGGCTTCCGCCCGCTTGATGGCGATGTCGCGTTCGGCTTCGGCGGTAGCTACCTCGGCATCGCGGCGAATGCGGGCGATGTCCGGGCGGCCCATGTTGGTGATGTATTCATTCTTGTCGCGAACTTCTTTAATGGTGAAGCTGATCACTTCGAGCCCCATCTTGGCCATGTCACTGGCGTTGGTGGAGCGCATGCGATCGGCGACCATTTCCGGTTCCTTCACGATTTGTTCCACCGTGAGTTGGCCGATGATGCCGCGCAGATGGCCTTCCATGACCAGGCGGATCAAACCTTCGCGCTGTTCGGGCCGCTTGGTGAGGAATTGTTCGGCGGCGGTGCGGATCGAAATCGGATCCGACTTTACTTTGATC
Source organism: uncultured Acidobacteriota bacterium (assembly GCA_963835025.1). GTDB lineage: Bacteria > Acidobacteriota > Terriglobia > Acidiferrales > UBA7541 > Palsa-295. Next base: position 12,287 of record CAWIEL010000019.1, read on the forward strand.
TGGGCGACGGCTTCGACGGTGACGGCGACGCCCTGTTGGGTGTAGAGGCTCTGCTGCGGAGCGACGTCGAAGGACATCAATTCGAGCGAGAGCTCCTTGCAGGTTTGCAGCATGGGCCAAATGATGGTGCCGCTGCCTTTCACGATACGGGCTTCGGAGCCGGTACCGTAAATGATCAGCGCTTCATGCGGGCCCGCTTTGCGGTACATCTTTGCCAGAGTCATCATAATCATGATGACCGCCAGCACCAGCAGACCAGCAACCACTGGGACCAACGGATAGCCGTGCATACCAACCTCCCTTACACCTTCGGCGGGACTGTTGAGTCGAGCGTCAGTCCGCAAAGCCGTTTCTGATACCGTTTATTTATTGAGCTTCATAAATTCGTCGTAGCGATGTACGTAGGCGATGCCGTTCTCATAGCGCTCAGTGACGACTTCGGCGCCTTTTTCCAGCGGCTGGCCATCGTGGGAACGAGCGCCGGCGCTGCGGCGCACGCCGCCCTGCAAGAAAACAATTTCGCCGGTGCCGTTGGCGCGAATCGGAACGGTTACCGTCGCGACCAGGCCTTCGTAGCGATAGTCTTCGTCTTTGAGGTGCGAGCTTTCGGCGTTCATGAGCTTCACCATAAATTTGAAGACGATCGAAGCCGCGATAAGTCCGGCAGCGATGGCGATGGCCAGCGCGATGACTGCTTCCAGAGCCGAGCGCGTGGCGAGGATGTAGCCAACTCCGCCGAACCAGGCCAGAAACGCCATGGCGCTGGATGCGTTGAACCAGGAGACGTGCGAGCCGCCGCCCCCCCTTCCCGCGGCGCCCGCGCCGTGACCGCTGCCGTGAAACGGGAAATGCAGCTTGAAGGGTAGATGGATGTGGATGGCGCCCGCGAGAAACGACAGCAGACTCAGCGAGAACCCGACGATGAAGCAGAGCAGATAAAAATCCGACCAGGACATGCGACACCCCAAAACACAGCTTTACTTTCTTGCTGCGCGAGCTGGATGCAACCAGGGGCCGATTTAATTGCGCCGACGCTTACGCGTCGCTGACGAGAGGGCCAGACGCGCCGGGCATTTCCGGCGGCGGAAATTCGCTGCCCTGATGCGCATTGGGGCGCAGGACTTCCGTGAGTCGCTCCGCGAGATCGGGCATGCGCAGGATGTCCGCGAGCAGCAGCATGGCGCGGCGCGAATCCGGGTAGCCGGCGACAGTTTGGAACGCACGACGTAGTTCCGGATCAGCCGCGAACTGGTCGGCTCCAGCGTAGAGCCAGGAATCAATTTTGGCGTCCATCACCCGCAACTCGGACTGCAGGTCCACGGTGTAGCCCTCCGGATCGTCCACCAGGAAACCGGGGTAGACGCGGAAGAAGCGGGCCAGCAGTTGGCGCGTGGTGTGGGTCAGATGCGGGCGCGAGCCGCCTTCGATCTGCGAAAGATACGCCTGGCTCAGAGTTCTTCCCGTTTCACGTTTCATGGCTTCGACCAGTTCGAGCTGGGTCAAGGGCCTGCCGAGGCCGCGGAGCGAGCCTTCGACGGCGCGAAGAGAACGAATTTTGTCGCCGAGCGTCATGTTCTTGAATATTGCAATATGCTAATTATATATCGCAATCTGCTATTTAGGTCAAGGACAAAATTATGCCTGTTTTCTGTGGTTTACGAGCCGGTGTAAGGCTTGGACGAACCGTTTTCAGAAAGGCGGAGGCGAGAAGGGCTTATCTTTTGCGGGAGCAAGCAAGAAGATGGCGTAGCGGTAGAGTTCAAGTTTGGTGAGATCGGTGACCGGGCCGGAGTCGAAGATCTGCCGGAAGGCGGAGTGGACCGAGTGCATGTCGGCGTCGGGAAGCAGGCCGAGGACTTCGCCGAAGCGATTTTTGGCCTTGGCCAGCTCGTCGGATTCCTCGGGAGTGAGTGCGCGACCTTTGGGATTCCGCTGCGCGTAGGATTGATAAAACTGATAGCGAAATTGTTTTTCGTAGAGATGGGCGTAAGCGGCCTTAGGAGAATCGTCGGCGGCTTTGGTCGCGGCTAAGCATTTGGCGGTGAAGGCATCAACGGAGGCCTGGAAATCGCGAAAATTTCCGTTGGCGCCCATCAGCGGGCCTTTTCCCATTTTACCCAGCATGGCGGCGAGGCGCGCGCTTCGAGCGTCGTAGCATTTTCCGTAGGCGGCAATGGCGCGAATAGGTGTGACGGCCGGGGATCCGGATGCCGCAGAAGGGGCATCTGCCGGCGCGGATTTCTCATTGGAGAACGAGATCCAATCACTGGAAGTTTTGTCAAGGATCTGCGCGCAGGTGAGGCCCAGGCGATCGGGATCGGCCGGCGGGGGATGAGCGGCTTTCGTCTGAGCCTGACAATTTGACAAAAGAATCAAGAAAGCAAAAATCACGCCCAGAATTTTCATCGTCCTTGTCATTTTCATCGCGTCCGCCGAGCACATGCTACTGCGAGTCATTCGGAATCCGCATAACGAAGTTCGAAAAGGTCGAGTTCCTGTTCGAGGCGGCGCAGGACTTCGTCGTTAATTTTATTTTGATTTCGAAGATTCAGCAGCGCGGCCCGTTGCAGCGCGCGAATGTTGCGGGTGAGTTCGAGGTACAGGTCATATTCCTGCGCGGTGTAGCCGGTGTCGGCGTGGCGCGGGCCGGGCAGCAGGTTGACGTGATGCTTCTGAATGCGAATTAATTCGTCGTAGACCGGCGCCAATTCGCGCGGGTCGGAATCGCGGCTGGCTTCGAGGTAGGCCAGCGCGGCGTCAATCATGGCATAGCGGGCGCGCTGTTCTTCCGGATTTTCAGCGGTCGAGGCGGCGAGGCCGAGTTTACGAATGAAGAAAGGCAGAGTTAATCCCTGACCGACCAGGGTAACGAAAATCACGCAGAAGGTGAGGAAGATGATGATGTTGCGCGCGGGAAAGGGGGAACCATCGGCGAGGAGCTTCGGTAAAGAAATGGCGGCGGCCAGCGCCACCACGCCGCGCATGCCGGCCCAGCCGGCGATGAACATTTGGCCGGCGCTGGGAATCGGGTTGTGTTGATGCTGCAGGTGCGTGCGAATCCAGTGCGAGGCCAGCGCGCCGGGATAAATCCAGATGAGGCGCAGCAGAATGACCACGGCGCTGACCAAAAGGCCGGTGACCAGCAGGCGGCCGAGACTGAGTTCCTGGATTTGGCTGAGTACGTAAGGAAG
>CAWIEL010000020.1:0-6773 GCA_963835025.1 uncultured Acidobacteriota bacterium
CCAATTCCGTTGCCGCCGCTCATGCTCAGCAGCAGACTCGCCACAGCATCTGGTTTGATCAGCGCGATGACGGTCAGGGCGAGATAAAACGCTGCGCTGATAAAACCGAGAACGGCAAGAACGGTGATTCCGATTGGCCGCGATTTCATCGGCAGCTCCTGGCGCAGCGCGTGCGCGTTGCGGTTGTGCGAACCGGAGCTTACCGCAAATCTTGGCGCAAATCACATGCGCAGCGGCTCGCCTCGGTGCGCGGGCTTCACCGATGACGCTTGTTCCGCGCGGCTGAATCAGCATCTGGCATCGTCTCGGCGGTTTCAGGTTTAGCTTTGTTGCGGGTTGGCTTGCGGGTAGGGCCAGCCTAGTTTCTGGGTCTTGATCGCCAGCAGGCCATCGCTGGCTTCCTGAAGCTCGCGGGATTCTTCGACGTGGAGATTGCCGGAGGAATTTCCTAGTTGCTGCCAGCGTTCGAAAATCGCGTCTTCCGCGTCCGAAACCGCTTGGGTAATTTCTTCGATTTCTTTCGCGGACTGGGCCCGCCGATACAGCTGGCGCCACGAGGAGGTTTGCTGAGGTTGAAATCCCGGTTGAATGGACTGCTGGCTGTCACTCATCTGAGCCCCCGTCGCGAATCAGCAAATCTTCGCTGAGCCTTAGGCTCTGTCGGATTTCGCAGGGAGCCGCGAGAGGGTCTCGGCTGAGTGCTAGTAAGACGGGGCGATTGTACTCCGGGGGGCGGGCATTGTCACGCTAAATGACGAACGAAAGGACTAACCCGATATCGGGGTGACACCGAAGCCATCCCAAAACATGAAATCACCAGCGCGGTGGCGCGCATCCCATCGATCAGACGCGAGGAATGTTCAGCTGGTTGTAATCCGCGGGCGGGGCAAGTGTATTACCATGCCTGCAGAGTTTTTGTGCGCGCCGGGCGGGTGGCCGGCGGGCAGGTCTAAGGAGAACCACGATGATGCGCAAAATTATGGGGCCGGCTTCGTTGGCCGCGGCGTTTGTGGCGGGGATGTTGGTGGCGACGGCGCTGAGCGGCGGTGGATTGGCGCGCGCGCCAGCAGCAGAGTCCGGCGAAGGCTTCGCCGGCGCAGCAGAACGTGACGATTCAGCAGGGCGTCATCACGCCCTCGGTTTCGGACGACGACATTGCATTGCTGCGCAAAGATTTGCGCGCGATGAAGATGCAGGTGATTGGCGAGAACATGGCGCTCTCCGAAGACGAAGGCCAGAAATTCTGGCCGGTCTACAACCATTACGTGAAAGATTTGACCGCAGTGAACAACCAGAAATACGCGCTGCTGAAGCAGTACGCGGAAACGTGGGCGACCATGTCCGATCAGGACGCATTGATTTACGTGCGCAGCTGGCTGGAGACGGACGGCCGGGCGCAGGCGCTGCGTTTGCAGTACGTGCCGCTGGTGAGCCAGGTGCTGCCGGGAAGAAAGGCGGCGACGTTTTTTCAGTTGGACCGCCGGCTGAATATGATTGTGGATCTGCAATTGTTTTCGCAGGTGCCGCTGGCGCACGTGAAGGGGCAGTAGGCGAGGCGTTCGCTGTGCCTGCGGCGAAGCCTGGCGCGGGCGCAATCGAAGAGACGCTCTTCGTCGTGAAAGGCTGGGCAAGAAGGAGATCCTTCGTCGCGAAAAGCGCTCCTCTGGATGACGGCCAAGTGCGGTTTGGGTGCCGGACTGAACGGCTAGGAGAAGCGGAGCGATGATCGTCGCTCGCATGCGCTTCGCGCTGGATGGTTTGGGTGGCGCGGGCGGCGCCTCAAGAGCGGTGGCAGAGCCACCGCACTCCAAAAGTTCTGGGCGGCGCGGGATCGCCGTGGGATAGGTTTTCAGCCTGTCTGTACCCCACTCCTTTGCTGAACGTCGCTCACTTGTTCCGTTTGTTTACGTCAAATCCATCACTTTTTATTTCCTAGGAGTGTGCCTGCCGTGCCGAGACGAAAATTTGTAGCCCCCAAGTTTGCGGCGTAGCTTCTAAATCCGCTGCAATTCTGCTGATCGCTCTGGCCACCGTGGTGCTTTTTCCTGCGCTTTTGCGCGCGCAGGTGCCGAAGGATCAGTTGGCGAAGCCGCCTGCGGATGCGCAGGCGTTCACCGTGCTGTCGACTTCGGGCACCAACGGCAAATCGTTCGTGTGGACGGCCGCGGACGGCAGCCGCATGTCGCGCGAGAGCATTTTGCTGCGCGGGCAGGTTTGGGAAGTCGATCAGCAGGCCCAGATCGGCGCGGACGGGATGCCGTCGGCGCTGGTGGTGCGCGGCGTGACGCCGAATGGCGACGCGGCGGAAACTTTCAAGATTTCCGGCGGCAACGCGACCTGGAAAAGTCCGGTCGACGCGGGGGAGAGCAAATACGCCGCGACGGCGTTTTATGTGGCGCAGGGCGGCACCGCCTCCGGTGGAACCGCGCTGCTGATTGAAACCTTGCTGGCTTCGGCGGACAAATCACTGGCGCTTTTGCCGGGTGGCCGCGCGCGGGCGGAGAAGTTGACGGAAATGGCGGTAGGGCAGGGCCCGGCGAAAAAAACCGTCGCGTTGTGGGCCATCACTGGCCTGTCGCCTTCGCCGACGCCGGTATGGACCACCGCCGACGGGAAATTTTTCGGATTTGTTGGTGGGCTGGGAATTCTGCCGGTTGGCTATGAAAGCGAATTCGTCGCGATGGATAGGGCGCAGGACGAAGCGCTCGCCAAGCGCAGCCCGGCGATGGTGCAGAAGCTGCTGAAAACTCCCGACGGTGCGGTCGCGTTTACGCATGTGCGCGCGTTTCTGGATGGCACGCATTTCGCGGAGGACCAGACGGTAGTGGTGGACAAAGGCGTGATCGTTGCCGCCGGGCCATCCAGGAGCACATCCGCACCGGCTGGCGCGCAAATTATCGATGGCGCCGGAAAAACTTTGGTGCCGGGGCTGTGGGATTCGCATCAACATTTCCCCGACGATTCTGCCGGGCCATTTTTGTTGTCGCTGGGAATCACATCGATTCGCGATCCGGGAAACGACAATCAGCTGACGATCGCGCGCGCCGCGCGGCGGGCCAAAGGCGAATTGCTTTCGCCGAAGGTGTATCCGTCGGTGTTGATCGATGGCAAAGGGCCGAATACCGCGCAGCTCGGCACGGTGGTGACTTCCGAAGCGGAAGCGATCGCCGCGGTGGACAAGGCGAAAGCCGACGGATTCACCGGAATTAAATTTTATGGCACCTACAATCCGGCGTGGGTGGCGCCGGCGGCGGCCGAAGCGCACAAGCTGGGATTGCACGTTCACGGGCATGTGCCGGCGGGGATGCGTCCTTCGCAGGCGATTGCCGCGGGCTATGACGAAATCACCCACATTTATTTTGTGATGATGGAGGCGATGCCGGATTCGATCGTCAACACTTCGAACGGGATCAATCGTTTTGAAGGCACCGGGCGTTACGCCAAGGACGTGGACCTGAACGCGCCGCCGATAAAAAATCTGGTGACCACCATGGCCGCGAAAAAAATCGCGTCGGATCCGACTTTGGTTGTCGCCGAATCGCTTTTTGTGCCGGAGAATGGCGATCTCTCGCCGGCCTATGCGCCGTTCGTCGGCACGTTGCCTCCGACGACCGAACGAGGTTTCCGGCAAGGAGGCTTCGCGGTGCCCAAGGATTTGACTCGGGCGGATTATCGCGCGAGTTTTGCGAAACTCTCCGCGCTGGTCGCTGCGATGCACACCGCCGGAGTTGCCATCGTCGCCGGAACGGACGGAACGGGCCTCGAACTGGTCCGCGAACTGGAATTGTATGTGGCCGCGGGATTCACGCCGTCGGAGGCGTTGGCCGCGGCCACGCTGGCGCCGGCGCATCTCCTTGGCGTGGATGCGAACGTTGGCTCGATCAGCGTGGGCAAGAATGCGGATCTGGTGCTGGTGGAAGGCGATCCTTCGCGACGCATCGGCGACCTGCGCAACACGCGCACGGTCATGATGGGCGGCAAGCTGATGGACGCCGACGCGCTGCGCGAAGCCAGCGGATTTCGGGTAGGCCGAAACGGCGGCTAGGTGTAGGACAGGCTGACACCTGCCTAAGGACGGGGGTGCAGACAGCGCGTGAAACGGAACGAGATCGCTCTATTGCTAGGATTTGGAAGTCGGCAGCGGTTGCCACATGCCGCAGGTTTTTTCGTTGTCGCGCATGATCCATTTTACGCCGGGGAAGCAGCAGAGGCGGCGCTTGCCGGTGGCGAGCATGTCGACGGCTTTGGCGATGCGGCGCTGGCGCGTTTCCGGTTGCTTGGCGGAAGTGATGGAGAAAATCCAGTCGCGGCGGGCGAGGGGCGTGATGTCGTCCCAGCCGGCTCGCGACTGCGGGCCGGCGGCGGCCAGCGCCTGACGCAAATCGTCGGGCACGCGCATTTCCGGTTCGTCGCCGGCGCGGGTAATTTCCACGGTGACGGTTTCGAGCGCGTCGGCGCCGGCGGCGCGGCGCATGGATTTATTCACCGCGAGCGAGTGGACGCCTTTCACGTTCACTTCGATCGCGGCGCGAAAAGGGAAAGCGTTGATCGCGCCTTCGACCATGACGTTGCCCCGGGTGCCCAGCGCGGCGGCGGCTTTCGGCGGCAGAATCAGGATCACTGCGTCGGATTTGGCGCCGGGCGTGGGCGCAGCAAATTTCGCGGTGAAGCGAATGGTGGGCTTGGCTTTCGGCTTTGGGGCGGCCTGGGGCGTCATTCACAGCGATAATAGCAGAACGGGAACGCGAAGCGCGACACCTACACCGGCGTCATTCTGAGCGCCAGCGAAGAATCCCATCCAGTCAGTTTCGCCGGCCATCACGTCGAGCGCGTCTTTGTCGTGAAGGTCTGGGCGCTGCAGCATGGATGAGATTCTTCGTCGCGAAAGGCGCTCCTCAGAATGACGACAGGTTTTTAGTGACGCGAGGATTGCGGCGGCGCTTCGCGCTGGATCGCTAAGGGCAACGTGGGCCGCGCTACGACGAGTGGGATAGGCTCTCAGCCTGTCTGCACCCCACTCTCAGTGGGGTGTGCTTTACGCCGCGCTTCGCGCTCGATCATTTGGGCGGCGTGGGCGACGTGTCAAAAGCGGTGGCAGAGCCACCGCACTCTAAAATGTTTTGCGCTCGTGCTTACATCGCGCAGCCACCCGGAAAACCTGCGGCTCGCTTCGTTAGTGGGCTAGGAGGTTTTTGTAGAGTTTTCCGTCTTTCACGATGACCACTAAATTCTTTGCGGGATCTTCGATCAATTGAATATTCGCGACGGGGTCGCCGTCGACCAGCAGTAGATCGGCTAGCGCGCCTTCGGGGACGACGCCGAGTTTTCCGGGGTAAGGGTTGCGTGGGCCGGAGAGCGCGAGGAGTTCGGCGTTGTCGGCGGTGGCCATCTTTAGCACTTGGGCCGGCGTGTACCAGCGGGTCATTTTGGTGAGCTGACTGTTTTGCAGCGCGCGATTATCGGCGGAGAAGAGAATGTCGGTACCCCACGCGGTTTTTATGTTGTACTTCTTGGCGAGCTTGTAGGCGTTGTCGGTCCCAGCGTACATGTGAGCTGCTTGATGCGGCTGGGCGAGCGTTCGGCGTGGGGCGACGGGCTCATCGTCGGGGAAGGGCTGCAAACTCCACCAGATATTTTTTTCGGCCATGAGTTTCACCGTGGGTTCGTCGAGTAGCTGGCCGTGCTCGATGCATTTGACTCCGGCTTCGATGGCCTGGCGCACCGCGCGCGGGGTGTAGGCGTGGACGGTGACGTAGGTGCCCCAATTTTCGGCGGCTTCGACCGCGGCGCGCAGTTCTTCCACGGTGTACTGGGTTACGTCCAGCGGATCGAAGGCGGAGGAGACTCCGCCGCCGGCCATCAGTTTAATTTGGCTGGCGCCTAGCGCCAGCTGTTCGCGGGCGCGTTTGCGGACCGTCGCGGGATCGTCGGCGATGGCCGCGGCGCCGATGCGTTCGGTGTAGCTGAAGCTGTCCGGGCGCGCGGGCAGATCGGTGGGAAAACGAAAATCGCCGTGGCCGCCGGTCTGCGAGATCATGGCGCCGGAGGGCCAGATGCGCGGGCCGGGAATGATGCCTGCGTCGATGGCGTTCTTCAGGCCGAACGAGGGGCCGCCCATATCGCGCACGCTGGTGTAAGCCGCGCATCAACATGGCTCCGGCGGCCTGGCCGGAAACCAGATTCACAAAACCAATGTCGCTGACCAGCATGGCCACCGCCGACAGGCTGTTGAACATCATGTGCACGTGCGCGTCGATCAGGCCGGGCATCAGCGTGCGGCCGGCGCCGTCGATGGTGGTGAGCGTGGCGCTGTCGGGCGCGGGGAGGGGGCGGCGGAGATTTTCGTGATTTTGTTGCCGACGATGAGGACGTTTGCGGGGCGGGGAGTTGCGCGGTGCCGTTGAAGATGCGGACATTTTTGAAGAGGATGGCGGAGGTATTTGGCGCGGCGGTTTGCGGCAGCGCCGGAAGCGCGAGGCAGAATGCCAGGAGTCCGATGAGTAAGATGCGCGGTAGGGCGGAGGACTTCACGGGAAGCATCTCCTTCTCGAAGATTGAGCATGGAACGTTGTATCAGCGCGGCGTGAGTGTCAAGAGTGTTGAAAGCGTCGGGCGCGGTGTGGGGGGCTGGGCAAGAAGGAGATCCTTCGTCGCCAGAGGCGCTCCTCTGGATGACGGCCAAGTGCGGTTTGGGTGGTGGACTGAACTGCTAGGAGAAGCGGATCATGCAACGTTTTCGCGGTGGCGGGTATCATTACTTGCAATGAGCGAGT
>CAWIEL010000021.1:0-6111 GCA_963835025.1 uncultured Acidobacteriota bacterium
AACCCCACGGAATTGGCTCGACCAAAACGCAGCGCGGCGAATTGTATGGAGACATTTTCAGTCTCGCGCTATGGCAATTCGGCGTAGCGGGATTTCGGCCGGCAGTTGCAGCAGGGAATTAGCACGAAAGGCTGATGGTTGAGGCGCTAGGTCTGCAGCTTGCTCAGCGCCTTGGCGGCCGCTGGATGGTCGCCGTCGATGTTTGCGCGTTTGAAGAATTTCCTGGCGTTTGGCAGTGAAACCGGCACGCCGCGACCTTCTTGGCAGCTGACGCCAAGAAAGAAAAAGGCGTCATCTTTTCCCGAGCCGGATATGTTTTTCGAGTTTGTTGCGGCGCGGAAACAGTGAACGGCGGCTCGCGGATTTAAGCTGCAGCCCTTGCCCCAGTAGTAGTGAATCCCAAGCTGAACCAGAGCCTCGCCGTCGCCCGCGTCAGCGGCTCTGCGAAACCATTGGAAGGCCGCCCTCAGATTCCCGTTTTCTCGATAGGTTATTGCGATGTTGTGAGCTGCGCCCGAATCTCCGGCGCGGAGCGCTTTCTTCAGCCAGATGAGTGCTTCATCGACATTTTTTCTGACACCGCGTCCATCACCGAGTAGAACTCCCAAATTGATTTGCGCCGGGACGCTGCCGTGCTCCGCGGCTCGCCTAAACCACCGAACCGCTTTCGCGGCGGAGCGCCGCACAATTATTTTCCCTTGATGGTCCTTGCATCCGTCCGCGAGGCGATCCGCCACTTCCCATTCGGCTCCCGGGTCGCCGTTCTTCGCTCGCGCCAGCAGGGAATTCCATTCAGAGATCGACGTTTTGTAGCTGTACGACCAATTCCAATTCCTGAGCGTCACTTTCCAGGGAGATTTTGGGTCGATTTCGGCATTGTGTGTCTTATTTGGTCGACGTTGCGGCATGGTGACCTTGTCTGATTTATTTATCGGCAAGTATATCTTAGCGCGGATGCGATTGACGGAAGCTGGCGGCGGAAAATATCATCGCGGGGTTTTGGGCCCGCCTAAATTGAAATCGTATCTAGCGCTGACTCCCCGCGCTACGGCATTCATTCATGGAGGCAAAGGAAATGTCCGCACGACAATTCACGCAGCCGACGCTCCGGGGCTTTGCATCTTTACTTTTCGCGCCGATCGCTTTTTGCACGCTGCTGGTCGCGCCGGTCGCGCGGGCAGCGCCGCGCCTGCGGCGCCGGCTCAAAGTGCTCCGACGGCGGCCAAGCCGCCGGTGGCGCCGGTGCGGGTGGTTACCGACGAATATTTCGGAGTGAAGGTCGACGATCCGTATCGCTACTTTGAAAATCTCAAAGATGCGGAAGTGGCGGCGTGGTTCAAGGCCGAGAATGATTATACGCGGCAGCAACTGGGCGCCATACCGGGGCGCGACGCGATGCAGGCGCGGCTCAAAGAGCTGACCGACAGCACGCCCGCGGCGGTGTCCGATATTCGACGAATGCCGGGCGACACGTATTTCTACATGAAGCGGCTGGCTTCCGAAGAAGTGGGGAAGCTGTATACGCGCGCGGGATTGAGCGGCGCGGAAAAACTTTTAGTGGACCCGGCGAAATTTGCCGGCGGCTCCGGCGCGCACGCGGTGATCAGCTACTACGCGGTTTCGCAGGATGGGCGATGGGTGGTGGCGGGCTTGTCGCTGGCGGGATCGGAAGACGCTACGATTCACATCTTCGAGGTGCAGACCGGGAAAGAATCCGGCGAGACCATCGACCGCGCGCAGTTCGGCGGGCCCAGCTGGCTGCCCGATGGACATTCTTTTACCTATAACCGTCTGCAAAAACTCGGACCCAGTTCGGGGCCGAACGATAAGGAATTACTGAGCCGGGTATATTTGCACGTGGTCGGCACCGATCCAGAAAAAGACCGGCTGATTTTCGGCGACGGCGCGCCGGGAGCAAAATTCGATCCGACCGATCTGCCGTTTGTGCAGGCCGTGCCGGACTCGAAGTACGCGATCGGGTTTGTGTTGCACGGCGTGGCGATCGAAGCAACGTTGTATGTGGCGCCGGTGGCCAGCCTGGCCGGCGGAAATATTCCCTGGAAAAAATTGTGCGACGTGGAAGACGAGGTCACTTCGCTCGACTACAAGGGCGACGAGGTGTTTTTGCTCTCGCATAAAAACGCGCCGCGATTCCAGGTGCTGCACACCACGCTTTCGAATCCGGAGGTGGCGCACGCGACGGTGGTGGTCCCGGAAAGCCAGGCGGTGATCAAGGGCCTGTCGGCCGCTGCGGACGCGGTCTACGTGCAGCAACTCGACGGCGGATTGGGCCGGCTGTTGCGGGTGCCGTACGCCAGCGGCTCCGCGCAACCCGCGCCGCAACAAATGACCTTGCCGGCGGAAGGAATTATCTCGATTGCCGCGGCCGATCAGCGCGTGCCGGGAGTGCTGTTGACCATCGATTCGTGGACCAGGGCGCAATCCATCTATGCCTACGATCCGGCGAACGGAAAAACCATGGACACCAAACTGCAGCCGCTGGGCCCGTATGATGCGCCGACGGATTTGCAATCCCTGGAAGTGAAGGCGAAAAGTTGGGACGGCACCATGGTGCCGCTCTCCATCGTTTTCAAGAAGGGCACCAAGCTGGATGGATCGGCCCCGACGATTCTGGAAGGTTACGGCGCCTACGGAATCACTTCCGATCCGTATTTCGATCCGATATTCGTGGCCTGGTACGAGCGCGGCGGAATTATCGCCACGGCGCACGTCCGCGGCGGCGGCGAATACGGCGAAGAGTGGCATCTGGCGGGGAAAAAATTAACCAAGCCGAATACCTGGAAAGACGCGATTGCCTGCGCGCAATATTTGATCGATCGGAAATATACTTCGGCTTCGAAGCTGGCGATTCTGGGCGGCAGCGCAGGAGGAATTTTCGTGGGACGATCGATCACCGAGCGTCCCGATTTGTTTGCGGCCGCGTTCGATCTGGTGCCGGATTCCGACATGGTGCGTTCCGAATTCAGCCCCAACGGCCCGCCGAACATACCGGAGACCGGAACGGTGACCGAAGCGGACGGGTTCAAAGCGCTGTATGAGATGAGCGCCTATCATCATATTAAGGATGGCACGCCGTATCCGGCGGTGATGGTCACCACCGGCTGGAACGATCCACGGGTCGCTTCCTGGGAGCCGGGCAAAATGGCGGCGCCGCTGCAGGCGGCGACTTCCAGTGGCAAACCGGTGCTGCTGCGGGTGGATTACGACGCCGGCCACGGAATTGGCTCGACCAAAACGCAGCGCGACGAATTGTATGGAGACATTTTCAGCTTCGCGCTATGGCAATTCGGCGTAGCCGGATTTCAGCCGGGTGCGCCAGCGGCAGCGGGGAATTAGAGCACCGGCCTGATGGCGGTCACGATGTGGGTGTTGGTCTGATCTCTTCGAGTGGGCAGTCGCACGAGATTGCTTGCTCACCGCAAACTGGGCACTCTTCTACGTCGCACCCCGGCACATGGAATTCGTTCTTGATTACGCGGCAATCGTGACAAGCGCGCAGATGCGCGCCCCAGTCATCGTGCTCGTCGCCATAGCGGACGCGTCCAACCTTTCGACCATCTACCGCGAATGCGGCGATCTCCTGTGCCGCAAAAATCTTCTCGGGCCACCCTTCGATCATCGGCGCGCCTCGATAGAGGATGCGTTTGGGCTCGCTCATTTTTGGCAATACTAGCACGGAGACTCCGCGCGTAGTGTTCCGTTAAGTCGCTGGCAAAAGGAGTGCTGGGTAGACGATCCGCTTGGTCGAAATAGGACGGAGTTTCCAGGACGGCGCAGGGCGATGGTGTTGTGGACATTTGCGTGGAATCGTCCTACCCTGCGCGGAGTATGGCGAAACGGTGGGATAGTATTTCTTTTATGATCTTCGGACTCGTGTTGGTAGTTATATCGCTGTACGAGATTATCCACCACGATTACGACTTCTATCTTTCTGGGCAAGAAGGCGGTTGGACTTCGTACTTTGCTTTCCTTCTTCTGGGGCTTTTTCTCTTGGTGAGTGGACTTATCGGTTTGGTTCGCGCGATGCGAAGTAAGACGCCCGCTGAGCCGTAGCACCGGAGCGATTTTCTATTTCGCGCTGTTGTAATCCTTGTCGGTGACCGGCTCGAGCCAAACTGTTTTTCCTTTGGCGATGGGCGTCTGCACGCCGAGTCTCGATCCCCAACCGACGCCAGCCCCAACTTCACTCGGCAAAAGCGGCGGCAAGCCGCCGCACTCCAAGGTAAGCTGGCGCATCATCGACCTTGCCCACGGTTCCTTGCTGCCGTTTGGGGCGAGTTTGATATGCTCGCGGGCGAACAGCGCGCGCGTTTTTCTTCCACCGGAGGATTTTCTGTGTCTCGCTTCGTTGCGGTTCTGGCAGGTTTGATCATTTTGATTTGCGCCGCGAATATTCCGGCGCAGCCGCAGGATGCAGTGGCGTCGGCGGCGCCGCCCGCGGCGCAGCCGGCGGCTGCGGATGCCGCGGCGGGGCATTACATGTTTGCCTGGACGGGCGACGCGGCGAAACAGGGGATGGAATTCCTGGCGGTGATCGATGCGGATCCGGCTTCGGCGACTTACGGCAAATTGATGACCACGGTGGTGACCGACCAGCAGACCATGCAGGTGCATCACACCGAATACGTGATGCCGGCCAGCGGAATGCTCTTCGCCAACGATCACATCGCCGGGCGCACTTTTATTTTTGACGTGCGCGATGCGCTGCACCCGCAGATGGTCACCTCGTTCACCGACATGGACGGCTACATGCATCCGCATTCGTATTTGCGGCTGCCGAATGGGCACGTGCTGGCGGCGTTCCAGCACAAGCATCCCGGCAGCGACCAAAATCAAATGGGGCAGAGCGGCGGCATCGTGGAAATTGACGACGCCGGCAAAGTGGTGCGCTCGGCGAGTTCGGCGGACCCGGCGTTTCCGGACGCGCTGCTGACGCCGTACAGCTTGGTGGTGATGCCGGATATTGACCGCATCGTTTCCACCAATTCGTCGATGCACGACGAATATGTTTTTGCCGGCGTCACCTATCAGGTGTGGCGGCTCTCCGACCTGAAACTTCTGCACACCGAATTTCTCGACGTGGGCGCGAATCACTACGGGCAGATCAGCCCGGAGGAGCCGCGGCTCGGCGCGGATGGCGCGGTCTACGTGCAGACGCTGGGCTGCGGCATCGAACGCATCACGAACCTGGCAACCGATATCGCGAGCGACGCGCCGAAATCAAAACTGGTCTGGACTTTTCCCGGTTCGTTCTGCGGCGTGCCGACTATCGTCGGACATTTTCTGGTGCAAAGCGTGCCGGCGATCCACGGCGTGATCGTCCTGGATATTTCCGATGGCGCGAACCCGAAGGAAGTTTCGCGGCTCGCGCTGAGCGGCAAATATTTTTCGCACTGGACCGGCTGGGACGCCAAGACGCATCGCCTGGTGGTAACCGGCAACGAGAATCGGCTGTACCTGCTGAAACTCGATGAGGCCACCGGAGCAGTCAGCGTCGACACCGCGTTTCACGACGCCAACGGCAAACCCGGCTTCGATTTCGCCAATCGCGATTGGCCTCACGGCTGGAAAGGCTCCGGCGCGCCCCACGGCGTGGTTTTTTCGCGGTGAGATTTGTTCACGCGTGGATCAGGCGACTGCGGTACGCTCGCTACGAAAAAAATCCTTCACACCCGGAGTATTGAGCCAATAGAGAAGAAAAATCGCCAGCACAGCCTCTGATCCAACCATCACCCGTTCGGCGAATCCGATCCGGTTCCACTGCAAAAGGTTGAACAGAGAAAGCAAACAGGTCAAAAGAACGAGAATCCGTGCCCAGTTTTTGCCCTTCCAGTAAAACCAGATCACGACGTAGCCGATTGCAATCGTGATCGTAATTGCAACGAAGAGAAGGCCTACATGAGGTTTGGACGAGTCGATGATCAGCCAGCCTATCGCGTTTGTGATCGACATGAGAATCGCCGTAGTGGCGAGGCCCTTTGGGCGTTGATCGACGCGCATATTACCGTTCTATATACCACATCGGGCAGCTATCCGAATGAGTGACGAACAAAAGCGCTGGACGTGGTTGGCGTTTCGCTGGGGCTCTAT
>CAWIEL010000022.1:0-7747 GCA_963835025.1 uncultured Acidobacteriota bacterium
GAGCGTCCTGGAGAATTTGCCGCGTAATGCCCAGCGCGCTTGCTGAGGTTTCCTTCGCGAGTGTTTGCGGACTCTCAGCGAGAAAAGCACATCCCTCGCTACGCTCGGGATGACACCCTCGCCGGCAGACGACGCAAGAGATCCGGCTTCGAAAAAAAAAGAATATACCGAGGCAAACGCGCCGAGCATCAGAGGGGTGAAATCAGGTATGAGTTTGTGCGGAGGAAGGTCTTTCGAACTTCGCGTGCTTTGTGATATTTGCACCTTTGGAGGTTTTTGATTATGGCGTCCGCGTCTAGTCCCGCTTCTGCCCCAGCTAAGGCCGCTGAGCCGGCGCACGTTGCACCGCAACCAGCGGCCGAGCCGGCCTGGCGGCGGTATTTGGTTCCGTTGGTGGTGGTGCTATTGATCGCGGTGTTGGTGTTCACGCTGACCTGGAATTGGAATGCCTGGGAAGGCGGGCGCGCGGAGCAAGTGACCGACGACGCCTACGTGCGGGGAGATTTGACGCCGTTGAGCACCAAGGTCGCAGGCATTGTGAAGGAAGTGAAAGTCTCGGACTACCAGCAGGTGCACAAGGGCGATCCGATCGCGCAGCTTCAGGATGACGACTACGGCGCGGTGGTAGCGCAGGCGACGGCGGCGATTGAGGCGGCCAAGGCGGCGATCGAGAACAATCACCGCCAGCGGGAGCTGCAGGACACGAAGATCGAGCGAGCGCAGGCCGGCATCGACCAAGCCAACGCAGAAATTGTGGCGGCGCAGGCCGGGATTGCCGCGGCGCAGGCGGACGTGACGCGGACCAAGGCAGAACGTGCGCGGCAGGAATCGCTGCTGCAGGTGAATTCATCGACGCAGCAGACGGTGGAAAAAGCGGTGGCGGATCAGGAAAGGTTCGCGGCGCAACTGGCCAGCCGCGAGGCGGACCTGGTGCAGGCCAAAACTTTGCTGCGCAGCAACGAACTGGCGGTGGAAGCGGAGCGCAAGGGTAAGGCGGTTTTGGAATCGCAGGATGTGCAGCTGGTGGCCGACCTGCATGCCAAAGAAGCGGCGTTGACCGCGGCGCAAGTTAATTTCGGCTACACCAAGATTGATTCGCCGGGCGATGGCACGGTGGGCGAGCGCCAGGTGCGGCCGGGGCAACTGGTTTCTCCCGGGACGCAGGTGATTTTGTTCGTGAGCAAAAACAAGTGGGTGCTGGCGAATTATCGTGAGACGCAGCTGACCCACATGAAAATCGGCGACCCGGCGGATATTCGCGTCGACGAATACCCGGACAAGGTGCTGAAAGGAAAAGTGGTCGAGATCGCGCCGGCCAGCGGTTCGCAGGTGGCGTTGCTGCCTCCGGACAACGCTACCGGGAATTTCACCAAGGTGGTGCAAAGAATTCCGGTGAAGATCGCGTTCGACGATGAAAACGCGGCGGCGGCTTTGCGTCCGGGGCTTTCGGTGACGGCCACCGTGCGGACCAAGGAATAGGCGGACGATGGCCGCTTCAAGTGCTTCTACGGCGCCAGGCAGTCCGGCAGCAGTTCCCCACGCGCCACCCACGGCAGCGAAAATTGCGCACGCGCTGATGGCTGCCGCCCCGGCGGACCTTTCAAAAAGCCCGCTGATCGGCATCGCGGGCGTGATTATGGGCGCGGGAATCGTCACGCTGGCGGGGCGGATGATTACGCTGGGCTTGGCGGACCTGAAGGGCCACGTGGGCATCAGCTACGACGATGGCTCGTGGATCGGCAGCGCTTTCAACATTGCGCTGATGTTTATCGGGCCGTTTACGGTTTACCTCGGCGGATTGCTGGGGCCGCGGCGGGTATTGCTGGGGGCGGCGACGGCGTTCACGTTGATCTGCGCCGGCCTGCCTTTGATTCACAACTACAGTTTGCTGATTACGGCGTTGGTTTTGGCGGGCTTGACGTCCGGGACGTTTTACCCGCTGACGCTGACCTTCGCGCTGCGGAATATTCCTCCGAAGTTTCTGCCGTTCACTCTGGCGTTCTACGCAACCTCGGTGGATGGAGCGGTGAACATCGCGCCCTCGATGTATGGATTTTTTCGGGATCATCTTTCCTGGCACTGGATGTTTTGGGTTACGGCGCTGCTTACGCCGGTGATGATTTTGTGTATTTACCTGGGGATTCCGGCGCCAGCACCGAAAACTGGCGAGAAAAAATCAGGAGGTGTTCCGAGCTTCCGCGGCTTTCTGTACGCGAGCGCCGGGTTCGCGATGCTTTTTGCGGCGCTGGATCAGGGGCAGCGGCTGGATTGGTGGCGGTCGGGACTTTTCGTGGCGCTGTTTGTTGGCGGGTCGATATTTTTGGCGGGTTCGGTGGTGCGGCGGCTGATGCAGCCGAATCCGCTGGTGGATTTACCGTATCTGCGGCAATGGAACACGCAGATTTTGTGCTTGGCGCTGATCCTGTTCCGATTCTGCCTGCTCTCGACGGTGATTTTGGTGCCGCAGGTATTGGCGATTCATGGCTTCGAGGCGGATCAGATTGGGCCGGCGCTGATCTGGACCGCGACGCCGCAGATTTTGATCGCGTTCATCGCGGCGATACTGCTGCTGGGCGGGCTCGATTCCCGGCTGTTGATGGCTTTTGGATTTACGGGCATCGCGTTCGCGTGCGTGCTGAACGCGACGCTATCGAGTGCCTGGTCGGCGCAGAATTTCTACCGGACGGAATTGCTGATGGGCGTGGGGCAATCGTTCGCGTTTATTGGTTTGGTGGCGACGATTATTTTGCAGGCGATTGCGTCGGGAGGATTGTCCAGCCCGCAGCGGGCGCTGACCTTTTCGGCGTTCTTCCACGTGGTGCGTTTGTTTGGCGGAGAAATCGGGGCAACGTTCATGGGCCACTTCATCGCCACCCGCGAGAAACTGCATTCGAATTTGCTGGGGCTGCATGTGCAGGGCGGAAATTGGATTACCGATTCAAGCGTGAGCCAGTTGACGGCCGGGCTGTATTCGAAGTCGGCGGGGCTAGCCGCAGCGACGGGTCGCGCAGCGGGATTGGTCGGGGCGCGGGTGCGTTTGCAAGCTTATACGCTGACATTTATTGATGGATTTCATCTGGTGGCTTGGGCCTGCGTCGCGGCGCTGGTGCTGGCGTTTTTGCTGCGGCGGGCGCCGCTGACGTATCGCGATTTCGACGTGAACTGATCGCGATGGCGCGTGCAGGTGCGGGCGTGAGCCGCTTTTTATTTCGGGAGGCGAAATTATGAGTTGGCGGATTCGATTGGTGATGGCGGTGGCGTTGCTCGGCAGCTGGTCGGCGGCGATGGCGCAAGAGGCAGCGCCCACACGTACACCGGCAGCTTCGGCGACGCGGCACATCACGATCCAGGAGGCGGTCCAACTGGCGCTGCAGCACAACCACGTGATTAAGATTGCCGGATACAAGGTGGAAGAGAGCCTGCATGCGAAGGAAAAGGCGCGCAGCGGATATTTTCCGCAGATTAAGAATGAGACCAACGTGCTGAAGGTGACCGACACGCAATTTATCCAGATCGCGGCGGGCGAATTGGGAAATATCAACGGCAGCCCGAATCCGGATCATTCCGTGACGATCAATCAAGGTGGAAAGACGTTTGTGACGAGTGGAACTGGCTTAGTGCAGCCGATCACGCCGCTATTTACCAAGGTGAAGCCGGCGAACGACATGGCGCAGGCGAATCTGGACGCATCGCGGGCGAGCGCGCAGGAGACCACGAATGAGATCGCGCTGAAGGTTCATGAAATTTATTACAAGCTGCTGATCGCGCAATCGCACCGCGGCGCGGTAGAGGCGCGGATCGCGGCGGCGCAGGAATTACAGAACCAACGCGGTGCGGAAGTGAAGTACGGCAGCACGCTGCAGCAGGATTTGATCGAGAGCACGGCGCGAACTTTGCAGGCCAAGCAGGAATTATTGAGCACCGAGCTGGAGCTTTCGGATTTGACGCTGGAAATGAACGACGCGATCGGGCTGCCGCTGAATACGCGGCTGGATTTGGATCCGAATGTGCCGCAGGTGCCGGCGAGCTGCGAGCCGGAAGCGTGCATCAAGACGGCGCTGGAATCGCATCCAGAAATTCTGGCGGCACGGGACGAGGTGCGCAAAGCGACGGCGGCGCACCAGCTGAGCAAGGCGGATTACATTCCGGATTTGTCGGCCTTTGCGCGGTACACCTATGCGAACGACGTGCCGTTTCTGGCGCGGAACTTCGGGACGTTTGGAATTTCGTTCACCTACGATATTTTCGATGGAGGGCGGCGGCGCGCCGAGCTACGCGAAAGCGATTCGGTGCTCAACGAGGCTAAGGAAAATCTGGCGCGGGTGACGGAAGAAGTCGAGGTACGGGTGCAAACGGCGGAGAACAAATTGGATCGCACGAGAGAAATGATGACAGTTTCGGAGCAGCTGCTGGCATTGCGCACTGAATCACGACGGACTACGGCGCAGGAATTGGCGCAAGGGTCGGCGCTGAAATCGCAGGCGGATGCGGCGGTGGCGCAGGAGTTGGATGCGCGGACGATGCTGCTGCAGTCGCAACTGGATTATTTGGGAGCGCATGACGAGATGGTGCAGGCCATGGGACAACGGCCGGAATAGATGCGAGTCGACCGCGTCTTGCTTTCGGTGAAATATTTTGAGGGTGCAACGCGGGGAGTCTAAACCCGCACCCTTTGCTGGAAGGAAAGGCGCAAAGAGTGCGGCACCCGTAAGGGCAACGGCGCCTGCAACTGCCGAGGCGATCAGGCCACCGGCGGTGTGGCGCTTTCTTTCATCGTGGCATAAAGGCTGATAGCTCGCTCGAGGGCGTCGGCCACGCTTCTTGAAATATTTTCCCCGCCGACATGCTGTTCGAATTCAGCCTGCTGCATCAGGCGCGCGGGCTGCTCCCGCGCGCCGCACAAAATCAGTCCCCGGCCGGAGGTGTGCACGGCGTCGGCAAGATTTTCGAGAGCCTGCAAGCCGGTGGCGTCGATGGCGGTCATATTGCGGAGGCGAAGGATGACGATCGGCGGCAGGCGCCGGGATGCGGGTGAGAATTTCGTCGATCTTGTCGGTGGCGCCGAAAAGAAATGGGCCGTGGATGCGGAAGATGGCGACGTAGTCCGGGATTACCTTGTCCTGCAAGATGTGGGCGTAGCCGTCCTGCATGTATTCGTCGGTGACGGCGGAAACGGTGGTGGTTTCGGTGACTTTGCGGATGAAAACGAGGGCGGCGAGGATCATGCCGGCTTCGACGGCGACGGTGAGGTCGGCGAAAACGGTGAGGGTGAAAGTGACCAGCCAGATGCCGATATCGAGCGGCGAGAGCTTCAGCAGTTGCGGGATTTCTTTCCATTCGCCCATGTTGTACGAAACCACCAGCAGGATGGCGGCGAGTACGGAGAGCGGGATGAACCGCGCGAGCGGGGCGGCAAAGAGAATGATTGCCAGCAGGGTGAGAGCGTGAATCATTCCGGCTACTGGGGTTTTCGCGCCGGAACGAATGTTGGTGGCGGTGCGGGCGATGGCTCCGGTAGCGGGCAAGCCGCCGAAGAGGGGCGAGACAATATTGGCGATGCCCTGGGCCACGAGTTCGACATTGGGATTGTGTTTGGTGTGGCTCATGCGGTCGGAAACCACGGCGGACATCAGCGACTCGATGGCGCCGAGCATGGCGACGGTCATCGCCGGCGAGATGAGCGGGCGCATCAGGTCCAAATGAAAGCGCGGAATATTCAGATGCGGGCAGGCCCGATGGGAATTCCGCCGAAGCGGGTTCCGATCGTCTCGACCGGAAGCTTGAAAGCCACTACGATCGCGGTGCCGAGCGAAGAGCGCGACGATGTAGCCCGGAACTTTTTTCACGTAGCGCATGCAAACGACGATGACCGCCAGCGAAAACAACCGAGAGGGCGGTGGTGGCCGGCGAAAGCGTGCGGAAATTGCGAGCGAGGGCTTCCATGCGGGCCAGGAATTCGCCGGGGACTTTTTCGATTTGCAGGCCGAAGAAATCTTTGATTTGCGTGCTGGCGATGATGACCGCGATGCCGTTGGTGAATCCGACGACCACCGGGCGGGGGATGAATTTCACGGCCGATGCCGAGGCCAGTGATGCCCGAGGATTACGAGCATCACTCCCGCCATGAGCGTGCACATGTACAGGCCGTCGAGGCCATATTTCGCGACGATGCCGTAGACGACCACGACGAATGCGCCAGTAGGTCCGCCGATCTGAGTGGCCGAGCCGCCGAGAGAGTGAGATCAGGAAGCCGGCAATGATCGCGGTGTAGAGCCCGGCCTGGGGCGTGACGCCGGAGGCGATGGCGAAAGCCATGGCCAGCGGGAGGGCTACGAAACCCACGGTGATGCCGGCGACCAAGTCGCCGAGAAATTTATGGCGGTTGTAATCCCTAAGGCATTGGATGGATTTTGGGAGCCAGTCGTTGATGGTCATTTGGTTTCGGTGGCGGGGAGATTGCTACGCAGCTTTAGTATAAGGCGCAGATGGTCGCGGAAACGTCAAGTTACGGCGCTGAGGGGCAAAAAGCGCAACCCTAGGGCTCTCGAATTTGAAGTAGCGCTGCGTCACAGGAGAGAGGGCACAGGAAGAGACCGAAAAGAGTGCGGCACACGGCGGCGCTAATTGGGACGGTTCGGTTGAACAGTCGGCGCTGGTGCGGCACTTGTAACGAAAATCCCAAGCTGATCGGGAGCGGTAAACGGATGTCCGAATTTGAAACCGCCCACCCAGGATTTGGCGTATGGCACAAACACGCCCTGAGATTTTCCTCCGGCTTCGGCCATTCGCATCCAGATCGCATCTTTCCAGTCGTTGTTGTCCTTGAGGCGAGTATCGATCGCCATGCCGGCGGCGCGGCACGTTCCCTTTGCCGCAAAGTTCCGCAGGCCGGACTCGAGGAGTTGCAACGTGATTTGCCGCCCGGCTGTTCCTCTTTCGGCGCGGCGCCCACATGCGCTGGTTTTCCATCCTGGGTAACCATCGCGCCGATCAGCAGTACGACCCTGAATCTTCAGCAAGGACTGCGACATGCGGAGCAACGAGTCGAACAGAATCTGAAAATCAGGATGATCGAATGTCATTTCAGCTCCGAGAGTTTGGTGTCTTCGGGGACGTCGGTGACGCTGGCGAATTCTAGGCGGTAGCCGTCGGGATCGGTGACGGTGGTGACCCACATGTTGTTGCCGACTTGGGGTTCGGAGGCGGCGATGCCGCGGGAGATGAATTCACGGTAGAGGGCTACGGCGTCGGCGCATTGGAAGGCCAGCGAAACGCCACGCCTAGTTTTTCGGCGGGGATGGGATTGCTGCCGTCTTCTTTGGAAGGTTTGCAGCATCAGCGCTGCGCCGCCGAGTTCGAGCATGCACCAGCGGATTTTGCTGTCTACGACCCAGTTATTTTTGAGGGTGAAGCCGAGGCCGTCTAGGTAGAAGCGGAGGGAGCGGTCCATATCGGCGATGCGGAAAAAGGGTATGACCTGTTGGACGTTGGCGGCGGTTTGGGGCTGGGGAGTTGCGGGCATTGCAGTTCCCTCCTGTGATCGTTCCCTGCTGTTCTCGTTACGACACTATACGGCGTCTTGCTTCGGTTATGGGCTGGGCAAGAAGGAGATCCTTCGTCGCGGAAAGCGCTCCTCTGGATGACGGCCAAAGGCGGACCGCAATGCGGGGACAGCTGCCGTCACCATCATGTATTCTGCGCCACAATTCTCGCGCGCCACAATCATCGTGCGGCAAATTCTTACGCG
>CAWIEL010000023.1:0-6060 GCA_963835025.1 uncultured Acidobacteriota bacterium
CATCGCTCGTCATCATCTTGGGAGCCTGAATGATCCGAAGTTTTGCAATCCTGCTGTGCGCGCTGTTCCTATCGGCCTCCGTCACCGCACAACAGACCCTGATCGCGCCCGCACCCCAGCCCAGTACCCAGCAGCCGCCCACCCCGAAAGCCACCGCCCCGGATTTTTCTTCCGAACCTTTCGTCATCGAAAAATACGCACTCACCGCCCGCTTCGAAAACGACGGAACCGCCGAACGCTCCCTGCGCTCCCGCATCAAAGTCCAAAGCGACGCCGGCGTGCAACAGCTCGGCGATCTCATCTTCGGCTACAACTCCGCCAACGAAAAAATCGACGTTCGCTTCGTCCGCGTTCTAAAACCCGACGGCACCTCCTTCACCGCCCAGCCCGACGCCATCAAAGAAATGACCGCGCCGGTCGAACGCGACACGCCCGAATACACCGACTACAAAGAACTGCACGTCACCGTCCCCAACCTTCACCCGGAGGACGTCATCGAATACGAAGTTGCTACCCGCACACTTACGCCCGATGCTCCCGGCCAGTTCTGGTTCGAACAGAACTTTCTCGACCACGCCATCGTGCTCGATGAACAAATCGAAGTGAACGTCCCTCACGGCCGCGCGCTATTAATTCAATCCGCCGACTTCTCCAACGTCACCGGCGAAGAAATTCGCAAAGTGCGCCTGGCCCCCAATTCCACGGCGCAAATCGACGAATCGAAAAGTCCGTTCTCGTCCACCTCCGGGAACGGCCGCACCATCTACCGCTGGCGCCACGTAAACCTAACCGTCCCCGCCGACGACCTCGTCGAAAAAAAGCTTCCGCCGCCCAAAATCCCTGACATTCAGATCACGACCTTCAAAAACTGGAATGAAGTCGCCGTCTGGTACGCCGCGCTGGCCAAAGACCGCAACCAGCCAACTCCCGAAATTCGCGCCAAAGCCGCCGAACTCACTGCCGGCCGCGCCACCAATCTCGACAAAATGCAGGCGCTCTACGCCTACGTCGCCAAGAACATCCGCTACGTCAGTCTTTCTTTCGGCCTCGGCCGCTACCAGCCTCACACCGCCGCCGAAGTTTTCAAAAATCAATACGGCGACTGCAAAGACAAAGACGTTCTGCTCTCCGCGCTGCTCGGCTCCGTTGGCATCTCCTCCGATCCCGCACTCATCCCGCTGCTCCGCCCGCTCGACCCCGCCATCCCCTCGCCCGCGCAGTTCGATCATCTGATCACCGCCGCGCACAGTGGCTCCGAAATCATCTGGATGGATTCCACCGCCGAAGTCGCGCCCTTCCGTCTGCTCATCCCCACCCTGCGCGACAAATCAGCTCTCGTCGTCTTGCCCGATGGCCAGGCGAAAATCGCCGTCACGCCCGCCGATCCTCCATTCCTTTCCACCCAGCACGTCGAAATCGAAGCCCAGGTCAGCGACCTCGGCAAACTCACCGCCAAGCTTCGCTATTTTCTCCGCGGTGATAACGAAGTCGCTCTCCGCCTCGCCTTCCGCCGCACTCCGCAAAATGAATGGCAGCAACTCGGCCAAACCATCGCCGCACTGGACGGCATCCGCGGCAACGTGACCAACGTGAATCCCAGCGACCCAACCGACACCACCAAACCTTTCGAACTCGATCTCGATTACGAGCAGTCCGGCTATCTCGACTGGGCCAAAAAGAAAATCAAAGTTACCATCCCGCTGCTCTCGCTCGGGATGCCGCATCCGCCCGTCAATCCCGCGGATCCCATTCACCTTGGCAGCCCGCTCGATATCACCACCAGCCTGAAACTCACGCTCCCTAGCAATTTCACTGCGCTCACACCGGTAGGAGTTTCGGTCACGCGCGACTACGCCGACTTCAAATCCGTCTACCGCTTCGAAAATCACCTCTTCACCGCCGAACGCGTTCTCAATTTCAAAATGAACGAAATCCCGGCCTCTCGCACCGGCGATTACGACGCCTTCTCCCGCGCCGTCGAATCCGACGAAAACCAAACCTTCGTCGTGGAGAACAACGCCACCGGCGTCCCGGAAATCCCCGCCACGGCCAAAGCCGACGACCTCATCGAAGCCGGCGCCGCCGCGCTCAATTCCGGAAATCCCCGCGAAGCCATTCCGCTGCTCCAGCGCGCGGTAGAAATCGATCCCCAATCCAAGCAAGGTTTCAACGACCTGGGCCTGGCCTACCTGCGCACCCGCCAGTTTGCCGAAGCCGAAGCCGCCTTCCGCCGCCAACTCGAAGTAAATTCTTTCGACCAGCACGCCAACAATTACCTGGGTCTCACCCTGCAGCAGGACCAGAAATTCCCCGAAGCCGAAGCCGCTTATCGCAAACAACTCGAAATCACCCCGCTCGATCCCGTCACTCACGCCGCCCTCGGCGCGCTTTTCCTCGAGCAGCACAAATACGCCGAAGCCGTTCCCGAACTCGATAAAGCCGCCGTCCTCGCGCCCGACAGCGCCGAACTACAAATCAGCCTCGGCCGCGCTCTGCTCAATAGCGGCCAAAAACAAAAAGCCCTCGAAGCTTTTCAGAAAGGCATCGACCTCAGCCACACCCCCGCAATCTGGAATAATGTCGCTTACGATTTCGCCGTGGCCAATATCGAACTCGATCGCGCCGCGCAGTACGCCGAATCCGCCATCTCCGCCACCGACGCGAATCTGCGCAACATTCAGCTCGCGCACTTATCTACCGACGATTTGAGTCAGGTGACCAACATCGGCGTGTATTGGGACACGCTTGGGTGGGTAAATTTCAAAAAAGGCGACCTCGATAAAGCCGAGCGCTTGGTGCGCGCCGCCTGGCTGCTCAATCAACAGGGCGAAGTCGCTGACCATCTCGCCCAAATTTACGAGAAGCGCGGCCAGAAACAGGAAGCCATCCGCCTCTACGCCGAAGCCATCGCGGCTCCGCACTCCGATCCCGAATCCCGCGCCCGCCTCACTCTTCTCCTCGGAGAAAATTCTCAGATCGATTCGCTCGTCGCGCAGGCCAAAACCCGGCTGGCGAAATCCCGCACCTGGGCCGCCGGAAAATTGCTGGAAGCCAAAACCGAAGCCGATTTTTTCGTTCTGCTCGCGCCCGGAACTAAATCCGCAAAAGTCGAAGCCGTGAAATTCATCAACGGCAACCCCGACCTTCGACCCTTCGCCGAAAATCTCCGCGCCATCGATTTCGGCCCCGTCTTCCCTGACCCGTCGCCATCCAAAATCGTCCGCCGCGGCACCCTATCCTGCACGGCCGCCGGCGTCTGCACCTTTACCCTGGCCCTGCCGGAAACCGTCCGCACGCTAAATTAACCACGCATAATTACTGGTGGTGACGGTAACTGCCGAGTCATCGTGCCCCGCACTTGGCCGTCATCCAGAGGAGCGCCTTTCGCGACGAAGGATCTCTCTTCGATGCCCGCAGCTCCGCCCAACAAACCGCCGCGAACAACCTTTGTGTTTAATGGATTCCCACGAGAGGAAATTCTACGCAGCTACAAATAAAATTAACGACGGATGGCCACACAAAAAAACGCCTACTTCACTTCCATAAGTTCCTTCTCTTTCCCCGCAGACAAATCTTCCATCTTCTTCGTTTCCGCCTGTGACAACTTCTCCAACTCATCCAAACACCGCTTCCGGTCGTCTTCCCCAATCTTCTTGTCCTTCTCCAGTTTCTCCACCGCTTCCTTCACATCCCGGCGCACATTGCGCAAAGCCGTCTTGTGATTCTCCAAAACCTTATGAACGTGCTTCACCAAATCCTTTCGCCGGTCTTCGGTTAAAGAGGGAATCGGCACCCGCACTACTTTTCCGTCGTTGGTTGGATTCAAACCCAAATCCGTTGTGCGAATCGCCTTGTCGATCATCGGCACCGCGCTCACATCCCACGGCGAAATCACAATCATGGTCCCGTCCGGCACCGTCATGGTCCCCAGCTGATTGATCGCCATCGGCGTCCCGTGATAATCCACCCGCACGTGATCCAGCAAGGAAACGTTAGCCCGGCCCGTCCGCACGGTGCCCAATTCCTTGCGGAAGTCTTCCACCGCTTTTTCCATCCGGCTCTTGGCCTGCGTTATCGCGTCTTTCGTCGTCGCAATCGTGCTCATGTGCGAATCTTCCTTCCTCGCTCAAATTTCAGCTGACCACCGAACCCACATGCTCGCCCAGCACCACCCGCTTCAGATTTCCCTGCACGCCCATGTCGAATACGATGATCGGCATTTTGTTGTCCATGCACAGCGAAATCGCCGTCGAATCCATCACCGACAAGCCCTTCTTCAGCACATCCAGATACGAAATCTTTTCGAATTTCTTCGCGCCTTTCACTTTCTCCGGATCCGCATCGTACACGCCGTCCACTCGCGTCGCCTTCAAAATCACCTGCGCCTTAATTTCCACCGCGCGCAAAGCCGCCGCCGTATCCGTCGAAAAATAAGGATTCCCGGTTCCCGCCCCGAAAATCACCACGCGATCCTTCTCCAGATGCCGCGTCGCCCGCCGGCGAATGAACGGCTCCGCCACCTGGTGCATCTCAATCGCGCTCATCAACCGCGTGTGGCATCCCACTTTTTCCAATGCGTCCACTAGCGCCAGCCCGTTAATCACCGTCGCCAGCATGCCCATATAATCGCCCGTGGCCCGGTCGATTTTTAATTCTCCCTGCCGCGCGCCGCGAAAAAAATTCCCGCCGCCCACCATGATCGCCACCTGCACGCCCAGGTCGCGAACTTCTTTCACCTCGTGCGCAATGCCCTGAATCGTCGCCGGATCGATTCCGAATTCGTGCGAACCGGAAAGCGATTCGCCCGAAAGTTTCAGCACCAGACGCTGGTACACCGGCGCAGTATTCTTCTCACCTTTTCGTTTTGCACTCTGTGCGGTTGTCATAACAGAAAAGCCAGCCCCCCTGGCCGCGTGCAGTTTACCAGACTTCCCACGTTCGCCGCCCCGGAACTCTACCGCCGCGATGCAGTTGGTTTTACGGGTGGCCCATCCTTCGCCGAATCTGCGAAGGGTGGGGACTTCGACTCCCAGACCTCACACGCTCCTGCCCCGCCACCGAGCCGCACAGAAACTGTCATCCCGAGCGCAGCGAGGGATCTGCTTTTTAGGCCGCCAGCGCAACCAACATTCGCGAAGAAAACCGCAACAACATAATGACTTCTCGTCGGAGCGCCACCATCGTCAAACCAAAAAAAATCCGCCGCATTACGCGGCGGATTTTCCTAAACTCAAATCACCAGAACGAAACCAGAAAACCTACGTCGTCGAAACCGCCGGCGCCGCGCCCACCGCCGCAGCCTGCTTCTCCGCTCCGTCGCTCTCGCCCACCTTAAACCGCGCAAACCGCCGAATCGCGATGTTCTCGCCGATCTTGGCGATCGTATGATCGATCAATTCCTTGATCGTCATCGCCTCGTCCTTGATGTAATGCTGCTCGTACAGGCAATTTTCTTCGTAGAACTTCTCCATCTTCCCGGCCACGATCTTTTCCACGACCGCTTCCGGCTTGCCCGTGGCCTTGGCTTGTTCCTTGTAGATTTCCTTTTCGCGGTCCAGAGTCTCCTGGGTCACTTCTTCGCGGCGCAGAAAACGCGGATCGAGCGCGGCGATGTGCATCGCTACGTCGTGGCACAAACGCTGAAATTCATCCGTGCGCGCCACGAAGTCGCTCTCGCAATTCATCTCGATCAACACGCCGATCTTTCCGCCCGCGTGAATGTACGAACTCACCAGGCCTTCCGAAGTCGCCCGCTGCGCCTTCTTCGCCGCCGCGGCCTGCCCCTTCTTGCGCAAAATGTCGATGGCCCGGTCGACGTCACCGCCGCCTTCCAGCAAAGCTTCGCGGCACGCCGTGAAGCCCGCGCCGGTGCGATCCCGCAGCTCTTTTACCTGCTGCGCCGATACATTGGGTTTTCCTTCTGCTGTAGCCATAATTGTGCCCATTCCTCTTTTATGAATTCAGCTCTGAATCATGATCCGCATCGAATTGGACGCGGCACACCACCAGCCGGTCCAAGGCAGATTGTTCTTCGAGGGGTTGCCCGCGCCCGAACGTCGC
>CAWIEL010000024.1:0-68009 GCA_963835025.1 uncultured Acidobacteriota bacterium
GTGAAACCGGGTCCAAAGTTAAATCCCCTGCTAGAACAACGTTGCAATCATTGCCAGGACGGGCCCAATCGAGCCCGTCCCGGCAAAACTCGACTAGCGCTTGCTGAACTGGAACCGGCGACGAGCTCCCTTCTGCCCGTACTTCTTCCGTTCCTTCATGCGTGAATCGCGCGTCAAAAATCCGTTCTTGCGCAAAGCCGGCCGCAGCTCCGGATTCAGCACCGATAGCGCGCGCGACAAACCCATGCGCACCGCTCCGGACTGTCCGCCCACGCCGCCACCCTTCACAATCGCCTTCACTTCGAGCTGGTCCAACATCTGCGTGAACTTCAACGGCTCCACCGCCGCCGTGTGCCACGCCACGTTCGTGAAATAATTATCGACCGGCCGGCCATTCACCGTGAACTTCGCCGGGCCCGGCTTGATGTACACGCGCGCGATCGATTCCCGCCGCCGCCCCGTGCCGTAGTGCTGCTTCACGCGTCCCGCTACCGAACTCGAAGCTGAACTCAAAATTCCTCCTCACCTTCCAAAACTTTTCTACACCAACAAACTCGTCGAAAACTGTCATCCCGAACCCGCTTCAGCGGGAGAGGGATCTGCTTTTCCCTACCGGCACCGAGCCGATGTCCGCACCACAACTCAAGCGGGCGAGACCAGAGCCCTGGCGGATTTCTCCGCAAGAACCCAGCTCAAAAACAAAAATCAGGTCGATCGCAGGTTACAGCGAGAGTGGCTGAGGCTTTTGTCCGGTGTGGCGGGCGAGGCCTTCACTTCCGGCATAAATGCGCAGCTTCTTTGCTCTTCGCGCACGGAGCTTGTTCTTCGGCAACATCCCAAGCACCGCTTCCCGCAATACTTCTTCCGGCCGGCGTGCCAGCAACCGACGGATCGGCTCTTCCCGCAGTCCGCCCGGCCAACCGCTGTGGTGCCGATAGATCTTCTGATCGATCTTGTTCCCGGTCAGCTTGATCTTCTCGGCGTTCACCACCACCACGTGATCGCCGCAATCCAGATGCGGCGTGTACGTCGGTTTGTCCTTGCCGATCAACAAACTCGCAATCTTGGTCGCCAGACGCCCCAGCACAATTCCATCGGCGTCAATCACGAACCAATCCTTCCCCACCATCAATGCTTCGGCCTCTCGGCCCCTGGGCACATACGTACGCATCGCTAAGTCACACCTTTCCTTCTAGAGACAAACTCCGAGTCTAAAGTATCAACCGATTTCTGTCAACGGCGGGCTCACCTTCATTCGTGGGGCGAGACGTGGTTTTGTCCGGCGCGAACCGCATCCACCACCTCGCGCACCGCACCAATCACCAGACCCGGTTGCCGCAACATGATGTAGTGGTCGCTCTTGGTAGCGATAATCTGCTGGGCCCCCGGCTCGAGCTTCACCAGCGCGTCTTGCTGGATTCGCCAAGCCTTCTCCAGCGCCTCGGAAAATCCCGCAGGGACGTCCTCTGCCGGAATCGGCTCAGGAAGCCCGCGCGACAGAACCACCAGCGGCATGGGCTTAAGCGGACCTGCAGATTGCAGTTTGCGCAACTCCTCAAAGGCTTGCGCGAACGGGATCGTTTCATACTCGCTTTTGTACGCGTCCAGGCTGCTCGGTATCTCCGTATTTAAATGAACGAACAGCGCGTATTGCGCCGTCGTCATATTTTGCTGCAATCCATCCGGCAGCGCGTCCACGAATATCATTCCGTCTACGTCCTCCGGAAATTTCAGCGCGTACATGCGCACGAAAAGTCCGCCCATCGAATGCCCGGCCAGCACCAAGGGAAGCGGAAGATGCGCCGCATGAATCAGCGCATGTAAATCATCGACCACGCTCAATGCGCTGCGCGGCATGGGAACCGGATCGCTGCGGCTCCAGTCTTTTGGCGCCGTGCCAATAACCGTTCCGGGTCGGTCGTAGGCGCAGACGTGCGTGAATTTCGCTATACCGGGAAAAACAGATTCTTCGGGCGGCTTTGCGGTGTTGTAACTCCAATAATCGGAGCGCACGCGCAAACCAGCTTCCAGAAGCACCGTGGGACCGCCGGTACCGCTGCACTGCAGGTAAAGCCTTCGGCCGCTGTCCGTGATTTTCACCAGGCCGGCAAAGTCGCCGCTCACAGGCGAATTTTGAGCAGCGGCCCGCCACGTCGCAATCGAGAACAAAACACAACACAGCATAATCGTTCGAATGAGCATCCAGTTCCGGCGTGAGGTCACGATCATCGAAGCTGCATTTTCTCACCGCGAGGGATTCGCACGCGGCCTGAATAGCATGCTGGACTACTTTTGTCGAAGAAAAAGGACGCTGCGCGCGATTGAGATATGTTCCGGCGCTGGCTGTCACCGCTCCGCCCAAACCAACCGTAGCGGCCTAGAACCTTTTCTGTCCCACCGGCCAGCTTGTCGCCCACTTCCGCAACTCCTAACCTTAACCTATGAAACTCCCCCTCCCGACGGTCCCCATTCGGGTTTCGCCTGAATTCGCTTTACCTCAGAAAATCCGTCACGCACTAGCGCATCGCACCGTGCGATCACTCGCGCTCGCCTGCGCGACCTTCGGCATCCTCTTCCTCGCCGCCTGCGCCGGCACCATCGGCAACCCCGGCAATCCCGGAGGCGGCCAAACCACGATCCCCACCACGCCCGCCGGCCTAACCGCCACCGCGGGCAACGCCCAAGTCACGCTGAACTGGTCCGCCAGCGCCAACGCTACCGGCTACAACGTCCAGCGCTCTACCGCCACCGGCGGCCCCTACGCGCAAATTTCTTCGCCCTCTTCCACCACCTTCACTGATTCCGGCCTCACCAACGGCACCAAATATTTTTACGTCGTCGCCGCCTTCAATTCCGCAGGCGCAAGCGCCAATTCCGCTCAAGTCAGCGCCACGCCCACCGCGCCCACGCCCGCAGTCCCCAGCGGTCTAGCGGCCACGGCCGGCAACGCCAAGATTGTTTTGAATTGGAACACCAGCTCCGGCGCCACAACCTACAACCTCAAGCGCTCCACCACTTCCGGCGCCGAAATCACCATCGCCTCGCCGTCGTCCGCCACCTACACCGATTCCGGCGTAGTCAACGGCACCAAATACTTCTACGAAGTCTCCGCCGTGAATTCCTCCGGCGAGAGCGCCAACTCCGCCGAAGTCAACGCCACTCCCACCGCCCCGCAAACCGCGCCACCCACTCCGGCCAATCTCCAAGGCACCGCCGGCAACGCTCAAGTCGCTCTCACCTGGACCGCCAGCACTGGCGCCACCAGCTATCACGTCAAACGCTCCACCACCTCCGGCGCCGAAACCCAAATCTCCGCGCCCACCACAACCAATTTCACCGACCCACAGTCACCAACGGCACCAAATATTTTTACGTCGTCTCCGCAGTGAACTCCACCGGCGAAAGCGCCAATTCAAACGAGAGTCAGCGCCACGCCCACCGCCCCTCAAACCGCGCCACCCACTCCCGCCAATCTCCAGGCCACTGGAGGCAACGCCCAAGTCTCCCTCACCTGGAGCGCAAGCACTGGCGCCACCAAATACAACGTCAAGCGCTCCACCACCAGCGGCGGCCCTTTCACCACCACGCTCGCCTCACCCACGTCCACCAATTACATCGACACCACCGTCACCAACGGCACGCCCTATTTCTACGTCGTCTCCGCCGTCAACTCGGCAGGCGAAAGCGCCAACTCCACCCAAGCCACAGCCACTCCCGCCGCCGCGTAGCCGTCGACGTCACCATCACCATCGACCCCACCAAAACCAAACCCATCTCACCCTACATCTACGGCATCAATTTTTATTCCGGCGTTACCGGCGCTCCTCCGCAACTCACCTTTGATCGCGCCGGCGGCAATCGCTGGACCGCCTACAACTGGGAAACCAACGCCTCCAACGCCGGCAGCGATTACCTCTACGAAAACGACGATTACCTCAGCTCCAGCACCGTCCCGGCCGAAGCCGTCCGCACCTTCATCGCCGGCGATCAATCCAACCATCTCGCCAGCCTCATCACCGTCCAACTCCAAGGCCTGGCCTCCGCTGACGAAGCCGGCCCTGTCAGCGTCAATAATCCTCCCGACCTCTCCCGCTTCAAGATGGTCGTCGACAAAAAGAGCACCGTCACTAACGCGCCGTTCACCATCACTCCGCCCACCACCGACGCCAACGTCTACATGGACGAATTCGTCTGGGCCCTCGACCAAAAATT
The DNA here is from genome assembly GCA_963835025.1 of uncultured Acidobacteriota bacterium. Lineage (GTDB taxonomy): Bacteria > Acidobacteriota > Terriglobia > Acidiferrales > UBA7541 > Palsa-295. The sequence continues at coordinate 4,213 of CAWIEL010000024.1, forward strand.
CTCCGGCCAAAATATTTTCGGCGCGAATCCCACCACGCACCCCACATTCGTCATGCTCGATAACGAGCCCGAACTCTGGAACTCGACGCATCTCGAAGTCCAGGGCTCCACACCAGTCTCGTCCGACGACTACATTTCCAAAACGATTACCCTAACCAAAGCGCTGAAAGACCAATTTCCCAACATGATCATCTTCGGACCCGCGCACTACGGCTTTCAGGGCATCTACAACTGGCAAGGTGAACTCTCGACCACGCCCAACGGCGCGAACTGGTTCCCCGATAAATATTTCGCAGCGCTCAGCGCCGCTTCGGCCACCTACGGCAAGCCGCTCGTCGACGTTTACGATTTCCACTGGTACGCCGAAGAATACGATTCCAACGGCACCCGCAGCCTCGAACTCACCAGCACCACGCTCACCGCCGCCCAAATCCAACTTATCGTCCAGAGTCCGCGCAACCTCTGGGATCCCACCTTCAACGACACCATCACCAACAGCAATCCGTGGATTTACGAAGAACTCGGGAACACGCCAATCAATCTGCTCGGCCGCCTGCAATCCAAAATCAATTCCGAATTCCCCAGCATCAAAATTTCCATCTCGGAATACGAAAGCGGCGGGTGGAATCACATCGCCGGCACCATCGCCCAAGCCGATAACCTCGGCATCTTCGCCGCCCAAGGCGTTTTCGCCGCGAATTTCTGGCCGCCCAATGGCACCTACTCCTACGCCCTAGCCGGTTTCCGCGCCTTCCGCGATTTCGACGGCGCCGGCGCCAATTTCGGCGACACCTCGCTGCAATCCACCAGCAGCAACGTAGCGAACGTAATGGTCTACGCCAGCACCGACACCACCACCCCAGGCCGCACCGTCTTCGTAGCCATCAATCGCTCCGCCAGCCCCCAAGTCGTAGCCATCACCGGCCAATCCCTCAGCGGCACCGCGACGATGTATCAAGTCACCGCCGCTACCGCGCAAAACCAAAGCAGCGTCATGCCAGTAGCCGCGGGCTCCATGCCCGCAAGCGGCTCAACCCTAACGCTGACGCTCCCAGCCCTAAGCGTCACCACCATCGACGTGCAGTAGGCACGAAGTCCTTCGCGGAAATATTTCCAGTGGGAGCTTAAGTCGTCTACGTGTGGTTCGTCAGGGCACGGCTTCAGCCGTGGCACTCGCCGTCGCCTTCCGCTTTTTTCATTTGCTGTCGCCGTTATGCCGTCATTCTGAGCGCAGCGAAGAACTCACCCATGAATCCGCGCCATCACCGCTTCCGTCGTTCCTTCGCTGACGCGGCACGTACGTCCTACGGAAGCCGCATCTCTTCAATCAACGGCGGCCGCTGCTCAAAATCGCTATACCGAATCCATTTCGGCCGCACCACAAAATAAGCAATCCCCGCCCAACTCATCCGCGCCACCCCATCCGGCCAAGCCGCAAAATAAACATCCTGAAATCGTTTCAATTCCGCCCCGACAGGCAACTCCGCCACTCCTTCGTATTGCACCGTCTGCTCCCCAGCCCACCCCACCACAAACGCACAAGCTGGCCGCGCCACCAAATTCCGATACTTCCTCGACGAACTCACCGTATCAAAAATTATCTCGAGCGCCGGCGTCACCGCAATCCCCACCAAAGCCGACTGCGGCGTCCCATCCTCCCCCACGCTAGAAACCACTCCATATCTGCATCCCGCGATAAACGAATAAAAAAACTCTCGATCCATCTCTCACCGCCCGTGCCTGCGATCAAAAGAGTACCTGCCCTCACCAAAATCTCCGTGTGCTCAGGCCGTTCTCTCTGCTCTCTGTGGTAAATCTTTGGCGCCTCACACCACCGCCCGCCCCAAGCGCACGTGCCGCGGGCCCCGCAGCGCATCCGTCCGTCCCCGAAAATATCTTTCCTCCGCCTCCACTGGCGTCAAAAACGTCACCACCGAAAATCCCGCCCCCACCAGCATCTCCCGCAACCGCTCCGGCTCAAAATAACTCCGCCACGGCTCGCCCATCTCGGCCACCGTCGATTGAATCTTCGCCCGGCTCTCCGCCTCCCGCTCATCGAGCGCCGCGGCCGGCTGCGAAAACGTAAAAACAATCTCCGATCCTCGCGCCAACGAACCAACGAAATCGAATATCCCCTGAATCGATTTCTCGTCCAAATACACCAATACTCCCAAACACGAAAAAAACGCCGCCCGCGAAAAATCAAATCCCGCCCGCTCCAATCCTTCCCGCAAAGTCTCCGACTCGAAATTCACCCCAGCAAATCGTAAATTCCCAGGAAGCTCGACGCCGCGCGATGCCAAAAGTTCCCGCTTCGCCGCCTGCGTCAGCGGATGATCCACCTCAAATATCGTCAACCCCGCCGCCCACGCCGGCTGCCGGTACGCAAACGTGTCGTATCCCGCGCCCAGCAAAACGTACTGACCGACCCCGCGCGACACCGCTTCCCGCAAACAATCCTCCGCATAACGATTCCGCAAAACAATGTGCGCCCGAAACGCCGCGAACTTCGCCTCGCCGCGTTCCTCACTCCGCGCCCGAATTTCCTCCCGCGCCGGCTCATCCAGCAGCTTCACAATCAGCGGATCCGCCAAAATCTTCGGCTCGTCATCCAATAATTGATGGAACGCCCGCACCTTCGCCACGCCCCACGCCGTGCAGCTCGCCGTATCCTCTTTCATCCACTCATCCTTCGATTTCTTACCCGCGATTTGCCAATCCGCGGCACCAATGCGAAACTTCTTCCATGCTAAATCAACCATTCAATCAGGCACCAAAAATCGCAACTCTGCTCGCGGCCGGCGTTCTGATTTTCGCCTCGGCTGCCTTCGCCCAGGCTGGAGGCTCCGACGCATCCGCGCCGAAGCCCGCACCAAGCGCCAGCGCCGCCACCAAACCTCACACCGCGACCACCGCGCATCCCGCCGCCGCGGCGCCGCTCGCCCTCACCACCGATAAAGACAAGCTCAGCTACGCCCTCGGCAGCAACGTCGGCAAAGGCCTAGCCGCAAAAATGAAGTCCGACTCGCTCGACATCAACAACGCCGTTTTCCTTCGCGCCATGAGGGACGCTCTCACCGGCGCGAAACCCGCCCTCACCGAAGACGAAGAGAAAGTCCAGCTCGAAAAACTCGATGCCGATTTGCGCAGCAAACAGGAGGCCAAGATGGCCGCAGCAGGAGACATCAATAAAGCCAAGGGCGACGCATTCCTCGCCGCGAATAAATCCAAAGACGGCGTGGTAACTCTACCCAGCGGCTTGCAGTACAAAATTGTTTCGCCCGGCACTGGCCCCAAGCCCACCGCTTCCGACACCGTCAGCGCCAACTATCGCGGCACTCTAATCGACGGCACCGAATTCGACGCATCCGCCAAACACGGCGGCCCGCAAACGTTTCCAGTGAATCAGGTCATCCCGGGCTGGACCGAAGCGCTGCAACTCATGCCCGTCGGCTCCAAGTGGCAGCTCTACATCCCATCCGACCTGGCCTACGGCTCCCGCGGCGCCGGCGGCGCCATCGGCCCCAACTCCACCCTAATCTTCGACATCGAGCTGGTAGCAATCCAAGGCAAGTAACGCAATTCGTAGGCAGTTGAATTTCTGGGTGACCCATCCTTCGCGCATTCTGTGAAGGGTGGGAGCTTTTGCCTTTCCGGGTGCCGCACTCTTTGCGCCTCTGCCTCAAGCAAAGGGTGCGGGTTTAGACCGTCCGCTTCTCCTAGCCGCCGTCTCCTACCGTCCAACCGTTTTTGGCCGTCATCCAGAGGAGCGCCTTTCGCGACGAAGGATCTCTCTTCGATTTCAGCCTCACCGGCCAATCTCATACATCAACGAAACGACTCCCGACCCATAAACCCGATTTCCCGCCAACCGAAGCCTCGCGGTCTTCACGGCCCCTCCCAAAAGCCTAGCTCCCGCACCCAACAGAACCGGACTAACCGTAACCTCCACCGTATCCACCAATCCCTCCGCCAAAAGTTCCCGAAATAATTCCCCGCCGCCAAACAACCAGATGTCTTTCCCGGACCCTGCGCGCAATCCCCGCACCTTCGCCCCCGCATCCTTCGCCACAATCGCAACTCCCGGAAAATCCTTGCCCCGCATCGTCCGCGAAAAAACAAAAATCTTCATCCCCGGGACGCTCGTCCGCCCGGCCTTCACCATCGTCTCGTAAGTCTTCCGCCCAATCAGCAAGGTGTCGAACTGTCCAAACAACCCGGCAAAATCAATCTCCCGCTCGTGCACAATCCAATCCGCGCCGCCCTTCGAATCCGCAATGTAACCATCCAGACTCATCGCCACCGCATACCGAACCTTCCGCATCAAGCCCTCCGCACGAAGAAAGTAAACGGGCGCAAGCTCACCGACATATACCAAACCACTTAGCCGATTTTCAAATAGGAAAGAAATGTTTCGGGAAGGAGTCTTACTGAGGAAAATCAGAAATCGAGACGAGACGTACCAAAAAAAAACAGCCGCGAACCAGCAATCCTCGCCGGTCCGCGGCCGTCAAATTCCGATCTCCAAAAAGTTAAGACGACGCGCTAGCCGTAACCTTCGACCGGTTCGACTTATCCGCCTCATCTCCAGTCTTATCGATCTCGATCGAGCCCTTAAAATAAGCCCCATCTTCGATCGAAATCCGCGCAGTCGTCAGATCGCCCACCACCGAACCGTCCTTCTTGATCTCAATCCGGTCCCGCGCCCGCAAATTTCCTTTCACGTTTCCGTATACCACCACTTCCCGCGCAATCACGTCCGCCGTTACCTTGGCGCTCGCTCCCACGGTCAGCTTGCGCTCTTCCAGTTGCACCAACCCTTCCACGCTCCCGTCAATCAGCAAATCTTCGTTGCCGGTGATCTCGCCCTTCACATGCAGGGTCGAACCGAGCCGCGCCGTCCCGGAACCGCTGTTCGAAAACGCATCGCCTGGTGCCATTGTTTTTGCCTCCCCAGAAAAAGCCGGTGCTTTTGCACTCGGAATTGTTGCCGCCTTCTGCTGCCCCTGCTTCTCAATCGTTTCTTCCGCCCTCGGCTGCTTCGGAAGCGGAGTACCCGCGGGGTTTGCCGGTTTCTTATCTCCCCACATCCTGCCCCCTCAAAGCCTTGCGCCCAAGAGAACAATAATAATGACCGGGCTTTGAATGTAGTCCGCGGCGGAATCCCTGCCAAATCCAAAATGGTACAGTTGTGTCCGGTGAGACAACTTCATGTGGAACCGCTGGGGACCCCAATCCTAATCCTGCCCCACCGCCCGCCGCAACCCCAAATTCAGTCCGCCGCCTCCACACCTCGCGGTAACGATAGCTTAAAATCAGCCGCGGCGCCGTCGTTGGCCGTCATCCAGAGGAGCGCCTTTTGCGACGAAGGATCTCTCTTCGATTTCCGCGTCACCGACGACGCAACAACAGCGTCTCCCCTACAAATACCTCTCCCTCAAAATCGCCAAATGATGCGCGCAATGCCCCGCAACAATATAAGCCAAGGCATTCACCGTGACCTTACCCCCGCTCGCCACCCCACTCCTCGTCCACCCCTCCGCCGGCATATTCCGAAACAAAGCTAACGACGCCCGCCTCACGTCTCCAAACTCCGACACATGCCGCGCCCACGCAAACTCATCCGCCCGCGCTCCGCCCACTCCCACATTTTGATCGAAACTGGCCAAGGGCTCGCTGAACCCGCGCCCAAACCACAAAGCCCGAAACGCAAAAGTGCGTTCCGTATCGCTCACGTGGTTCAAACTCTGCCGAATCGTCCACTTCTCCGGCGCATAGCGATGCAGCGATTTATCTTCGGAAATCGTGGAAAAAAGCGAGGTCGCCTCGCCGAGTTGCCGCTCCATTACCCGCAGCACGTCGTCCTCGGCAATGCGATTGATGTAAGTAAAATAATATGCGGCAGCTTCGTCTTTCGTCGGCACGCTCATCGTGCCGCCATTCTAGCTTCTAATTGTATTTCCGCAAGACGCCCACCACCCGCCCCTGAATCTTCACATCCGGACCCGGCACGATGATCGGCGCCATCGCCGAATTGGCCGGCTGCAGCCGAACCTTACCGCCGGGCTCGCGATAGAACCTCTTCACCGTCGCTTCGTCTTCGCCCACCAGCGCCACCACAATCTCTCCGTGGTTCGCCACTTGGGTCTGTTCCACCACAATGTAGTCGCCGTCCAGAATATGGTCGTCGCGCATCGATTCGCCTTTCACCTGCAGCACGAACGTTCCCTGCCCGCGCGCGAAATCCGCCAGCGAAATGGTCTCGTTCGCTTCCACCGCTTCCAGCGGCTGCCCCGCCGCGATTCGTCCCGCCAGCGGCAACTCCACCACATGCCGGTCCAGCACTTGCTCCCGGATCGGCTTCGGCAGCTGCACCACCTCAATCGACCGGCTCTGGTTGTACCCGCGCCGGATGTAGCCCTTCTTCTCCAGCGTCGACAGATGCTTGTGCACCGTCGCCAGCGAGGTCAGCTTCAGCGAGTGCGCGATTTCCTCGAAACTCGGCGAATACCCATTCTTGTTCAGGAAGCCCACCAGGTAATTCAGCACTTCCTTCTGTCTTTTTGTCAGCGTCATTTCGACTCCCCAGGGGCGCAGTTCCACCGCCAAATTTAGCGCCGATTGTGGGCGAATCTAAAGCGAAAGTCAATGGTACTCCGGGACACCTGTACTTTTTAGAGGACTTAGCTCCCGCCTGCCAGCTACCCCTTTCGCCCCTCGTTTACCCCCTTGGAACCCGCACCCGGGCTCCGGCATGTTCCCCCCTCGCGCCAATTCCCCGAAACCGTTATCATCCCTGCGCGTCGAACACAGCAAGTTGATCTGTCTGCTTCATCATTCGAAATCCCGTTTCTTGCCGCGCCCGGTTCCCCAACCGGCTCGCATGTCAAATATCCGGAGGCGTCCCTTGAAGACCAGCAACCTCATCAAATTCCTGTCCGCCGCAATCCTCACGCTCTTCACTCTAGCGCCCGCCTTCTCCCAGACCGCGCCGGCTCCCGAGCCGAAGCCCGTCGCCACCGTTACCGCGCATAACGCGACCAAGCCCGCCTCCTCCAAAATCGCCGTCCCCGACATCCCCTACACCAAATTCGTCCTGGATAACGGCCTCACCGTCCTGGTCCACGAAGACCACAAAACTCCCGTCGTCGCCGTCAACACCTGGTACCACGTCGGCTCCAAAAACGAAAAGCCCGGCAAGACCGGCTTCGCCCACCTCTTCGAACACCTTATGTTCAGCGGCAGCGAAAATTTCAACTTCACTTACATCAACGCCATGGAAGCCATCGGCGCCACTGACCTCAACGGCACCACCAACGGCGACCGCACCAACTATTTCGAAGACGTCCCCACCTCCATGCTCGATTACACCCTCTTCGCCGAAAGCGATCGCCTGGGCCATCTGCTCCCGGTCCTCGACCAGAAAAAACTCGACCTCCAGCGCGGCGTGGTCCAGAACGAAAAACGCCAGGGTGAAAATCAGCCCTACGGCGTAACCCGCCAGCTCCTGACCGAAAATACCTATCCCGTCGGCCATCCTTATTCCTGGACCACCATCGGCTCCATGGCCGATCTCGACGCCGCCTCCATGGCCGACGTCCAGGAATGGTTCAAGACCTACTACGGCCCCAACAACGTCACCCTGGTCATCGCCGGTGACATCACTCCCGAAGTCGCCCGCGAAAAAGTCGAAAAGTATTACGGCGCGATTCCCGCGGGTCCCCCCATCGCCAAGAACGAAGCTTGGATCGCCAAGCGCACCGGTACCCATCGCGGCACCGTGCAGGATCGCGTCCCGCAAGCCCGTCTCTATCGCGTCTGGAACGTTCCGCAATACGGCTCGCCGCAAGAGGCCCAACTCGATCTCGCCGCCCAAGTTCTCGGCCAGGGAAAAACTTCGCGCCTCTACAAGCGCCTCGTCTACAAAGATCAAATCGCCACCAGCGCCAGCGCCGACGACAACAACAACGAAATCGCCGGGCAGTTCTATGTCACCCTTACCGCCAAACCGGGTGGAGATCTACGCGCAGTTGAGCTCGCCGCCAACGAAGAATTGCAAAATTTTCTGAAGAATGGTCCCACCGAAGCCGAACTCCAACTGGCCAAAACCCAGATCCTCGGCAACTACGCCCGCACCATGGAACGCATCGGCGGCTTCGGCGGCAAGAGCGACATCCTCGCCCGCTGCCAGACCTACCTCGGCAATCCCGACTGCTACAAAATCTACCTCCAGCGCATCCAAGCTGCCACGCCCGCCACCGTCAAGGCTGCCGCCGTCGAATGGCTCAGCGACGGCGATTACGTTCTCGAAGTTCAGCCTTACCCCACCACTTACAAAACTTCCGCGCCCATTGATCGCTCGAAACTCCCCGCTCTCGGCTCGGCCATGTCGCTCGATCTTCCGACCATGCAGCGCGCCACTTTGTCCAACGGCTTAAAAGTCGTCCTCGCCGAACGCCACACCGCCCCGGTCGTGAATTTCACGCTGTTGGTCAACGGCGGCTTCGCCTCCGACGGCGCCGCTCCCGGCACGGCCAGCTTCGCCCAGCGCATGCTCGAAGAAGGCACGCCCACGCGCGACTCACTTCAGATCGGCGAAGCGCTCGAGTCGCTCAGCGCCGATTTCACCGCCGGCGCCAACCTGAACTACGCCACCGTCAATCTCAACGCCCTCTCCGTGAACATGGACCAGGCTCTCGCCATTTACGCCGACCTCATCCTGCACCCGCTGTTCCCCGAAAAAGAATTCGCGCGGCTGCAAAAAGATCGCCTCGCCGCGATTCAACGCGAACTGGTCACGCCCATCCCCATGGCCACTCGAGTCGTACCCAGCCTGCTCTTCCCCGCCGGACATCCTTACGCCGGTTCGTTCTCCGGCTCCGGCACCATCGCCAGCGTCAGCAAAATGACTCGTGAAGATCTCGCGAAATTTCACGCACAATACTACAAACCGAATAACGCAACGCTGCTCATCGTCGGCGATACCACCCTCGCCCAAATCACTCCACAGCTCGAAAGACTTTTCGGCAATTGGAAATCCGGCGACGTCCCGCAACTGACCATTCCCCCGGTTCCCGAACCCGCCCAAGACGTCGTCTATCTTATCGATCGTCCCGGCTCCGGCCAAAGCCTCATCGTCGGAGCGCAACTCGCCCCGCCGGCCAACTCGCCGGACGCCGTCACTCTCGAATTGGTCAACGATTTATTCGGTGGGAATTTTTCTTCGCGCATCAACATGGATCTGCGCGAAGACAAGCACTGGTCCTACGGCGTCCGCTCGCAGTTGCTTCCGGCCCTCGATCAGCGCCCATTCATCAGCTACTCGCCGGTGCAGACCGATAAAACCAAGGAGGCCCTCGCCGTCCTGATCGCCCAATACCAAGGAATCGTCGGCGATAAACCCATCACCGAAGAAGAGCTAAAATCCGGCCAGTCCAACGCCACTCTCGACTTGCCCGGCTCCTTCGAAACCGTAGCCCAACTCTCCCGCGGCTACAGCAACATCCTCCAATACGACTTGCCCGAGAACTACTACAACACCTTCACCCAGAAAACTCTGGCCATCACTCCAGCCACCGCCAACGCCACCGCCCAGAAATACATTCAACCGGCGCACTTGGTCTGGCTAATCGTAGGCGACATGTCCAAAGTCGAGTCCGGCATCCGCGAACTAAACATCGGCGAAGTCCACAAAATCGACGCCGACGGCAACCCGGTCAAATAATCTCACCCGCGCCGCAGTCGAATTTGGTTTTGACTTTCAGGGTGGCCCATCCTTCGCGCACTTTGCGAAGGGTGGGAGCCGTTGCCTTTCCGGGTGCCGCACTCTTTGCGCCCTTGCCTCACGCAAAGGGTGCGGGTTTAGACCATGTCCCAGCACAAACGCTCAACGACCTCGCCGCGAGCCTAACTCCCATCCGGATACCCGCCCCGATGCAAAACCATCGGAAACTCCGGCAACACCTTCGCCCGAGGCGCCAAAGCCCGCCACCCCTCCGGATAAGGCTCCAATCCCGCCATCAACTTTTCCGTGTCTAAACTCTCCAACGCCTCCCGCAGCCCACGAATCCTCTCCTCCCCAAATCTCCCCACCCAATCGCGCTCCACCGTAGCAACCCGCGACCGATACTCCTCCGCCGCCATCTTTCCCTTCTTCGTCAAACGCGCCACTTTGGTCCGCTTCGCCTTCGCATCGTCCACAATCTCAATGCACCCAATCGACCGCAAAAACGTGAACGCCATCGCGATCGATTCCTTCGATACTCCCGTCAGCGCCGGAAGATCCCGCACCCGCACGTCCCCGCCTTCTAACACCCGCAGCACATTCGCTCCAATCGCCAGCGATACCTCTGACTCCCGCTCGTAACGCAACGCAAACCCCAAGAGCGCCTTCGCCAAAAGCGTCACCAAAGGCAGCTCCTCCAACTTCTCGCCCTCAGACGCATCTTCCGCGGAACGGATCTTCACCAACGTCCCCGCGTTCCCAAGTCCCCAGCCTAATATCGGCATGCAGTTCGGCAGCAGAATCCGAAACTCGCTGACCAGGTCCAAAAGCGCCTCTCGCAATTTCCGAATTCGCTCGGCGCCAAACCGTTCCCGCCACCGCTCCTCGATAATCCCAAACAAAGGCTCCCAAATTTCCCGCGCATCCCGCCCCGCAGGAGTCGCCCGAATAATCCACTCCGCCTTCGGCACCTTCGCCCTGTTATCTGCAGGGCCTGGAGCCATCGTAATAAATCCCCACCGCAGCATCCCCCGCAAATTCGTCTTCGTCCGCGCCCGTCGCGCCAACTCCGCCGGAGTAATTCCCTCGTCCCCCACAAACCGCAGGCAATTCCAATACATCACCATCGAAGTCAGCCACGCCGCCTTGGGCCCATCCCCCTTGACCCCATACCGGGTAGTCCGGTGCGGCATCCGGTGCTCCGCCTCGTTATCAATCTCAATGGTGAACGCCACCAAAACCCGAGAAAGCAGCGCCGACAAACTCAACGAAGGTTTCATTGCCGTCCGGTCAACCTGAGGAATTTACCGCGAAGCGGCTCTAATCTTCCAACGTCAACACTCTTTGGCGGTGACGATCATTGCCTCGTCATCGCCCAAACCCCATTTGGCCGTCATCCAGTGGAGCGAAGCGACGAAGGATCTTTCTTCGATTTCAACCCCGCCCGTCCTTCCACTACCTCGCCCCAGCCAAAGCCTCTCTCTTCTTCTTCGGCCGCATCAAATACATCACCACCGCCACCACCACCGCCACTCCCACCGTCACTCCCAGCGCCACCTTCCCATGCGCCAACACCACATCAAAAATCTTCCGCCCGTAAGTCGCTCCCAGATACGCCAAAATGCAATACCGCGCAATCCTCCCCAGCGTCATCGCCGCCAAAAATTTCTTCGTCGAATACTGCAGCGCCCCCGCCGCTATCACAAACGGCACCATCGGCATCGGCGGAGGCAGCAATGCCGGCAAAGCGATCGCGCCAAATCCGTACTTCTCAAACGTCTCCGTCACCCTCTTCGCGTTCCGCGCTGACAACCGCTCGTGAATCGCCTTGTCCCCCTGCTTCTTCGCGATTCGATACGTCACATACGCCCCAACCACCGACCCCACCGTCGCCATCACCGCGTAGTACGGCCAATACGTTTTCTGGTGCGCCGAGAGCAAAATCGTCATCAAGTCCATGCTGCCCGGAAGCGGAATCACCGAGCTGTCCAGCAGCCCCAGCAAAATCAGCCCGGGCCCGCCCAAAGTCAAAAACCAATGCCGCACCGCATGACCCTTGCTATGCGTCGTCACCGCTTTCGCTGCGCTTTGTAGATCGATTTTCAAATCAGACTTCCCTGGCAACCGGGCAGAACAGCTTCGCCGGCCACCTGCAATCTTTGACGTTCACACCCTCGAGCTGGTTCCCATTCTATGCCGCCCCGAATCCCGCGCCATCCGGTAAACCATTCAACCGATTGGAGTACCCGCTCAGCACCACTTCGCGTCCACTCGATGCACCCGGCGCGAAAAAGCAAAACCGTTGTGTTAGCCTACCCTTGGGGACGGTCGCGCCAAATCGCGCGAGCCTGCATCTAAGCAAGAGAAACACTTGGGTCGCGGTCGAGTTGCACCGAAATTGCCTTGTACCCCTCGCCGCTGATTTCGATTCATACGCAGGGAGATCGTAAAAGAAATGTCCAGCACACTCGTTGACCTCAAAGGGCGCAAGAAAGAAGTCGTCGACCGCGCCGTCATTCGCTTCTGCGGAGATTCCGGCGACGGCATGCAAATCACCGGCAGCCAGTTCACTAACACCGCCGCCCTCTTCGGCAATGACCTCGCCACTTTCCCGGATTTCCCCGCCGAAATTCGCGCCCCTGCGGGCACCCTTCCCGGCGTCAGCGGCTTCCAGGTCCACTTCTCTTCGAACGACGTCTACACCCCCGGCGACGCCGTCGACGTGCTCGTGGCCATGAATCCCGCCGCGCTGAAAATGAATATCGCCGACCTCAAGCCCAACGGCATCCTGATCGTCAACCTCGACAACTTCGAGGAAAACGATCTGCGCAAAGCCCAGGTAAAAGTCAGCCCGCTCGAAGATCATTCGCTCGACGCCTACCGCCTCTTCTCCGTCGAACTCACCAAGCTCACTCGCAGCGCCCTCAAAGAACTCGGCCTCGATGCCAAGAGCATGGACCGCTGCAAAAATTTTTTCGCCCTGGGCATGTGCTACTGGCTCTACAACCGCTCCATGGAGCCGACCCTCCGCTACCTCAACGACAAATTTAAAAACAAACCCGACCTGGTCAGCGCCAACGCGCTGGCCATGAAAGCCGGCTACAGCTACTGCGAAGCCACCGAAGCGTTTCAGATCAGCTACGAAATTCCGCCGGCCAAGCTCGAACCCGGCGTCTACCGCAACATCAGCGGCAATGCCGCGCTGGCCCTGGGTTTCGTCGCCGCTTCGCAGCAGGCCGGAGTGAAATTGTTTCTCGGCTCGTATCCCATCACTCCCGCGTCGGACATCCTGCACGAACTTTCCATGTACAAGGATTTCGGCGTCACCACGTTTCAAGCCGAAGACGAAATCGCCGCCATCACCTCCGCCATCGGCGCCGCCTATGCCGGCGCTCTCGGCATCACCACCACTTCCGGCCCCGGCATGGCGCTGAAAACCGAAGCTCTCGGCCTCGCCGTCGCCGTCGAATTGCCGCTGGTCATCTGCGACATTCAGCGTGGCGGGCCTTCCACCGGCCTTCCCACCAAAACCGAGCAAGCCGATTTGCTGCAAGCTCTCTTCGGCCGCAATTCCGAAGCGCCTATTCCCGGTTCTCGCGCCTTCCACTCCCGGCGATTGCTTCTGGATTGCGATCGAAGCCAGCCGCATCGCCATCAAATACATGGTTCCCGTGATCATTCTTTCCGACGGCTATCTCGCCAATGGCGCCGAGCCTTGGCGCGTCCCGTCCGTTGAAGATCTTCCCGAAATTCCGGTGCATTTCGAAACCGATCCCGGAAGGCTTTCAACCTTATAAGCGCAATCCGGAAACGCTCGCTCGCGCCTGGGCCATTCCCGGCACTCCCGGCCTCGAACACCGCATCGGCGGCATCGAAAAGCAGGACGTCACCGGCAACATCAATTACGAGCCGCTCAACCACGAGCACATGGTCCGCATCCGCGCCGAAAAAGTCGCCGGCATCGCGCAGGATATTCCGGAAATCGTTCCCGAAGGCGATCCGTCCGGCGATCTGCTCATCGTCGCCTGGGGTTCCACGCAGCGGCCCCATCACCGCCGCCATGAAAACTCAGCGCGAAAAGGGCCGCCAAATCGGCCACGTCCACTTGCGCCACCTGAACCCCTTCCCGCGCAATCTCGGCGAAGTGATGAAGCGCTACAAAAAAATCCTGGTCCCCGAAATGAACATGGGCCAGCTCGTCATGATTCTGCGCGCCAAATTTCTGGTCGACGCCCAAAGGCTACGAAAAATTCAAGGCAAGCCCTTCAAGCAATCCGAAATCGAGGACAAGATCGAAGAACTGCTCGGTTAGGAAGGGCGGGGCTTCAGCCCCGCCGTTAAAGCTAGCTTAGTTCATGGGCTTTAGCCCCTGAAGCCAGATCGTTTCAGCTTTACGCGTTAAGCGGAAGATTTAGGAGAATCGAAATGGCCACAACCGAATTACCCATCTACACCAAAAAAGATTTTCAGACCGACCAGGAAATCCGCTGGTGCCCCGGCTGCGGCGACTACGCCATCCTCTCCGCGGTGCAGATGGTCTTCGCCGATCTGCGCATCCCCAAGGAAAAACTCGTCTTCATCTCCGGCATCGGCTGCTCCAGCCGCTTCCCGTATTACATGAACGCCTTCGGCTTCCACACCATTCACGGCCGCGCCCCAGCCGTCGCCACCGGCGTGAAACTCGTTCGTCCCGATCTCGACGTTTGGGTCGCCACCGGTGACGGCGATTCCCTTTCCATCGGCGGCAATCACACCATTCACATGCTGCGCCGCAACGTCGGCCTCAAAGTCCTGATGTTCAACAACAAAATTTACGGCCTCACCAAAGGCCAGTATTCGCCCACTTCCGAAGTCGGCAAGAAAACGAAGTCCACTCCCTTCGGCTCCGTCGATCGTCCGTTCAATCCGCTCTCGCTGGCCATCGGCTCCGAAGCCACATTCGTCGCGCGCTCCGTCGACGTCTTCCAGGCACCACCTGAAAGAAACTCTGAAGAAAGCCGCGGCCCACAAAGGCTCGGCCTACGTCGAAATTCTGCAGAACTGCAACATCTTCAACGACGGCGCCTGGGATTCCATCACCGAAAGGACGCCCGCAGCGAGCACGTCGTCCAGCTCGAACACGGCAAGCCGCTGATCTTCGGCAAGAATCGCGACAAGGGCATTCGCCTGAACGGCCTCGAACTCGAAGTCGTCACCCTCGGCAACGGCGTCACCGAAAAAGATCTCCTGGTCCACGACGAGCACAACGCAAATCCGGTCTACGCTTTCGCCATCGCCCGCATGGACACCATGCCCGGTTTCCCCACTCCCATCGGCGTGTTCCGCTCCATCGCCGGCGTCCCGCAATACGAAGATCTAGTCAACGCAACAAATCGCCGACGTCCAGGCCAAAAAAGGCAAAGGCGATCTAGCCAAGCTCCTCCGCGCCGGCGACACCTGGGAACTCCGCGCTTAGTTTCGTTGTTTTGCACTAAGGTAACCGGAAGGGCGGGGCTTCAGCCCCGCCGAAAAAGTCCATGCTACGTCGGGGGCTTTAGCCCCTGAAGCCTGCTCTCCATGTCCAACGCCGCTAACTGCGAAGTCACCAACAAACGAAAATACTTCTCCGAACGCGAAGCCCTCGAAACCGCCGCCCACCAACTCACCCAGCCCAACGCCCCCAAAGAACTCAAGGCGTACCTCTGCAACTGGTGCGAAACCTGGCACCTCACCAAAAACTCCAGCAAAAGACAGTAGCCTTTTTTGTTATGGACAATTTCAGTTTGGGACAATACCTTTTTAATATACAGCTCGTCCTCACGGACGACTGACGCTTATCTCATGACTCGATGACGGCGAACGAGGAGACCTTGATGCCCAGTGGAGTGACATTTAATGAAGAAGACATTCAAAGTATATTCGGCCATGAAGCCGCGGAGGATGAAGAGTTAGACAGACTGAGATCCTATTACTTCAAGAGTTTGGTTTTCGATAAGGTCTCGGCGCACGCCGGACTTAGGATCCTGGTGGGCCATAAGGGCATCGGCAAATCGGCTCTTTTTACCGTGGCCATGGACGAGGAACGCAGTGAGGGAAATCTCCCCATACTCATCCGTCCTGACGACATCACCGGTATGGGAACCGATACAGGCGATTTCCTGAAGACGATTCGAGAGTGGAAGCATGGACTAGAAGAGATTATCGCCTCCCAAGGCAATCGAACTTCTTGGGATAAAGCACTCTGGCAATCTAAAGGCTTCCCTCTCCGGCGCCGGAAAGTTGATCGGTTTTCTTAAGGAATCCCTCGCGCCGTATTTGGGGCCGAAGGTGGACCTCGCGCCGGCTCAGAAGGCGATCGTCAGCAATTTTTTAAAAAACGGCAAGATCACGGTCTATGTTGACGACCTAGACCGCGGATGGTCGGCCCGGAGTCAAGACATCTCAAGAATTTCGGCGCTTTTGAATGCGCTACGGGATTTGTGTAAGGAGAACAAAGGGCTGCGATTTAAACTGTCCCTACGATCCGATGTGTATTTCGCCGTACGTACCTCCGATGAGTCCACTGACAAGGTCGAGGGATCAGTCGTTTGGTTCTCGTGGACCAACCATGAAATTCTTGCGCTGCTTGCCAAACGGATTGAAACTTTTTTTGGGCGAACAGTTGACGAAAGGAAACTCTTGGCCATGGACCAAAAACAACTGGCAAAGTATCTCCTCCCAGTTATGGATCCGATCTTTTCCGGCAAGGGCCATTGGGCCCGGCCCCAATTCACAGAGTCTTGATGTCTTTAATCAGAAAACGCCCTCGTGACTTGGTAAAACTCTGCACGCTGGCCGCGAGGCGCGCTCAAGACGCGGCAGAAACCGAATCGTAACCGAGGATTTCGAGAGCAGCTTCGAAGAATATTCGCAGGGCCGAGTGCAGGACACTATTAATGAATTCAAATCGGAACTGCCCGATATCGAGCGTTTGATTTTGAACATGAAACCGAATCGGAAAGAACGAAAGACATCTCTTGGGTACGTATACAAGACGGATGAGTTGCTCAATAAAATCGAAAGCATCAGCCAAATGGGCCAGTTCAAGTTTAGGAATGGAGCCATCGCCGACCCCAAGGATCTCGCGATATTCCTCTATAAAATCAACTTTTTGACCGCTCGAAAAGTGCTTCCCGGTGGCCAGATTGATCGTAAGTACTTCGAGGAAAACCGCTATCTGTCCGCAAAGTTTGTGGATTTTGGATACGACTGGGAAATCCATCCCGCTTACAGATGGGCGCTACAGCCAGACACGATGGAGAATATTTACGAGCAACTCGAACTGAGCGCGGACGCGCCGAAGTAGTCTGCTAAGGCTGCTGCTGGCTTACCGACACAGGCGAAGCGGGTGACAGGCTGGTGGTGTTGCTGGCCAATGACGCCTTCAGGATCCCGCCAACCGCCGGCATCTGCGCCATAGCCACATCACGCATCGCCACAAAATCATTCCAATCCCGCTTCGAAACCGGATCCGAAGGCGGCAGCGGCAACCGTTCAAAATTCAAAAAGTCTTTCCCGCG
Organism: uncultured Acidobacteriota bacterium; assembly: GCA_963835025.1. Taxonomy (GTDB): domain Bacteria; phylum Acidobacteriota; class Terriglobia; order Acidiferrales; family UBA7541; genus Palsa-295. Next base: position 21,475 of record CAWIEL010000024.1, read on the forward strand.
CTGAATCCGAAAATCCAGATGCGGTCCAGTCGCCAGCCCGGTCATTCCCACCAGTCCAATCCGCTCGCCCTGCTCCACCCGCTGCCCGCTGTGCACCAGCACCCGCGAAAGGTGCATGTAATAGGTCGTGTATCCGTTGGTATGCTGGATCTCGATCAAATTTCCCGCGCCGCCCTTGGGCCCCGCGAAAATCACTTTCCCATCGCCAATCGTCTGCACCGGAGTCCCCGACGGCGCCGCATAATCAATCCCCAAATGCGGGCGAACCTGCTTCAAAATCGGATGAAACCGCGCATTGCTGAAATGCGACGTAATCACCGCCGCAAACTTGAGCGGCGAATGCAAAAACGCCTTCTTCATCGATTTGCCGTCAGGCGTGTAATACGCCGGCACTCCCGAAGGATCGTGAAACAAAACCGCGCGATAGGGATGCGTCCCGTTCACGTACTCCGCCGCCAAAATTCTTCCATACGAAGACATCTCGCCGTTCGCCAGCATCTTCTTTTCGACCACCACGCGGAACGTATCGCCCGGCCGCGGGTCGGTATAAAAATCCAAATCCCACCCGAAAATGTCCGCCAGTCGCATCGCCAATTCCGGCTTTTCCCCAGCGTCGATCACTCCTTCAAACAGCGACCCGCGAATTTCTCCCGACACGCCCTTCATCTCGGTTTCCGAAGGAATGGTCTGAATCTCGGAGTGGTAATCATTGCCCTTCGGCGAAATCATCAGCACCCGGTCGGCGTCGATCCGGTACCGCACCTCGCGCAATTCGCCCATCACCGAACGCCCAATGCCTATGCTGTTGCCCGCGCGCAAATGCCGCAGGTCGAACACCGACTGCGCCGAAGCCGTCAGCCGCGCCGCGTTCGCCGAAGTAATCCCCAAATCCTGCAGTACCGCATTAAAAGGATGCCGCGCCGGCACAATCTTCTCGCTGAAAATCACCACGTCGTTCTGAATCTGCCGCGCCGTTTCGGCCACGCTTCCGCTCTGCGCCGAAAACTGCTCCTCCGCCGCGCGCCGCATCCGGTAAGAACCGAACACGCACACCACGCCTACAATCAGCAGCACCACCCAAACCGCAATTCTAAGTTTGTCTTTCATGCGCCTCAGCCAAGGATGGCGCAAAAAGAATAACGCAGCCGCAGCTCACGCAAGAAGAGAATTCAGGTGTTTGATTCCGTGAAGTAAATCGCCTGATGAGGGGAACTGAGAAACCTCTACTGCGCCGCCCGGGTCAAAGCCGCATCCCGCTGCTTGCGCGTCGATTCCGCAAAATAGTTCCGGTCCCGCAACCCGTGATAAATCCGCCCGGCAATTTCCGAAGCATGCGGCCCGCTGGTCGCCCGGCCGCCGCCGCGAATCAAAACCACCAACACGATTTTCGGATGCGCTTCATCGGCGTACGAGACAAACCACCCGAGCCGCCCGCCTTGCGTTTCATCATTGCAAGTGCCGGTCTTGCCCAGCGCTTGCTCGTCCGGGTCGTAACTCTGTTTCGCCGTGCCGTACATCACCGCCGCCAACATGCCTTCCCGCAAATCCGGCAGCAGCGGCGCGATATCCAATTCCTGCCGCACCTTCGGCTGGAATTCCGCGCGGGTCTGATCGGTCCGCGGATACTGCAGCCAGTACTGCGTCCCGCCATTCGCCAAAGTCGCCACCAGCGAAGCCAGCTGCAACGGCGTCAAACGAATTCCTTCTCCAAAGCTCGACATCCGCGCCACGCCGCCATACGCCGGCGGAGCCGCCGGCAAAGTGCCGGGCTGTTCTTCGGCGATGTTGTATCCCGCCTTCTGCCCCAACCCCAGCAGGTGCGCGTATTTGTGTACTCGCGGAAATCCCAGCCGCGTACCCACTTCTTCAAAATAGGTGTTGTTCGAATGCGCCATCGCCTCGGTCAAATCCATGTACCGGCGATGCCCCACCTTCATCATCGTGTCCCGCGTAATCACGCCTTCCTGCAAACCGGCCAGCGCAATCACCGGCTTGATCGTCGAGCACGGTTCAAACCCAGCCGAGAACGCCATCTTCTGATTCACGATCGTCAAGATGCGCCCGGTCGTCGGATCCATCGCCAACACCGACCCATTCGCGTGCCCCAACGCGTTCACCGCGATCTCCCGGATCAGCGGATCGTCGTAACTCGCGTCATCACCTTTCGTCGGGTCGCCGTAGGCGCTGATTCCGCTGGTGTGCTTGTGGTGGGTGTGCGTGGTCGTGCGGGTAGTCGTCCCCGGCGTCGCGCCCGAAGCCATCGCGAACGCACCGGCGAAGAATAGAGACAAAACTGGCAATGCCTGTTTGAAAGCTGGGCTACCCATTACGGTCCGTATCGGCCAGAAAATCCCCCACTTCAGCCGATGAACTTTAAGTGTAAGGAATCGCCGCGCAACCACGCAACTGTAAACACGAGCAGTTTTCCTGTTCGCCATGCCTGACCCGACGGACAGTGTAAGGGGAACGAAGCTACTCCGCCGGCAGCGAGTGATGCTCATGCATGACGCGCCACCGGCCATCAATTTTTCGGAGGCCAATGGTTAACCGAAATTCCAATCCTTCCCGCTTGCCGTTCGCGCCCACATTCGTGCACTGCCCGACGGCCGTAGCAAAGGCTACATCTTTCCCTGCCGTAGTCTTTATGTCTCGCAAATCAAATACCACCGGCTTCCCGGCACACGACCAAAACTCTTCCCAAGTCTCCATGTAGGCGTCGAGACCTTGCGATAAAAATGGAGGCGGCACGTCGAACATCAATATTTCGGAGTCATGCTCCGCGCGAATCGCCGCTCGGTCCTCTTCCCGAACCCCTCTGGTCCATCTCTGGATAAGCGCTCGAATCTCTCGATCGTCTTTGGACCGTGGCTCTTGCGGTTTGTTTTGTTTCGCGGTTTTTCTCATAGCCTAGCAGACGTAGAAAATCCGGATTGGTAAGCGTCAGAGAGGCACGCCCTACCATGCAAAAAAAAATGCGCGGCGAATTGCTTCGCCGCGCATGAAAATCTAAATCGATAAATTAGCTATCGGCTTGTCCGACCCTGCGAAGCCGCCGCTGCCGACGCCTTCGGCGGTGGCACCGGCTGCTTGCCCGCATCCGCCGCAGCCATCTTCTGCGCTTCCGGTGAAGGCTTGCCGTTGCTCACTTCGCCATTCGGCAGATGATTGGGCAGCCCGAGCTGCTTGCGCAGCTCATGCTCAATCTTCCCGCGAATGTCGGTATGTTCCTTGAGGAACAACCGCGCATTGTCACGGCCCTGGCCCAGCCGGTCGGACTTGTACGAAATCCAGGTGCCGGATTTCTCGAGCAAGCCGCTGGTCACGCCCAGGTCCAGCAAATCGCCTTCACGTGAAACGCCTTCGCCATAAATAATGTCGAATTCCGCTTCGCGGAACGGCGCCGCCACCTTATTCTTCACGATCTTTGCCCGGGTCCGCGAACCAATCACCCGGTCGCCCTCTTTGATCGACTGAATGCGCCGAATATCCACGCGGATCGAAGAATAAAACTTCAACGCCCGCCCGCCGGTGGTCGTCTCCGGATTCCCGAACATCACGCCGATCTTCTCGCGGATCTGGTTGATGAAAATCAAACAGGTCTTCGACTTCGATACGATCGCCGTCAGCTTGCGCAGCGCCTGGGACATCAACCGCGCCTGCAACCCCATCTGCGCGTCGCCCATGTCGCCTTCCAGTTCCGCTCGCGGAACCAGCGCCGCCACCGAGTCCACCACGATAATGTCCACCGCGTTCGAACGGATCAGCGCTTCCGCAATTTCCAGCGCCTGTTCCCCGTTGTCCGGCTGTGACACCAGCATGTTGTCCACGTCGACGCCCAGCTTGCGCGCGTAGACTGGATCGAGCGCGTGTTCCGCGTCGATGAAAGCCGCCTGCCCGCCCAACTTTTGAGCCTCGGCGATCACATGCAAAGTCAGCGTCGTCTTGCCGCCCGATTCCGGGCCATACACTTCAATCACGCGCCCGCGCGGAAAGCCGCCGACGCCCAATGCCGAATCAATCGAAATGGAACCGGTCGGAATCACGCTGACGGGAACCAAAACATCCTTGTTCCCCAAGCGCATGATCGAGCCTTTGCCCCACTGCTTCTCAATCTGAGATATCGCTAAATCTAAATTTTTCGTTTTCTCGTCGTTCACGTGTGGCACCTCAAAGGAAGTCTTGCGATTTAGCTGCCTGGGGGAGGCGGGGTGAGTCTACCACCGAGTGCCAGCCCCCGGCACGGCCATTTCGATAGCCCATCATACCCAAAGGCGAACAAAAAGCAAATACTATCTTCGCTTATCTTTCGCCCCTTGTGCCCAAGCTGGAACCCTGCCTTCCGCCGCCGGCCATATTCTAACTTATTGGTTCACCGGATTGGTGTGCTGCAGCGACCCATAGATCGCGCGCATAAAACCGTGCCCGCCCGGCAATTTCTGCGGCGCAAACCACGGAGCCCAAATCGCCGGCAATCCCGCGTCCGCGATTTCCTTTTCGCTCTTCCCCGCAGCGATGTCGCGCCGCACACCGTCGATCGTCGCATTCAGAATCGGTAGGTACTGCGCCAAGTCTTTGCGGTTCGAGGGCTGCGAGTGCCCGGTGACGATAATGGTGTCGTCATCAATATGGGCCAGAACCGCCGTGAGCGAAGTCGAAATCCCCACCATGTCCAAACCGGCCGCGAGGTCTTCGCCCCGCGCGTTAAAAATGTCGCCGACATCCACCGCATTCGCCCGCGCGAAATACACCACCGAATCGGTATCGGTGTGCCCGTTTGCGTAGTGATCCATCTCGATATCGTCGCCATCGAAATGAATGATCAGCGAATCGCGAAACGTAATCCGCGGCCAAGCCTTCGCCGGATACGGCCCAATCGCCGCGGGCGACCAGAACGGCTTCTGCGCCGTCGAAAGCCGGGCGCGCACATTCTCCTGCGCCACGATAATCGCGTCCGGCCCATAAATCTCGTTGCCCCCCACATGATCGTAATGCCAATGCGTGTTCAGCAAGAATCGCACCGGCCGCTTCCCCAGCAAATCCAGTTGCGCCCGAACCAAATCACGCGCCGCCGGCTCCGGATGATCCACCAGCAGATACCCCTCGTCCCCCGACAACACCAATATATTGTTAAGGTCCTGCGGCGTCTTAATTTGGATGAGATTCAAATTGTCGCGCAGGCGGATCGTCTTCGTTTCCGCCTTGGTGTAGTCGGTGGTGCCGACCTGAAAGGCCGAAGCAACGCCACAGGCGAAACAGCCCAGCAACGCGACCAGCACGATCGACCTACGCCGCGAAGTCTTCATCGATATTCCCGAAAGGGGAGGTTGGCGATTCTGCAGCCTTAGACTCGAAGGTTTGCTCGATGTAAGCAGGCGGGGAAACTTGGTTTTTGCGAGGCGGTCTGGGTGACGGGGCCGCAGCGATTGAGGGCCGAGCGATGTTGACCTCGTCTGCAGCACCTCCGGCGATGGGGCATTCTTGTTTTTTCCTGCACCGGCCCTTACGGACCGGCCTAACCTCTGCCACCCCTCCGGGGCTGGCGTGGCTACGGGCCTCTCGCTGCCCGCCTCTAGAGGGTTGCGCCATCCGTCGAAGGGATGGCTTCAAGAAGTTCCCGAAGGGCCTCCCGATATTGCGCCACGGTTCTGGCGTCACCAATGGCCTTATCAGTGATGCCCGACCGAATGGCTCCGGACAAAATTCCCTGCGCGGTCGCGCGGATCGCGCGGGTGACTCGGGCCGCGAACTCAGGCGGCATGAGGTACACCGTCAGTCCATCTATGGCTTTGGCGCGAACGAACTCTTCGGCCATTTCGGAGTCGTGCGGTTGTTGCGATGCGGTGTCGTCCAGGACTTGTCGAAGGGCCCAGCCCGCCACGGCCCAAATGTTTTCCGGTTTTTCCGAGAAAGCTATGGAGCCCATGCCGGCCTCCCGAGCGAACAGTTTTGTTCTTTGCCGTACTGGATCGCGCCCGTTCGCGCATCAGCATTCATGCACTGCGCACAACCAAATCCTCAATACTTATAAAACCCGCGGCCGGATTTGCGGCCCAGCCAGCCCGCCGCCACATATTTCCTCAAGAGCGGGCAGGCGCGATACTTCGGGTCGCCGAATCCCGTCTGTAGGACTTCCAGAATATTCACGCACACATCGAGGCCGATGAAATCCGCCAATTCGAGCGGCCCCATCGGATGATTCATCCCCATCTTCATCACCGCGTCCACCGCTTCGGGCGTCGCCACGCCTTCCATCACCGCAAACGCCGCCTCATTGATCAGCGGCATCAGCACGCGGTTGGAGACAAACCCCGGCGCGTCATTCACCGCCACCGGTTTTTTCTCCAGCTTCTCGCACAACGCCATGGTCGCAGCAAACGTCTCGTCGCTGGTCGCCAGCCCGCGAATCACTTCCACCAGCGTCATCACCGGCACCGGATTCATGAAGTGCATCCCAATAAAGTTTTCCGGCCGCGAAGTCTGCGCGCCCAGCTGCGTAATCGAAATCGAAGACGTGTTACTAGCCAGAATCACGCCAGGCCGCAAAACCGCGTCCACATCTTTCAGCAAACGCACTTTCAAATCGAGCTGCTCCGGCACAGCCTCCACCGCAAAATCCGCCGCAGCCAGCGCCGCCGCATCGGTGGTGGTCTCGATGCGCCCCAGCACGCCAGCCTTATCCGCCTCAGCCAGCTTGCCTTTTTTCACTTCACGATCGAGGTTCTTGCCGATCGTTTCCATCCCGCGGTCGAGATATTTTTTCTCCACGTCGCGCAGAATCACCCGATAGCCCGAACGCGCAAACACATGCGCGATGCCGTTGCCCATAGTCCCCGCGCCCAGCACCGCCACAGTTTTAATTCCGTCAATCGACATGCATCCTCCGCGACTTCAGAAAACGGAAACTAGAAATTTGAAAATGGAAATTACGACAATCCGGCGTTGATGATCTGCTGAATGATTAATTTGGCACGCGCGGCGGACGAAGGCATCACCCAGATGTGCCTCGCGCCGTCCGATTCAGTCGTAGTGCAGCCGATTCCGACTTCTTGCAGGCACATGGCGACGTCTTTTGCCGCGCGGGCATCGGCGCCAGACCAGACTTCCGCAGTCGCATCGTCCGGATGAAAATTCTCAGGGTCGTAATCGGCGTCGTCGTTGTCGGAATCGTCGCCGGTGTCTTCGTCGGCAGGTTCGTGCTCGGACGCGGCGACCGAAGCCACCATTTCCGGATCATCTTCATCTGCGTCGCCAGTCAAAACCGTCTGGCGCAGCCCGGGAGATTCGAGCGCTTTCCGCGCAGCGTCATGGTCGTGGCTCTGAATTAAAATGAAGGAAACGCTTTGGGCCAAGCCGGGCAGCATGCCCACTTCCTGCCCGCGCTCATGATACGGAATATTCGCGGCTTCAAGCGCGGTGACAATCTCGGCGCGGACCCGCATATCCGTCCCGCTCCAGAGCACTTCCGCGGCGCTCGAATCCGCAGATCCACCGGCGGCTGGACCAGCGCTCCTGCGCGTATCGAGCTGCTCGACCAGATCCAGCCCGCAATCCGCGCAGCGGATGAACCCTTCCCGATATTCCGCTTTGCATTCAGGACAAAACATAGCTGCGTGCTAAGAGCGCTCCTTCGACGGCCTCAACCCGGCGCCGTGCATCTTACCGCCTTCCACGATCGTTGCTGATCTCTTTTCGGTTCTGGCTCAAGCGCAGGCGTTCGACGCAGATCGAGAGCGATCCACACCGGCATTCCAGCAAATGCGCCAGCAACGATTTCAGCCGGCGCGATCGCTCGATGGTTCGCTCGACTTCGGCGATTTTCCGTTGCGCCAGACTTTTCCAACGCGGGCCAACCGGCGCGTCATCCCGCAGGCCGGTCAAGAATAGCTTGATTTCACCAAGGGTGAAGCCCATGTCCCGCGCGAAACAGATGAGCAAGATGCGATGTAGCGCGTCTTCGGGGTAACGCCGCTGGCCGCCCACGCGATGCGCCGGCGAGAGCAAGCCCATCCGCTCGTAATACCGGATGGCCGAGGTATTGAGTCCGCTGCGCAGAGCCACTTCGCCAATCTTCATGAGTTCATCCCGCTCTTCCCGGAATCGCTTGACTTGAAGTTGACTTTAACTTCTAGCATGGGCGAATGGGGCGGCGCAATTCCAAAGGAGAACACAGATGACTCGTTCCAGCTTCGATGCAATGAAACACCAGGGATTGGCCGGCGTGCTGCTGATCGCCGCGTGCTCGAACCCAACCGTGGTGACGGCGGCGGCGCCGCCTAGCACGTCGGTGCCTAGTCCGGCACAAACCGCTTCGGCAGCCGGTTTTTACTGCAACATGAAAGCGTTGAGCCCGGCGGAGCGCAAGCGCCACACTCAATTAACCGAATATCTGATCCACGTCCGGAAGCAGATCGTGGAACTGCCCAAGGGCTACGAATTTCAGTACAGCCCGGCCGACGTTTCGCTCAGCCAATTGGTGGAATGGGTTACCGCCGAAGAAAAATGCTGCCCCTTCTTCAATTTTCACATTGATTTAGAACGCGAAGGTGAACTCGTTTGCCTGGGCTTGAGCGGAGCCGACGGAATTAAACAATTCATTCGCAGCGAATTTCAGATTCCGAAAATCTGAGGCGGGAAAAAAATGTGCGGCGCGCGATCGCTTTGCCTGCTACATCCGGCATCCCGCCTGCGCGCCGCTAAAAGCTAACGGCTAGAAGCGCTCGATCGCCAGCCCCACGGCGTTTCCTCCGCCGAGGCAAAGCGCCGCGATGCCGCGCTTCAAATTCCTGCGCTGCAATTCATAAAGCAGCGTAACCAACACGCGCGCGCCCGAAGCGCCAATCGGGTGCCCGAGCGCCACCGCGCCGCCATTGACGTTTACCTTTTCCGGATTCAGCCGCAGCTCGCGCGTTACCGCAATCGCCGCGACCGCGAAGGCTTCATTCAATTCGTAGAGGTCGACGTCCTTGTCGCGATCCCATCCGGTTTTCGCCAGAAGTTTTTCCACCGCTTCGACCGGCGCCATCATCACCCATTTCGGTTCGACGCCGCTCACCGCCTGGGCCACGATCCGCGCCATCGGCTTTTTCGCCCAGCTTTTGCGCGTTCGCCTCGCTGGTCACCACAAACGCCGCCGCCCCATCATTCGTCCCAGGCGCGTTCCCCGCCGTCACCGTGCCGTCTTTCTTGAACGCCGGCTTCAGTTTCGCCAACGCCTCCATCGAAGTATCTTCCCGCGGCGATTCATCCGTCTTAATAATGACCGCGTCGCCTTTTTTCTGCGGAATCGAAACCGGCACAATCTGCTCGCCGAAGAAACACAATTTGATCGCGCGCACCGCCTTCTGGTGGCTCTCAAACGCGAAGCGGTCCTGCTCCTCGCGCGAAATTCTGTATTTCTCGGCGACGTTCTCGCCGGTCACGCCCATGTGGTAATTCTCGTAAACGTCCCACAGGCCGTCGTTGATCATCGAATCGATCATTTCCTGATTGCCCAGGCGAAAACCGGTGCGCGCGCCCTTCAGCAGGTACGGACAATTCGACATCGATTCCATGCCGCCGGCGACCACCACTTCCGATTCGCCCAGCTGCACGGCCTGCGCCGCGAGGCCAACCGCTTTCAAACCCGAGCCGCAAACCTTGTTGATGGTCATCGCCGCCACGCGCGGATTCAACCCGCCGCGCAAAGCCGCCTGCCGCGCCGGATTCTGCCCCAACCCGGCCTGCACCACATTACCCATAATCGCCTCGTCGACCAGCCCCGGATCAATCCCCGCCCGGCGCACCACTTCCTTCACCACAATCGCGCCCAGTTCCGTCGCGCTAAGCGGCGACAACCCGCCCATAAATTTTCCAATCGGCGTGCGCACCGCACCAAGAATTACAGGATTTTCCACGGCGAAATTCTCCTCGAAGCCATGATTCTCAGTATTCAATTATAGGCGCGCCCCGACGGAGAATCAATTTAGCGGTGGGCTGGCGGCGGGAAAGGGCAAAACTGCCGCTTTTCCAATTTCCTCTCGCGCGGTTACGGCGTTAATCGAGCACCAGCAGCAGACTCTAGCTCGACCAAGAAAGCATCTCGAATTCTTCGAAATTCCCCAAGGCCATACACCGGCTGCGCCACCACCCGAGGGTCGATGGGTCGACCTTCAAATTGGTCACCCCGGTATCGAGGGAAGAAATGCATGTGCAGGTGCGGTATCGAATTCCCATGAATTTCGTAGTTCAACTTCACTGCTCGGGTAGCCGCCGCTAATGCACGGGACACCCTTCGTGCGTCACGCATGAATGCGGCGTAGGCCGACTCCGGCAGGTCGTGCAATTCGATGGCATGAATTTGCGACACCAGACACGCGTACCCCGGGACCGGCGCTGCTTCTTGCATGGTGACCCAGGAAGCTTCCAGTTTGGCTACTACGTCGAGCGGCTCACGACGGGAGCATATCGGGCACGCCTCACCGGAGCAAAGCGCTTCCCAGCGGGCTTGGTCATTCCAGGAACTCATCGGTTTCCTCGATACGATTTTACTTTTGCAGGCGAAATCCCACGCGACACGATTCCAACCGGAGAATCATACCGACAAAATAACGGGTTCCTTCAGTGGATTTCGATCCAGTTCCACTTGTCCGGTTATCGAATTAGTTAGGAAGGTCTTTTTGCATGCTCCGGTTACTAGCTATGACAGCGCGGAAGGAAGTTTTGTGATACGGATGGCAAAATTTTTAAGCGAAGGAGCTCTTTGGTACGAAGCAACGTCGAATAGGCCAGCGGTTTAATCCCATGCCAGAGGCACCGATGAGCAACGGGCGAATCTCGGTATCGTTAGGAAGAGAAGCCTACCAAAACGCGCTCGAGGCCGAGGGCCTGGCGCTGGTGGAAACTTTCACCGACGAAGGCCAGAATCATTATTATTCCGCGCAGAAAACATAACCCGCCAAATGTAGCTTGCCGCCATTGAATCTTGCGCCAGATCTCGTTGGCCCCGCTCAGTTGACACTGATTCGTATCCGAAGGTAGAGTTTGCGCGTATTTCGCAATGCTGATTTGTGGCATTTCTAGATTTTTTTAGGCACGCAGTCATCGAGGAGAAAAAATGGCAAAGGTAATTGGGCTTGGCGGTGCATTCATCCGTGCCAACGACCCGAAGGCACTGTACGCGTGGTATGAACAGCATCTGGGCATCAGCGCGCCCTATGGCACCATTGTGTTCCCGAAAGACGATTTGCGCGCGGATGTAGCCGTCTCTTTCTTCTCCAAGACCTCGCAGAAATTCCCGATTTCGCAACCGGCTATGTTGAATTTTCAAGTGGACGATCTCGATGGACTCCTGGAGAACTTGCAGAAAGCAGGAGTAGTCGTGGATCCGAAACGTGACAACTCCGAGTACGGGCGGTTTGCCTGGTTCACGGATCCGGAGGGGAACCTGGTGGAAGTGTACGAGCCGCCAAAAGAATAGAAATAATCCGTAAAGAAACCCGTCGAATTGTGGGAACCGGTGGTCGAGACGAAAAGCTAGCGCTGCGGCACGCCGCCGTAAGGATTCTAAAGTACGAAGTTCGCGCACGTCGGCACGCAGCACCTCGGGATGAATTTGCACACCCAAGCAGTGACGATCACTCTTTATTGCGTAGTGCCCGCGGTGTGCTCCGGCCATAGGAAAGTTAGCATCAGCGCCACCACGATTCCGAGCGAAACCTCAACAAAACGGTGAACCGCCAGGGCGAAACCGGACTCTGCGCGTCCCACCAGCACCACCAGCGCGAGCGTGACGTTGGCCAGCGCGGAGGCGGCTCTACCTAGATGTAGCAGCAGGCAAATGCCTCCGAGCATAAAGACTCCGGCTCCGAACGCCAGCGGGTTCGGCCCAAACTGTCGCGACAACAAGGCGCCAGCAACGGCACCCATCGCGGTTCCGGCCAGGCGCTGCCCGGACACGTTCAACGTATCACCGAGCGTCGACTGCATTACGATCAGGGTCGTAATCGGCGCCCAGTAAGACTCCGGGAGTTTAAATAGATTAGCCAGATACAACGAGAGCATCGCCGCCACGGTCGTCCGCGCCAAATGTCCCAGAGACTGGCCGTTCAAGTTTTCAAAGATGCGATTCCATCCTGCGATCATTTATCCACCCACGCCGGCAATTCTAGCGCCGGGCGCTCGATTTGGATAAGAGCATTAGGCGATTGCCTCGGATGGGGGCGTCCTGGTGAGCCTTTGCGCGATAGAACGGAGCAATTTGTTGCGGCGGACAGGCGATACCGGAACCAGCTCGCACCTGTACTTCAGTGTCCTTCCGTTCAATTGTTCGCAAATTTTCCGCGTGCTAGCGTTGCGAATGAGTATTTCGCAACGCGAATATCGCGATGTCGCCAATCGCCAACGCACCGGATTCAACGACCGGCTGCCCCGCACCATGCCCGCCGCGCCCGAACGCCACTCCCGCAAATGCGTCATCTGCAATCACCGCGACCGCGAAAAAATCGAAGCTGCCTTCCTCTGCTGGAGCAACACCCAAGCCGTCATCAACGAATTTCATCTCGATCACCGGCAGGGTCTCTATCGCCACGCCCGGGCCACCGGCCTCGACCAACTTCGCCGTCACAAGCTTTCCTGCGCCGCGGAAATGATCATCGAGCACGCAGCAGAGGTAGAGCCCGACGCCAAAGATGTCCTCCGCGCCGTTTACGTCGTCAGTCACATCGATTCGCACGGCTGCTGGCGAGAATACTCTCGCGAAACCAAGCCGCGACGCAGTTCTAATCGTTACAACCCAGCGCGATTAGAATCGTCCGCAAATGTCTGAAAATAAAAGGTCGCGCTCCGTTCTAATCGTTACATTTGGCCGATTTCCACGGGGCAATTCCCATTTTTGCACTTTCTCACATTCTTCGCTTTGTTTTCGCTCCACACAAATCTGTTACCATCAGAATGTCCATCCAAAAGCGGAGCCAGGGTCGGAGCCAAGGTCGGAGAAAGCCTGGAGTGAGCGAAAAAGAAAATTCGTCCGTAGCGCCCGGCTTCAACGCCCCGCAGCAGCGCGCCATCCAGCATGGCGATGGTCCCCTGCTGGTCGTCGCCGGGGCCGGCACCGGCAAGACCCGGGTCATCATCGAACGCATCCGCACCCTGCTCGAATCGAATCCCGACCTGGCCGGCGAAAATATTCTCGGCCTGACCTTCACCGACAAAGCCGCCGCCCAAATGAAATGGCGTGTACTGAAATCCGTCGGCGAACGCGGCGAAGGCGTTCTGCTCAGCACCTTTCACGCGTTCTGCCTCGAGCAAATTCTGCGCGCGGTGAATCCCGACGTCCAGGCGCTCGACGACATCGATCACAAAATCCTGCTCCGCCGCAATATCGGCCAGCTGGACCTGAAACATTTTCGGCGGCTGCAGGACCCCGGCGAATTCATCAGCGACTTCGTGCAGTTTTTTTCGCGCTGCCAGGACGAACTGGTCACCCCGAACGATTACGAACGCTTCGTCAAAGGTTTGCGCGCGAAACACGATGCCGGCAAAAAATCTTTAGAGCCCGACACGCTGGCCTTGGCCGAAGAGGAAATCGCGCGGCAGGAGGAATTGTCGCGGGTCTATCGCGTCAGCGAACAACTACTGCGCGAACGCAACCTACTGACCTTCGGCGCGCAATTGATGCACACCGTGAATTTGCTCCAATCGGACGACGCTTTGCGCGCGCAGATTCAGGACAAATATCGCTACATCCTGGTCGACGAATTCCAGGATACGAACATCGCGCAACTCGAATTGCTGTGGTTGCTGGCGGGCGAGCGCCGCAACATCGTCGCAGTGGGCGACGACGATCAGGCCATCTACCGCTTCCGCGGCGCGTCGTTCGGCAGCTTCACCATTTTCCTGAAACGCTTCTGCGGCGTGAAGGACGCCAAGCTCGGTCCCGCCGCGCAGAAATATCTGGTCTCGCTCTCCCAGAATTACCGTTCGACCCAACGCATCCTGCGAGTAGCCGGCGAGGTAATCCGCCACAACGAAAAATCCCCGCTGCTCCCGCCCAAGGCGCTTACCACCGAGAATCACGAAGGGTCAAAAGTCAGGGTGGTGGAATTCGGCCGGCCGGAGGAAGAAGCCCAGTGGGTAACTTCCGAATTGATCCGGTTGCACGAGGCCGGAACGCACTGGCGCAACTTTGCGGTGCTGTATCGCAAGCACGCGCACCGCACCCAACTGCTCGACGCCCTGCGCCGCCGCGAAATCCCCTTCGTCATTCGCAAAATGTCGATTCTCACCAGCACCATGGTGCGCGACCTCTTCGCCTGGCTGCGATGGATCGTGTTACCAGGAGACAACGTCGCCTGCGCGCGAGCCATCGCCGCCCCTTACTGGGGCCTGGAGCCGCGCGATCTGGTGCGCCTCGCCGAACGCGCCGAGAAAAATCACCGGCGTCCGCTCGGCGACGAACTCGAAACAGCGCAGAACGAAGCGCCATTCGATCGCGAAGGCGTGCGGTTGAAAGAGCTGCTGGTTCTGCTAAACCAGCTGCGGCACAGCGCCCGAAGAAAGCCGGCCACCGAAATCGTGGACGAATTGATCGCCGGGCTGCGCCTCGCTCCGCTGCCTTCAGACCAGGATCGCTACTACCTCGACCGCTTCGTCAATTTCGTCAAGGAATGGGAGCGCAAGAGCGAAGAAAAACAGCTGCGGCACTTCATCGAATACCTGGCGTATTTCTACGAGGCTGGCGGCGACATTTGCCTCGACGAGGAAATTTCCGAAGACGCGGTGCAATTGATGACCGTGCACGCGGCCAAGGGGCTGGAATTTCAGAACGTGTTCATTTTGCGGCTCTCCAAGAGCGACTTCCCTTCCGGCGCGCGCAAAGTCGAATTCGAGTTTCCTCCGGAGATGATGAAGGAAGAGCAGCCGGTGGGAGATTTTCAAATTCAAGAGGAGCGCCGCTTGTTTTACGTGGCGTTGACCCGGGCACGGCAGCAACTGACGCTTTCGACGCTGGTGAACAAACGCAAAAAGCCGTCGCCATTCCTCGACGACTTCTTGATGAATTCGAAAATCAAGACGCTGGACGTAGCCCAATCCGAGCCGCGGGTCGACGTACCACCGGTGGTCGAAACCACCGGGCCGGAGGCCGATTCGCAGGACCCCTATCAATTATTTCCACCGGGGAGCGAACCGACCCGCGCCTATTCGCGCGTGGCGCTGTGGGCCAAAGCGTTTCATCCGCCGCGGCCGGAGCCGCTGCAGCTCAGTTCTTCCGCCATCGATTGCTACGACCGCTGCCCGATGCGCTACATGTTTCAGTACGTGTGGAGCGTCCGCGGTGGGCCGCACGCGATGGCCACGTTCGGCAATGTGATGCACCGGACCATCAAGGAATTCGTCAGCCAGGTCAGCGAGCGCAAGAAAGTTCCGTTCGAAGAAGTTCTGACCATTTACAACCGGGAATGGTCGCCGGTGGGCTACATCGACAAATATCACGAAGAGGAATATCGCAAAGCCGGGCGCGAGCAGCTCGAAGCGTTCTGGCGAACCTACAGCGCGGCTCCCGCGGACGTTATTTATCAGGAAAAGGGATTCGAGCTGGCGCTGGAAAACGACGTGGTGGTGACCGGGCGCATGGACCAGGTCAACCGCATCGACGGCAACGCCGTCGAGATCATCGATTACAAAACCGGGAAGCCCAAGGACGCGAAATCTTCGGCCAAGGATTTACAGTTGGGGGTCTACGCGCTGGCGGCGCAGGACGTGCTCGATCTGGATCCGACGCGCCTGGTTTTCTACAACCTGGTGACCAACGAGGGCGTAGCTTCCACCCGCGACGCCAAGGCGCTAAAGGAAACGAAAGAAAAAATTGCGGAAGTTGCGGATTTGATCCGCGCCAAAGACTTTACGCCGAAGCCGGGCTTCGGCTGCACCTTCTGCGATTACCGCCCGCTCTGCCCGGCCCACGAACAATTGGTTTCGATTCGTTCGGCGGTAAGCCGCGGCTGATGCCGCGCCGGAATTTTTTAGTGCAAGCCGCTCTGGTAGTAGCCCTCACGCGCGGTTACGTCGAGCGCCGGACGGCGCACTCGAACTTCGATGCCGTGAAAATCCGCGCCCTTGGTGATGTCCTTGGGACTGAAGCTCAAGGTGTACTGGTTGCGAGCCTGCTCGGTGACCGCGGCGTACAGATTCTCCAGGCCGCGATCCTTTCCAGCGTAAAAAGTGTCGCCACCGGTGGTCTGCGCGTATTTCTCCAGCCGCGTGCTCTGATGTTGCAGCAGCGCGTGGCCCACCGAAATCGAATACACCGACACATCCGAATTCAGCAGCAGCTGCAGCGTCTGGTCCAGCGTATGGGTGTTGCTGCGCGAATTGTTGCCGTCCGAAATCAGAAAAATAATTTTACGGCGGTCGCGCCCGCGGCCTTTGAGCATTTCGCCGGCGGCGTACACCGCGTCGTCGAGGTCTTTGGTTTCAGTTTCCTGGCGCACTCCGAGCGGAGTGGGCAAACCGTTTTCGGCAGAACGACCATTGACTGTAGGCCCGGCGGTAAGCGGGCCGCCGACTGGCGCTCCAGGATAGTGCGACTGCAGGTCGAGCCGCTTCAGCTTGGTGAAGAGCTGATCGTTGTTGAAGGAAAAATCGGCGACGGTGTTGGGAAACTGGTCGTAGGTGACCAGCGCGACTTCGTCGGAGGGCCCGAAACCGCCCGAGATGGCTACCAGGCTTTTTTGCACCTGTTCGGCGGATTTGATGGAGAGGTTGTTGTCGATGAGCACCACGGCGGAAAGCGGAAATGGGTCGGAGGTAAAGAAAACGATCTGCTGCTCGACGTTGTCGCAGTAGACGCGGAATTCGTCGCGGCTGAGGTCGCCGATCAGAACGCCGTCGCGGTTTTTCACGGTGACCGGAACGATGACCAGGTTGGTGGTGACGTTCAGCTGATGACGGTCGGTTGTTTGCCTTGGCGGCTTCTTCTGCTGCTGGGCCGCCTGCGACTGGCCGGTCTGGGCTTGGGGCGTCGGGTTCTGGGGCGCCGGGGCCGGCGGCGGATTCAGGTTCGGCGCTGGCGGCTGAGCCGGCGCCGTTTGGCCCGGCTGCACGTGGGCGTCGTCGGTGGACCCGGTCTGTTGGGCGCGTGCGGGAAATGAAAAAAGTAATACAATGCCGAAAGCGAGCAGGATTCGTGTCATCAGAGTTTGTATATTCCCGGGTGTAGTGACGGATTCAGGGCCCGCGGCGTTGCAGGCAATCGGGATGGGACCGGCGAGGGGCGCAGTGCATTGGTCCTTCATCGAGAGTCTGCTCCGGTCAGGCTGAGATTTGCGGACGAACATCCGGCGGAGGTTCGGCTGCATCGTATCAGACGCATTGAATTGGCGCATCCGTCAGGCGCATTCGGTAACAGCACTCAACCTTAGGGAGATTATACAATGCGGCTGAGCAGCATCGCGGCAGGCGTTTTGAGTCTGATATTGACCGGGTACGTGGCCGCCACCACGGTACCGCCGGCCACCGGCGCTGCCCCCGCCGGAAAGACCTGGCCATCTCCCGTCTCTTCGCGGCCTGCGCCGGCCGTTTCGCAACAGGATCAGCAGCAAAATCAGCAGCCCGCTCCGGGGCAGTCGCCCATTATTTCCAACGTCTCCTTGGTCAACGTGTTTGCCACGGTTCGCGATAAACATCACGGGATCATTTCCGACCTGACGAAGGACGACTTCAAGGTATTCGAAGACGGGGTCGAGCAAAAAGTTGCCTTCTTTGCCAAAGAAGTGAACATGCCGATCACGCTGGGCCTCTTGATCGATACCAGCGCCAGCATGGACCGGATGATCGGCGCGGAACAGGACGCGGCGTCGAGGTTCCTGCGTGAAGTGATGCGGCCGAAAGACGAAGCGATGGTAATGACTTTCGATTTCGACGTAGATTTGCTGGCTGATTTTACCCAGGACACTTCGGCGCTATCGAGCGCGATTCGACGGGCGCGGGTGAATTCAGTGGGCGGCGGCGGCGTGGTGACTCCCGGAACGATTCCGCAAGGGGCGATGGGCGGGACGGATTTGTACGACGCGGTGTACCTGGCTACGCACGACCAACTGGCGACCGAAGCGGGACGCAAGGGCGTGATCATTCTCACGGATGCCGAGGATACCGGCAGCAAACTGCGGCTGCAGGACGCGGTGGAAGCGGCGCAGCGGGCCGACGCGGTAATTCATATTTTGCTGATCGCGGACCGGGAAGCGACCTCCGGCGTGGGCGGCGGCGTGGCGCGGAAAATGACCGAAGAAACTGGCGGGCGGGTGATCGACGTGCACAACGAAGCGTCGCTGGAAAAAGCGTTTGATGAAATTTCGCAAGAGCTGCGGTCGCAGTACGTGCTGGGATATTACCCGACGAATATCAAGCGCGATGGGACATTCCGGAAGCTGCGGGTGGATGTGATGAAGCCGGACATGAAAATTCTGGCGCGAAAAGGATATTACGCCCCGTACCGGTAGAAACTCTCGAACGGCTTCGAGCCTGAAGAATTTTGAAATTTGGATTTGCTGTTATTTCCCAGGCTGCAGCGGCGAAGCGACCGCGGTGGCGTAGTAACCCTTCCTGGTACGCACCACCAAACCTTTGCGATCGATATCGACTTGGATCTTGCGGTACTGGCCGGAAGCCTGCGGGTTATTCGGCGAATACGCGATGAAATACTGGCTGCGCAATTCGTCGCCAATGTCGACGAAGGACTGGGCCAGGTCGTCGACCTTATAAGGATAGAAGACGCGGCCTCCGCTTTGATCGGCGAATTGCTCGAGGATTTTGTCGCCGCCCTCCACGTGCATCTTGTGTGGCTTGTCGCCTTCGATGGCCAGCCAGTCGGTATTCGTGCTGATGCAGTAGATCACCGCTTCGGCGCGAATGGTGGCGTCGATAGATTCGCTTAGGGCGTGGTCGCTGAGATTGTCGTTACCATCGCTAATGACCACGAGGATGCGGCGGAATTCGGGATTGGCGCCTTTGGGCACCGGAGCACTTATCATTTTGGTGGCGGCGAGAAAGATGGCGTCGTTGAGCGCGGTGCCGCCACCGGCGCGCTGCTTGCGGATGGCGTCGGTGAGTTGGGCGAGGTCTCCGGTGTAATCCTGGATCACTTCCGGTTCGTTGTCGAAAGTCATGACAAACGCCTGGTCTTTATTGCGACGCAGGACGTGTTGTAAGAAATCAAGCGCGGCGTCTTTTTCGAAATCGAGGCGGGGGCGGATGCTATTCGAAGTATCCAGCAGGACACCGATGCGCAGCGGGAGATCGGTTTCGCGACCGAAGTAGCGAATTTGCTGCGGGGTGCCGTCTTCGAGGACTTTGAAATCGGCCTGGTCGAGATCGGTGACGAAATCGCGGTGGCGGTCCATGACGGTGGCGACGAGATGGACGAGACCGGTGGTGGAAGTGATGGCTGGAGTTTTTTGCTGCGGCAACGGATTGATTGGCGCGGTGGATTGGTCGGCGGGAGCTGGGGGCGGAGGCGCCTGTTGAGCGTGGAGGTTAGAGCCAGCCAGCAACGCGAAGACCGCGGCCAACGCGCAAATCTGAGACACGAGTTTCAATCGCGAGTTCATACCAGTTCCTTCAAGGCCGCATCGAGCGTGGCGGAATTCAGCTTCAACATGCGGGCCAGGTTGTGAACGTAGGTGACAAGTTCGACGGGCAACGGCGCGCGAAACTCCATACGTTTCCCTGTTCGGGGATGTGCAAATGCGATGCGCGCAGAGTGCAGGAAGTTGCGTTCGAGCGAAGGCAGAAGATCCTTGCCGACGCGTTCCTGACGCGGCGCGCCGTAGAGAGTATCGCCGACGACCGGAAAAGTCAGCGCCGAAAAATGGACGCGAATCTGGTGGGTGCGGCCGGTGTGCAGGCTGGCTTCGATCAGGGAGTACTGGTCGAGGCGGAGCCGCAAGCGCCAGTCGGTACGGGCTTCGCGGCCGGAGGCGCGGCGGGCGGTCATGCGGGAGCGGCGATTCAAGTCGCGCGCCACAGGCAATTCGATGCGGCCTTTTTCGCCTTTGATCGCGCCGTGAAGCAGAGCGATATAAGTCTTCTCGACTTTGCGATCGCGAAATTCCTGGACCAGGGCGGCGTGGGCTTCGTCGTTGCGGGCGATGAGCATGACGCCGGAGGTGTCTTTATCCAGGCGATGGACGATTCCTGGGCGGATGACGCCGCCGGTTTTCGATAAACCGTCCAGGGTGTAGCGATGCAGGAGCGCGGCGACCAGGGTGCCGCGATCTTCTCCGGCGCCGGGATGAACGATCATGTGCGCGGGCTTGTTGACGACGGCGATGTCGGCGTCTTCGTAAAGAATATCGAGAGGAATATTTTCGGGATCGACGCCGGGGAGGACTTGCTCGGGGATCTCGAGGTTGACGCTTTCTCCGGCTTCGAGGCGGTGGGAAGGCTTCTTGGCGATGCCGCCGACGCGGACGCGGCCTTCGTCGATGAGATTTTGGACGTGAGTGCGGCTGACTTCGGGAATTTGCAAGGCGATGAAACGGTCGAGGCGCTGGCCGGCGTCTTCTTCGGAAACGACAAATTCGCGGGGGCCAGCGACGAGGGGTTCGGGCGCGTCTTCGGCGGAAACGGACCCGGAGGAATCGATGTCGTCGGGCGAGCCTTCGAACGAGTCTTCGTTGGAATCTTCGTCGAGGTCGAACGGCTCGTCGCTATCGTGTTTTTTGAGCATTCGGGACTCGATATTAGCGCGCGGTGTCCGGCGTCAACGTGGGGCGGACGGGAGACAAGCCGTTCAAGCCGCGCCACCAGAGGAATGAACCTATCAGAATCATGACCAGGCTGGTGATCTGCATCAGCGAGACCGAATCGTGAAACATCATGGTGCGGCCGGGATCGCCGCGGAAGAATTCGAGAGTGCCGCGTTCGAGTCCGTAGAGAATCATGTAGGTCCCGAGGATCTGGCCATTAAAACGCTGGCGTTTGAAAAGCCAGAGCAGGAAAAGAAAATTCAGGAATTCGAGGGCGGCTTCGTAGAGCTGAGTGGGATGCAGGTGCACGCCGAGCGGAGTGCCGGCGAGTTGGGCGGCGACGGGGTTGGTGAATTTTACGCCCCAGGCGACGTCGGTGGGCCTGCCGAAGCAGCAGCCGGCCATGAAGCAGCCGATGCGACCGAGGGAATGACCGAGCGGAAGAGCAGCAGCGCAAATATCGAGAGTCGGAAGCATCGGCATTTTCTGAAAATGAGTATAGAGGACGACGGTGGCAATGGCGCCGACTACGCCGCCGTAGAACGTGCCGCCGGACTGGAACATGGTCAGGCTGAAAATTTCGCGAGGATTGGCGGCGTAGTAGTCCCAGGCGGTGAAGATCAACCAGATTTTGGCGACGACCAGCGCGGCGAGGACCATGTAAACGCCCATGCTCCAAAGCTTGTCGGGGCTGATGCCCACGGCGGCGGCGCGGCGGCGGCCGTACCACAGACTGAGCAGGACGCCGGTGGCGACGAGGACTCCGTAACTGAAAACCGGGATGCCGCCGAGTTGGAAAAGGATGGGATGCATTTTCGTTCAGGCGCGGACCTGGGTGGCCTGGCGGCCGTCGCGGAATAGTTCGAGGACGACCAGCGCGGCGCCGATGACGATGGCGGAATCGGCGATGTTGAAAGTGAACCAGTGGTACGAACGGAAATAAAGGTCGATGAAGTCGGTGACCCGGTGGCGAAAGAAGCGATCGATCACGTTGCCGGCGGCGCCACCGAGAATCAAGGCGATGCCGTACTGACCGAGCGGACCGCCGGCGCGCTCAGTGATCAAAAGCCAGAGCAGCATGGCGATGACCAGCACGGAAAATCCGATGAGGATCAGGGGCTTCCAGGAACTTTCGGAATCGGCGAAGAGGCCGAAGGCGACGCCGGGATTGGAAGTGTGCAGGACATTGAGCAGGCCGGGGATGACGACGCGTTGGGAGCCGGGGGTGATGAATTTTTCCACGGCGAATTTGCTGAGTTGGTCGGCGGCGAGAGCGGCGACGGCTACGGCGATCAAAACTGGACGTCCCGGTTTGGAGCCTGCGGACATCAGACTTTTACGCTCGGGACGGGCAGCGGGCCGTCTTGTTCCAATTCATTTAGGGCGGCGACGCAGCGTTCGCACAGAGTTGGGTAGTCCGCGCTTTCGCCGACATGGGTGGAATAATTCCAGCAGCGTTCGCATTTGGCGCCGAGGGCGCGGTCAATTTTAATTTGCAGATGGTCGATGGAAGCGGCGGGTGTGGCGCCGTCGAGCTTGCCTTCGACGATTTCGACCTGCGAAACGATGAAGAGTCCGGGCAAGAACGCGGCGTTTCTGCGAAGCACGATAAGCAAGTCCCCGGTAGCGGCCAGGGTGACGCGGGCTTCGAGGGCGCTGGAGATGGTTTTGGCCGCGCGCAGAGGTTCGAGCGCTTTCAAAACTTCTTCGCGGACGACGAGCAGGCGATCCCAAGCTTTCGCGCCTTCGGGATTTAGTGTTTCGAATTCCGTGGCGGATGGAAATTCGGACATGTGCACGCTTTGCGTTTGCGAGGCGGCGCCAGGCATGAATTTCCAGACTTCTTCACTGGTGAAGACGAGAGTGGGAGCGATGAGGCGCACCAGCGCGCTGGCGATGCGATAGACGGCGGTTTGCGCGGAGCGCCGGCCAATGTTGCGAGGTGCGAAGGTGTACAGGCGATCCTTGAGGACGTCGAAATAAAATGCGCTGAGATCGACAGTGCAGAAATTTTGGAGCGCGTGGTAGACACGGTGAAATTCGTAATTGAGATACCACTCGCGGCACTGCTTCACCAGGGCGCCGGTACGGCGAAGCATGTAGGCGTCGAGTTCGAGCAGGTTCGCGTCGGCAACGGTATCGCGCGCGGGATCGAAATCGTAAAGGTTGCTGAGCGCGAAGCGGAAGGTGTTGCGGATTTTGCGATAGGCTTCGGCCAGCTGGGTCATCATCGCTTCGGAGAGGCGGACATCCGAGGTGTAATCCTGCGAGCAGACCCAGACGCGGAGCAGATCCGCGCCCCATTTTTTCGTGATTTCGTTCGGCTCCATCACATTGCCGAGCGATTTGGACATAGGCTGGCCTTTTTCGTCGAGGGTCCAGCCGTGGGTGACGACTTCGCGGTAGGGCGCGCGATCGCGAACGCCCATCGCGACGAGAAGCGAACTGTGGAACCAGCCGCGATATTGGTCAGGGCCTTCCATGTAGACGTCGGCAGGCCAGGTGCCGTCTTTTTCGCTGAGCACGGCGAGGTTGGACGAACCGGAATCAAACCAGACGTCGAGGACGTCCTTTTCTTTTTTCCATTTGGCCGCACCGCATTTCGCGCACTTGGTTCCGGGCGGCAGCAGCTCTTCGGCGGTGTGGGTGAACCAGGCGTCGGCGCCTTCTTTTTCGAAGAAGGGCAGGACGTTACGCAGTGCTTTGAAGTCGCGGAGAATTTCGCCGCAACCTTCGCAATTGAAAATGATCAGCGGGACGCCCCAGAAGCGCTGGCGGGAAATGCACCAGTCCGGGCGGTCGGCGATCATGTTGTGGATGCGTTCCTGGCCCCAGGAAGGAATCCATTTCACTTTGGTGATAGCACCGAGGGCTTTTTGGCGCAGTTCGGCGTGATCGAGTTCGACGAACCACTGTTCGGTGGCGCGGAAGATCACGGGATTGTGGCAGCGCCAGCAATGCGGGTAGCTGTGGGTAATTTTTCTTTCGCCGACCAGCATGCCTTTGCTGCGAACCAGATTGATGATCAGCGGATTGGCTTCGAAGACGGTTTTGCCTTTGTAGTCGGGCAGGCCTTCGACGAAACGGCCTTCATCGTTCTGCGGAGCGTAGGCTTCGAGATTGTATTTTTGGCCGGTGCGGAAGTCGTCGACGCCGTGGCCGGGCGCGGTGTGCACGATGCCACTGCCCTGATCGAGGGTGACGTAATCGGCGAGCACTCCCGGGACCGTGTAATCGAGGAACAGGTGACGAAATTGAACGCCTTCGAATTCGCGGCCAGGCCAGCCGCCTTCGGTGCCCAGCACTTCGAGTTTCAGCTCGTCGGTTAGAGCGGCGACGCGATCTTTGGCGAGCAGAAGTTTTCCGGCGCTGGTATTGGCGATGACGTATTCGAAATCAGGGTCGAGGGCCAGTGCGCGATTGGCGGGCAAGGTCCATGGAGTGGTAGTCCAGATCAGGGCGCTGGCATCCGCTGGGATGCCGAGAGCTTTGGTTTTTTCGCTCGAGACAAATGGAAATTTGACCCAGATGCTTGGGCTGGTGTGGTTTTCATATTCGACTTCGGCTTCGGCGAGCGCGGTGCGGTCGAAGATGCACCAGTAGACGGGCTTCAAGCCCCGATAGACGTAGCCCTTCTCGAGAAAATCGATGAAGGCTCCGGCGACGCAGGCTTCGTAGCTGGGATCCATGGTGAGGTACGGCTTTTCCCACTGGCCGAAGACGCCGAGGCGCTTGAAGTCGCGGCGATGGGCGTCGACGTAGCGGGTGGCGTAGGCGCGACACATGGCGCGAAATTCCGCGGCGCTGACTTTGTCGGTTTTACCGCCGAGCTCTTTTTCAACTTTGGTTTCGATGGGCAGGCCGTGGCAATCCCATCCGGGAATATAAGGCGAACGAAAGCCGGACATGGTCTTGGATTTGACGATCATGTCCTTGACGATTTTATTCAGGCCGGTGCCGAGATGGATTTCGCCGGTGGGATAGGGCGGTCCATCGTGCAGGACGAAAAGGGGAGCTTTGGCCCGGGATTCGAGGATGCGATGGTAGATGCCCATCTGCTCCCAGGCGGCAAGCTGTTCGGGCTCGCGCTCCGGGAGCTTGGCCTTCATGGGAAAATCCGTTTTCGGCAGATTCAGCGTACTTTTTAAGTCGACGTTTTTGGCCATCGATGGATTCGGGTCGCCCTTTTTTCGCGTTGGACGCGGTAGCAGACAATTATTTCGGATTCGGCGGCAGCCGAGGGCGGCTATGCGCACACGGATGCGATGCTGTGTGCTGCGCCGGTCGAAACTCGCGGATGCCTTACAACTCGTATGTTACAATGGTTTTCGGAAGGTGTCAGCCGCGCCCGGGGGCCAGACATCCTTTTTTACGGTATTGCTTCTAAGGTTGGTAGGGAGATACGCGGTTCGTTCGTCTAAGATTCCATGCCTGAACTCAATCCACATATTCAGGATACGGTCCCTTCGGGACCGGAAAACACGCTCCGAATCGGCCGGCTGCCCTCGCCGGTGCGCGAATCGGAGTTCAAAAGCTTCATTTCCAACCTGAAAGAATTCCTGACCGAGCGCCCGGTGAAGGTGAAGTCGGGTAAGTCCGACGTATTCCAGCAACCTGGATTCGGCGAAAGCCTGAACGACAATTTGAAGGAGTTTTTCCGCCCGGCGCCGAAGGGTCCGGTGAATTCGGACCTGCTGGTGAACTGGGACGGAGGATTTGGCGGGTTCTGGCAGAACATCAAGGATACGATTTCGCCGCCGAAGCTGCCGCCGCTGCGTACGACCAGCAAGCCGGTGGCTGTTCCGGAGATTTGGTCGAAGAATACGCAGTTTACACGGGTGCAGGCGATGTCGGTCGCGGTGCACATGCTGATCCTGGTGCTGATTTTGGTGCCATTGCTGCCGCGATTGTTGAATCCGCCGACGACCAAAGCGAACACCAAAGTGGAAATTGTGCCGATTTCGCCGTACCTGCCAAAGATGCCGGCGGGCGCGAAGAAGGCGGGTGGTGGCGGTGGCGGCGGCGCGCACGACGTGCAGCCCGCGAGCGTAGGCAAGCTGGCAAAATTTTCGATGACGCAATTTACGCCTCCCAAGGTGAATCCGAACATTCACCCGAAGCTGGCGATGACGCCGACGGTGTTGGGACCTCCGGAAATTAAGCTGCCCAGCCCGAACATGAATACCTGGGGCGATCCGCTGGCCAAGGTGCTGAACGATTCGAACGGCACCGGCGGCGGCAACGGAATCGGATCTGGTCAGGGCACCGGCGTCGGCAGCGGCAGCGGCGGCGGCGTAGGACCTGGTGAAGGCGGCGGAACGGGCGGCGGCGTTTTTAACGCCGGGACTGGCGGCTACGGTTATCCGGCTTGCTTGTATTGCCCACAGGCGCAATATTCCGACGAAGCGGTAAAGGCCAAGTATCAAGGAACGGTGACCTTGATCGCCGTGATTACGGCGGAAGGCAAAGCTACCGACATTCACGTGGTGAAGGGCCTCGGTCTGGGCCTGGACGAAAAAGCGATCGAAGCGGTGCGCACCTGGAGATTCCGTCCGGCGGCGGGACCGAATGGGCATCCGGCTCCGGTGCGGCAGACGATCGAAGTTACCTTCCATTTGTACTGATTTTTTCTTCTGGCGGTCTTCCCTTCTTACAATCAGGATTAGGTTAACTGTCACGCACTGGCGTGCGTATCCAGCGTGTAGCTGCTGATGCATCTGTTACGATGGCCGCGATGAAATCCTCCCTTCTATTTGTTGTTGTTTGCAGCGCATTTTTGTTTGGTGCGGGGCGTGGTGTAATGGCGCAGCGCGAGGGCCTAACCACGGGCTCGATCCAGTTCACGGCGCGGATTACGCCGGCGGGCGGAGTGGACGAGCCGGTACGATCATTTCCCTTTTACCTGCTGCGGAAAAGCTACGCGGAGATTGAGAAGGAAGCGGCAGCTGCCATGCCGGGTTCGGACATCGATGCGTTTATCGATACGCTGGAAGTTTCAAAGGAACTGAAGGCGTGGCTGAAGAAAACGCACTGGATGAATCTCTCCGGTGAAGATTTCGTAAAGAAGCTGAAACCGGACGACATTATGGGAGTGCCGGAGTTTTTTGGCGCGTATACCGAGCGGGAGACGACCGACGCAAGCGTCTCGTTTCCCACGCCGAAGTACAAGCTGGAAGATAAAGTGAAGGATCCGGAAAAATACGATCGACTGAAGAAGGCTTACTACGACTCAGTGCGAGCGTTCCTGGTGGCGCATCCGAAATCGACCGAAGGCATGGATATGGAGCTGGAGGAAGTGAATCCGGGACATAAGTGGGATAACTTCCGGTCGAAAGATCAAGACGACCTGCAGCGGCAGACCTCCGAACTGGCGCAGGGTAAGTATCTGGCGGGACGAGCGACTACGGATCTGGACGGCAACGGACACCTGCGCGCGCTTCAGGCGGGAACTTACTGGCTGAGTTCGCTGAATATTCCGGCGACGGCTGGCGAGACGCGCGAAATCTGGGACGTGCCGGTTACGGTGCAGATCGGGCAGACTACGTACGTGGCGCTCTCGGGTATCAATTCTGTTCGTCGTAAACGCACTACCACTCCCTAAGCCGTTTGCGATGTAATGAAAGTCGAGACTGGTGGCGGACTCCGCTCAAATCACGAAATGGATTGAAGGACTGGCCGCGGCGGATGCGCGCGCGCGGGCGGAAGCGGGGCTGCGGGTGTACCTGGAAGGAGTGAATCAATTTTTACCGCTGCTGCATGTGTGGGTGGATGATCTGGAATTTCGGGAGATGACGCTGCCCTACAGCCGGTTGGCGGAGGAGCAGGCGAAAAACGGGCCGTCGACGCTGGTGGTGGGAGTGGCGGTTTTGCCGGAATGGTTCGAGGCGATCTGGAAAGCGAATGGTTCGCCGCACCGGGCGGATGTGCCGCCGGACCAGGATGCGCTGGAATTCGAATTAGAAATGGATGATGCGGTGAAGCTGGACGTGCTGACTTCGCGGGAGCCTGCGGGCGACGGGACGATCGCGCGGTACCTGAAAAAATTCGGAGTGGGGATACAGCAGATTGAATTGTATGTACGGGATGTAGATCGCGCGAGCGGGCTGCTGCGGGAGAAATTTTCGCTGGCGCCGATCTATCCGGCTACGCGGGCGGGGGCGGACGGCACACGCGTGAACTTTTTTCTGGCGACTACGCCCGAGGGCCAGAAACTGCTGGTGGAACTGGTCGAAGCCGCTAAGAGCTGATCCGTCGCGGGACGCGCTTAACGCGCCGTTCATGCTGGACGTGCTACAATTCGCGCTTTGTAATTCCTGCATTCCAGCAATCACTTCATCACCTACTTTCCTGGAGATATTCAATGCCCTTTGTAAACGAAGTGGAAGAAGCACAGGCCGACCCGAAGCTGCGGGAGATGTATTCGAAAATCGAGCAGAGCCTGGGATTCCTGCCGCATTATTTCAAGACGCTGGGCGCCAAACCGGAAGTAATTCAGGCGCAACTGGCGATGAACGACGCGATCATGAAGGACGGCGCGTTGACGCTGGTGGTGAAAGAACAGATTGGGCTGGTGGTCAGCGGGATCAATTCATCGGCGTACTGCATCATGTTCCATATGGAGTTGCTGCGGCGATTTGGGGTGGAGAAAACTTTGGCGCGGAAGCTCTCTTCGGACTATGAGAATGCGGCGGTGGAGGAGAAGGTGAAGGTGCTGTTTCGTTTCGCGGATAAGTTGACACGACATTCGGATGACATCGAAGAGAGCGACACCGAAACGGTGAAGAAAGCCGGGTGGTCGGATGATGCGGTGCGGGAGACGGTGCTGACTGTGGCATATTTTAATTACATTAATCGGGTGTCGCTGGGCTTGGGTCTGGTCGGAGACCTATAGAATTTCTTAGCCGCGACGGCGTCGAAATACTTTGGTTATTCCCCGCTTTGCTGAATCAGCTTCGCGACCAGGGCGGTCCAGCCGGTTTGATGGCTGGCGCCGAGGCCGTAGCCGTTGTCACCATCGAAATATTCGTAAAAAAGAATCAGGTCGCGCCAGAACGGATCTTCCTGGAAGAGCTTAATATCGCCGTAGACCGCGCGGCGTCCATTGGTGCGCAGGAACAGGTGCGACAGGCGCTGGGAAATTTCCTTGGCGGCGTCCCACAGGGTTAGCTGCTGGCCGGAGCCGACCGGACATTCCACTTTGAAATTCTCACCGTAGTAGTAGTGCACTCGCTGCATGGATTCAATCAGCAGGAAATTCAGCGGAAACCAGATGGGTCCGCGCCAATTAGAATTACCGCCAAAAAGATTGCCGGTGGATTCGGCCGGCTCGTAATCGACCTGCTGCGGGTGGCCGTCGACATTCAGGATGAACGGATTGTCCTTGTGGAATTTGGAAAGGGCGCGAACCCCGTTGGGCGCGAGGAATTCGCTCTCATCTAGAACGTATTTGTAAATGCGTTCAAGTTTTTTGCGGTTAGCGATGGTGAGGAGCAGGCGCGGCTGGCCTTCGGCATTGAGCTGGCTGACGTCAACGTGCTCGCCGACGTCCGGATTGTGGGCTAGAAACCATTGCATGCGACGGTTGAAAGCCGGGACCCGGGCGAGATCTTCAGGCTCGAAAGTCTCGATGGCGAAGAGCGGAATCAGGCCGACCATGGAGCGGACTTTCATCGGCACCACGGTGGACTGGCCGAGGTGCAAGACGTCGTAGTAAAAACCGTCCTGGTCATCCCAGAGGCCGACGCCGTCACCGCCCATGTCGTTCATGGCCTGGGCGATGTAGACGAAATGCTCGAAAAATTTGCTGGCGATATCTTCGTAAGTGGGATCTTCGCGAGCGAGTTCCATGGCCATGGCCAGCATGTCCAGGCAGAACATGGCCATCCAACTGGTGCCGTCGGATTGTTCGATAAAATTTCCGGGGCCGAGAGGAGTGGAGCGATCGAAGACGCCAATGTTGTCCAGGCCGAGGAAGCCGCCCTCGAAGACGTTCTTACCTTCGGGATCCTTGCGGTTAACCCACCAGGTGAAGTTCAGTAGCAGCTTCAAGAAAACCCGCTCGAGGAAATTGCGATCTTCCTTGCCGGTGACGCGGCCGGCGATTTTGTAAATGCGCCAGACGGCCCAGGCCTGCACCGGAGGATTCACATCGGAAAAATTCCATTCGTAAGCAGGAATTTGGCCGCTGGGGCTCATGTACCATTCGCGATGGAAGAGGACGAGCAGTTCTTTGGCATACTCGGGATCGATCAGCGCGAGCGAAACGCAATGGAAGGCGAGGTCCCAGGAGGCGTACCAGGGATACTCCCATTTATCAGGCATTGAGATTACGTCGGAATTGTAGAGGTGAGTCCACTCGTGATTGCGGCCGGCGAAGCGGGCCGGATCGGGTTTAGGCTGAGTAGAATCGCCTTCGAGCCAACGGCGAACATCGTAATGATAGCTTTGCTTGCACCACAGCAGTCCGGCGAAGGCCTGGCGCTGCACGTTGCGGGCATCTTCGCTGAGACTCGGATCGATGCGGCGGGCGTAGAAGTCGTCGGCTTCTTGCTTGCGCTGAACAAAAACCTGTTCGAAGCCAGGGCCGAACTGGTCGAGCAAATTGAGTTTGGGGTCGGTTAGGTCGTGGTTGGTGAGGCGCAGGCGAATGGTCACGCTTTGGCCGGGAGCGATGACCGAAGAAAAATGCGCGGCGGCTTTGGTTCCGGCCAGGGCGGGATTCACGGCGCCGGCCTCTTTGTTGACGACGTAGCGGTGGAAGGCGTCTTTAACGAAAGGAGTGGTGCTCCTCGAATTGAAGAGGCGCTCCATATTCGTTTCGTTTTCGGTGACTAAGATTTCGGGGGCGCCTTCGGTGAGCAGCCAACGTTTGCCGTAGTGGAATTCGGTGATTTCAAAAAGCTCGACGCCTTTAGTGAGGGTATTAAGGTGAACGACCTGGGGTCGATCGAATTCGTCGCCCCAAGCCCATCGATTGCGGAACCAGATGGTGGGCAGCAGATGCAGCGGAGCGGCCTCGGGGCCGCGATTGAACGCCGTGATTTTGATCAGAATATCTTCGGATTCGGCTTTGGCGTACTCGACAAACACATCGAAGTAACGGTTTTTGTTGAAAATTCCAGTGTCGATCAATTCGTATTCGGGATCTTGCCGGGTGCGGCGGCCATTTTCTTCGACCAAGTGGTCGTAGGGAAATTCGGCGTGCGGATATTTGTATAAATATTTCAGGTAGGAGCTGGTGGGCGTGGCGTCGAGATAGTAGTAATACTCTTTGACGTCTTCGCCGTGATTCCCTTCCCGGTTGGTGAGGCCGAAGAGGCGCTCTTTGAGGATGGGATCTTTTTCGTTCCACATGGCGACGGCGAAACAGATGTGCTGGTGGCGATCGCAAAAACCGGCGATGCCGTCTTCACCCCATCGATAGGTGCGGGAGCGGGAGTGATCGTGCGGGAAATAATTCCAGGCGTCGCCATTGGCGCTGTAGTCTTCGCGAACGGTGCCCCACTGGCGCTCGGAAAGGTACGGGCCCCAGCGCTTCCAATGGACTTCGCGTTCGCTGCTGGCTTTGAGGCGTTCGGCTTCGGCGCTTGGGCTGGGTGGCATTCGTCTCCTGACTATACATCGGGGCTGGCAAGATTCAGATTGTGGAATTGGCCGCTTTCACGTGGATGCAACCCCTGTATGGGGCGTTGAATCCATTTGGTCCGGGCGTTGGGATTGGGGGCGAATCGCACTAGCGTATTGTTGCGTTTTTTCTGTATCGTCGGATGTTCAATTCTGGGCGATTGCTGCTGAAACAGCCGAGGGCGATTTCGATTTCTAATTCCGCGACGGACAAATTGGTTGAGGAAAAATTCGGGCGGAGCGCAGGTTCCGCGCTGATTCCCCTGCTGTGGGTGGCGCTGGCCGCCACGGCGGTGATTGCGCCGATGCTGGCGCTGGGGCAGGCGTCGGGGCACGATTTTCAATTTCATCTGGCCTCCTGGCTGGACGTGGCCGGGCAGTGGCGCGAAGGAATTCTTTTTCCGCGCTGGGCGGAGTGGGCGAACTGGGGTTTCGGTGAGCCGCGCTTCATTTTTTATCCCCCGGCGTCGTGGATGTTGGGCGCGGCATTAGGTTCCATCGTGCCGTGGAAAGTGGCGCCCGGCGCGTTCGTGTGGCTGGCGCTGGTGCTCGCTGGGTTTTCGATGTGGCGATTTACCAGCGAATATTTGCCGCGGCGACAGGCCATCTGCGCGGCGGCATTCTACGCGGTCAATCCTTACAATTTGGTGAACGTGTATTACCGCAGCGATTTTGCGGAATTGCTGGCTGGGGCGATTTTTCCGCTGGTGATTTGGGGAGTGGTGCGCGTGCTGGGCGAAGGCTGGCGCAGCTTGCCGAAGCTGGCTTTGCCGTTCGCCGCGATTTGGCTTTCGAACGCGCCGGCGGCGGTGCTGGCCACGTATTCGGTGGCTTTATTGATTTTTGTGGATTTTGTGCGGCGGCGGAATTTTCGGGTGACGCTGACGGCTTGCGCGGGAATGGTAGGCGGCTTTGGCCTAGCGGCTTTTTATATTTTACCAGCGGCGTACGAGCAGCGTTGGGTCCAGATTGAGCAAATCGTGACGGACTTGCTGCGGCCGAGTGAGAATTTTCTGTACACGCACGCGGACAATCCGGAGTTTTTGTTTTTCAACTGGAAAGTCTCGACCATCGCGGCGGCGGTGATTTTGGCGGCGGGAATCACGGCGGTTTTGGTGGCGCGACGGCGACGGGAATTAGGAGAAGTGTGGTGGTATTTGCTGACGCTGGGAGCGGCGGCTACTTTGATGATGCTGCCGGTGAGCGGGCTGGCCTGGCGATTTTTGCCGAAGCTGCAATTCGTGCAATTTCCGTGGCGATGGATGGGGCCGCTCGATTTTGTGTTGGCGTTCTTCTTGGCGGCGGCACTACAGAATGCGAAACGGCAGTGGTTGTGTTGGACGGCCGGCTTGGTGCTGGTGGCGGGGTTGGGAGCTGCGATCGTTAGCGATGCGTGGTGGGACAGCGAAGACATTCCGGTGCTGAGGGCGGGGATCGCCTCGGGACATGGGTACGAAGGTACGGATGAGTATCAGCCGTTGGGCTCGAGCCGGTACGATTTGCCGGGAGTGAGCCCGGACGGCGAAATCGAAACCGGCCCGGCGACGAAGCGTGTGGCGATTTCTTCCGAGAAAGATGGTGGCGCGATCGCGATGGCGAACGGGCCGTTGGTGCAGATTGGAAGATGGAATGCGAATTCTAAAGAGTTCTCTAGCATGGCGAGCGGGCCGGTGGTGGCCGCGATTGAGTTGCTGAATTATCCGGCGTGGCAAGCGACGATAGATGGGGCACCTGCGGAGATTTCGATGGTGCCGGAAACGGGTCAGGTGCTGGTGGGCATTCCGGCGGGGACGCACCGGGTAGTGGTGCGATTCACGCGGACGTGGGACCGGCTGGCCGGCGGTATCATTTCTTTGCTGTTTTTGGTCGCGCTGGCGGCGATTGCGCTTGCGACGAAAGGCAAAGTCGGTGCATCGAATAAAACGGGAGCCGCCGCGTAACTGCGGCCCTTCCCTGCTTCAGCTTCGTTGGAAACCCCAGCCCTTTGTTGCTTGTTATAATGGTTTGAGTCGTTCGCTCACTAGTCTTTCCGCGTGGCCTTCCTATGTCCAAAGTGCGAAAACCCGAATTGGTTGCCACACCTGAAGACGATACGCTCCGTTTGTTTCATCCAGCGGTGCGGGATTGGTTCGAAGCGGTTTTCACCGAACCGACCCGGCCGCAGCGTATGGGGTGGCCGGCGATCGCGCGCGGAGATTCCACGCTGATTCTGGCTCCGACCGGAACGGGCAAAACTTTGGCGGCATTTCTATCGTGCATCAACCAGCTGATGTTTGAGACGCCGGCGGGCGACGAGCATAAATGCCGAGTTCTTTATATATCGCCGATCAAGGCGCTGGCGGTGGACGTCGAGCGGAATTTACGCGCTCCGCTGATCGGCATCCGGCAATCGGCGCAGAGGCTGAAAGCGGAATATTTTGAGCCGTCGATTGCGATACGCACCGGCGACACGCCACCGGCGGAGCGGGCGCGATTCATGCGGCATCCCTCCGACATTCTGATTACCACACCTGAGTCTTTGTATTTGCTGCTGACTTCGAACGCGCGGGACGCGCTGCGGACGATTGAAACTGTAGTGCTGGATGAAATTCATGCCTTGGTGCCGACCAAGCGCGGATCGCATTTGGCGTTATCGCTGGAGCGATTGGAGCAATTGTGCGGGAGGCGGCTGCAGCGGATCGGATTGTCGGCAACGCAGCGGCCGTTGCAGGAGGTGGCGCATTTTCTGGGCGGCGTAGATGTTTCGAAGCAGGCGAACGGCGCAGCGGTTCCGGAGGAATCCGCGGAGAAACTGATCATGGATCTGGACGCGCCATCTTTTTCAGCTTCGAGCGCGCCGAGTTTCCGCGACGTGACGATTATCGATGCGAGTGAGCCGAAGCGACTGGATCTGCGGGTCGAAGTGCCGGTCGAAGATATGGCGCAGCTCGACAAGATCGAGCCGATCCCGAGCGGTGCGGCGTCGCAGGGGCCGTCGCGGCCTTCAATCTGGAGCGCGATACATCCGCAACTGTTGGAATTGGTGAAATCGCACAGGTCGACGTTGATTTTTGTAAACAGCCGGCGGCTGGCGGAGCGCATTTCTGGCGCGGTGAACGAACTGGCGGGCGAGGTGCTGGTACGGGCGCACCACGGCAGCGTAGCGGTGGCGCAGCGCAAAGAGATTGAAGACAAATTAAAGATGGGCACGCTGCGTGGGCTGGTGGCGACGTCGTCGCTGGAATTGGGAATCGACATGGGCGCGATCGATCTGGTGGTGCAGATCGAATCTCCTTCGTCGGTGGCGAGTGGAATGCAGCGGGTAGGACGCGCGAGCCATCGGGTGGGCGCGGTGAGTAAGGCGCTGATTTTTCCGAAGTATCGCGCGGACTTGGTGGCGTGCGCGGCAATCACGCGGGCGATGTACGACGGCGAAGTGGAGTCGGTGCGGTATCCACGGAATCCGCTGGACGTGCTGGCGCAGCAAATCGTGGCGATGGTGGCGATGGATCCGTGGGACGCGACGAAACTGTTTGACGTGGTTCGCAGCGCTGCGCCGTATGCCGCGTTGACGCGTCCGGTATTCGAGAGTGTGCTGGATCTGCTTTCGGGACGGTATCCCTCGGACGAATTCACGGAACTGCGGCCGCGAATCACCTGGGATCGCGTGGGAAATCAGCTAACTAGCCGGGAGGGCGCGCGGCGAGTGGCGGTGATCAACGGCGGGACGATTCCGGATCGCGGCTTGTATGGAGTTTTTCTGGCGGGAGCGACGCGAGGCGCGCGCGTCGGCGAGCTGGATGAGGAGATGGTTTTCGAGAGCCGCACGGGCGACACCATTATTTTGGGTGCGTCCACCTGGCGCATCGAGAATATTTCACACGACCGCGTATTGGTTTCGCCGGCGCCTGGCGAGCCCGGCAAGATGCCTTTCTGGCATGGGGATACGGCGGGGCGGCCGGCGGAGTTTGGGGAAAAAATCGGAAAGATGACGCGCGAACTGGTCAGCCTGCCGCGGCCGGTGGCGTTTACCAAGCTGGTGGAGCAGCACAGCTTGGATGCGAACGCCGCCGAGAATTTGCTGAGCTATCTGGAAGACCAGAAGCTGGCTACCGAGACAATTCCGAGCGACGAAGATGTGGTGATCGAAATTTGCCGCGACGAATTGGGCGACCGGCGGATTTGCGTGCTGACGCCGTTTGGCAGCCGGGTGCATGCGCCGTGGAGCATCGCGGTGACGGCGAAGTTGCGCGCGGAACATGGATGGGAAGTGGAGTCGATGTGGTCGGACGATGGATTCGTGATCCGGCTGCCGGAAAACGAAGAGCCGATCGATTCGAGTTTGCTGATTCCCGCGCCGGCGGAATTTCGCGATCTGGTGATTCGGCAATTGGGATCGACTTCTTTGTTTGCCGCGAAATTCCGGGAAGCCGCTGCGCGGGCTTTGCTTTTGCCACGGCGTCGGGCGGGCGTAAGGACGCCTTTGTGGCAGCAGCGTAAACGTGCGGCGGATTTGCTGGCGGTGGCTTCGCGCTATTCGGCGTTTCCGATTTTGCTGGAAGCATACCGCGAGTGTATTCGCGACGTATTCGACCTGCCCGTGGCCGCGAATATTCTGGCGAAGATTCAGCAGCGGGGCGATCCGGGTGAAAACGGTGGAGTCGCGAACGCCGTCGCCGTTTGCTTCGTCGCTGCTTTTTTCGTACGTCGCAAATTACATTTACGAGGGAGACGCTCCGCTGGCGGAGCGGCGGGCGCAGGCGCTTTCGATCGATCAGTCGCAGCTCGAAGAACTTTTTGGCGATGCGGACTTGCGCGAGTTGCTGGATGCGGCGGCGCTGGATGAAGTGGAAGCGAAGCTGCAATCGCTCGAGCCGGATTATCAGGCGCGGCACGCGGACGGCGTGCACGATTTGCTGCTGAAGCTGGGCGATCTTTCGGAGCCGGAACTTGCCGCACGATGCGTGAACGCGGAAATTGCCGGGATGGTTAGCGAATTGGTGGATGCGCGACGGGCGGTGCGCGTGCGCATCGCTGGAGAGTTCCGGTTTGTGCCGGTGGAATACGCGGCGCGATATCGGGATGCGTTGGGAACGCCGCTGCCGCCGGGGTTGGCGGATGTTTTTCTGGAACATGCGGGCGAGCCGCTGGCGGAAATTGTGCGGCGTTACGCGCGAACGCATGGGCCTTTCGTAGCCGATGAGCTGGCAGGGCGCTATGGTCTGGAGGCTGCGGCGGTCGAGCCGGTGCTGCGCGCTTTGCATTCGCAGGGGAAATTATTGGAAGGCGAATTCCGTCCGAATGGACGGCATCGAGAATGGTGCGATCCCGGATGTGCTGCAGCAGATCCGGCGCAAGAGTTTGGCGCGTCTGCGGCGCGAAATCGAGCCGGTGGAGCAGAGCACGTTCGCTCGATTTGCGATTCGCTGGCAGGGCGTGACGGTTCCGCGCAAGGGACTCGACGCGTTGCTGGATACGGTGGAAGCGATGCAGGGCGTGGCGGTTTTGGCTTCGGAATTGGAGCGCGAAATTCTGCCGCTGCGGGTGAGCGATTACCGGCCGGGTGATTTGGATCAATTGATGGCGGCGGGTGAAGTGGCGTGGGTGGGAGTGGAGGGACTCGGGGAGCGCGATGGGCGAGTGGCGTTGTATTTGACGGAGTCGCTGCCGTTGTTGCTGCCGCCCGCGGCATTGCAGGCGGCGCGGCCGGAGCCTTCGGAGCGGGCCAAGCAGATTCTGGAATTTCTGGGGACGCATGGGGCGTCGTTTTTCACGGCGATTCATGCGGCGTGTGGTGGGGGATTTCCGGGCGAATCACTGGATGCTTTGTGGGAGCTGGTGTGGTCGGGACAAATCACCAACGATACGTTTCAGCCGTTGCGCAATTTGACGCGGCGTTCGGATAAGAACCGGAATCGTCCGATGTTTGCGGATGATCGGCCTGGTTCGCCGGAATTTTTGCGGCGGCTGCGATCGCGAGGGGCGGGCGGAGGGAACGCGCAAGGGCGGTGGTCATTGGTGCGGCAGCGGATCGTTGCGGAGCTGACGCCGACGCAGTGGAGCGCGAATATTTCGCGGCAGATGCTGGCGCACAACGGCATCGTGACGCGCGAGACGGCGCTGGCCGAGAATGTGGCGGGCGGATACAACACAGTCTACCCGGCGCTGAAAATCATGGAAGAGAGCGGCTGGACGCGGCGCGGAATGTTCGTGGCCGGATTGGGCGCGGCGCAATTCGCGATGCCGGCGGCGGTGGATATGCTGCGGAGTTTGCGGGTCGAGCCGGATACGCCGGAAACAGTTTTTATGGCAGCGACCGATCCGGCGAATCCTTACGGCGGAATTTTGCCGTGGCCGGCGATTGCAGATGAAGAGACGGGTTTGGCGGTGCATCACGCGATGGCGCGGGCGGCTGGAGCCGGAGTGATTTTGGTGAACGGCAAGCTGGGGGCGTTTTTGCGGCGAAGGAATCCGGCGGTCCGAGTATTTTTGCCGGAGAGCGAGCCGGAACGCAGCTTGATGGCTCGGGAAGTGGCGAAAAAACTGGCGCAGGTGGCGATTCGACGGCAAAGCGTGAATTCGGGGCTGTTAATCGGTACGGTCGACGAAGTGCCGGCGCGGGAACATTTTCTGGCGAGGTTTTTGGAGGAGGCGGGATTCGTTTCGACCGTGATGGGATTTCAGATGCGGCGAATTCACTCGATTGCTGCGCCGGTGGCCTCGGCTGATGCGGCCGGACTGGACGCGGCGGAGTTGGCGGAAGACGACGAAGACGAGCCGGAAATTTCGGAGAGCGCGTAGACATGCCTGAGGGCGACACAATTTATCGGGCGGCCCGGACGCTGGACCGGGCGTTTGCGGGCCAGGTGGTGACGAAATTCGAATCGGTGCTGCCGCGGCTGACGCGGGTGGATTTCGATTCAGGCGTGGTGGGACGCACGATCGAGAAAGTGGAAGCGGACGGAAAATGGATGCTAATTCATTTTTCTGGCGATTTGATTTTGTTAAGCCACATGCTGATGAGCGGAAGCTGGCACATTTACCGTCCGGGCGAAGCGTGGCAGCGGCGGACGATCGACATGAGAATTCTTTTTGAGACGGCGGCGTTTGTGGCGGTGGGATTTAACGTGCCGGTGGCGGAATTTCATACGGCACAGAGTCTGGCGCGGCGGCCGGGATTCAACCGGTTGGGGCCGTCGTTATTGGCGGCGGAATTTGACGAAGTGGCCGCCGCGGCGCGGCTGCGGTCGCGCCCCGAAATGGAAATTGGAGTGGCGCTGCTGACGCAATCGCTGCTGGCGGGAATTGGGAATGTGTACAAATCGGAAGTGTGCTTCGCTTGCGGGGTGAATCCATTCAGGCTGGCGGCGAGCTTGGGCGAAAGCGAGATCGCTTCGCTGGTTTCGACTGCGCGTAAATTTCTGCAGGCGAATGTGCTGGAGAGCTCGGGCGATCAAATCGTGACGTACCACGGGATGCGACGGACTACGGGGCGGTCGGACCCGAGCGAGCGGTTGTGGGTGTATCACCGGCGCGGCGAACCGTGCCGGCGGTGCGGGACGGCGATCGAATCGCGGAAGCAAGGGATTGAGGCGCGGACGACTTTTTGGTGCCCGGCGTGCCAGCCAATGCAGGTGGCTTCCAAGCGAGCTTCGAAAGCAGCCGGGACTTCCTCATAGAATGATTCGGGTTCAGTGAAAATCGTGCGAAGTGGTTTCGGCACGAGTGACGGAAAGCGGAATGACCTTTTCCGCTTTGACTGAAATTACGTTGTCTTGATTCTGCAGGGTCCCTTCTACGATCAGAAATGGTTGATGTACAACTACCACGTGAAATTCCTCAAAAACCGGCGGGGTAATGATGACGTTGGCGATTCCGGTTTCGTCCTCGATGCTGAGAAATACAAAACCTTTGGCGGTTCCGGGGCGCTGACGGCAGATCACGGCTCCGGCGATGCGGACGTGACGGCCGCCGGGGATTTGGCGCAATTCGGCTGCGGTTAGTACGCCGAGGCGTTTCATTTCCTGGCGGTGGTAGCCCATGGGATGTGGGCCAACGGTGAGGCCGGTGCCTTTGAAATCTGCTACCACGCGTTCTTCTTGAGTCATGCGTGGCAAAGGTGAGCGCACGGAGTAAGGCGGCTCGCCCGGTGTGTCTTCCCTTTCAGGTGCGGGAATATTTTGATCTTCTTCTTGGGCGGCGTCCGAAGAGAGGAAGCTGCCGGCGTGTTCGAGCAAGGGCCCGGGATTTTTGGCGAGGCGCTCGATTTGCCATAGCGCGTCGCGGCGATGAACGCTTTTCGAGCCATCGATAAAATTCAGCGCGCCGATTTGGGCGAGAGCGGTTAATTCGACTTTGCGGAGCCAGGGGACGCGCAGCTTGAGGTCTTCTATAGAACTAAAGGGGCGCAGGGCGCGTTCGCGGACAATCTGGCGGCCGACTTCTTCGCGAAGGCCGCGGGCGTAGCGCAGACCGAGGCGCAGGCGAAAATCTTTCGCGCCGATTTTTTCCAGGGTACACAGCCAATCGGAGCGGGTGACGTCGATGGGACCGAATTTCAAGCCATGGCGCTGGGCGTCTTTCACCAAAGTGGCCGGTTGATAAAAACCCATGGGCTGATTGTTGAGCATGGCGGCGGTGAAAGCCGGAAGGTAATGGCATTTCAAAAACGCGCTGGAAAAAGCGATGAGCGCGAAACTGGCGGCG
This sequence comes from uncultured Acidobacteriota bacterium, assembly GCA_963835025.1. Lineage (GTDB taxonomy): Bacteria > Acidobacteriota > Terriglobia > Acidiferrales > UBA7541 > Palsa-295. The sequence continues at coordinate 61,503 of CAWIEL010000024.1, forward strand.
TGGGATTCGGGAAATCCATAGAGCGCGAAAGAAGTGATGGATTGGATGATAGTGTCCTGCGTATCGCCGGTGATTCCATTTTTTTCCATGCCGCTGCGCAGTTTGACTTCGACTTCTTTCATGCGCTTTTCGGAGCGTTTGAAACCGAACGCGCGACGGAGTTCTTCGGCTTCGCCACCGGAAAATCCGGCGGCAATCATGGCGATGCGCAGAAGTTGTTCCTGAAAAAGCGGAACGCCCAAGGTGCGCTTCAACACCGGTTCCAGAGACGGATGGAGACAGGTGGCGACTTCGCGGCCCTGACGGCGCTTTAAATAAGGATTCACCATTTTGCCGACGATGGGCCCGGGGCGAATGATGGCGACCTGCACCACGATGTCGTAGAACTTCACGGGCAGCAGGCGCGGCAGGCAGGCCATTTGGGCACGGCTTTCGACCTGAAACATGCCGACGGTGTCTGCTTTTTGCAGAGTTTTATATACGGTCGGGTCGTCCATGGGCAGCTTGCCGAGATCGATGGTTTCGCCGTAATCGTCCTGAATTATCTTTAGAGAATCTTCGAGGACGGCCATCATACCCAGGCCGAGCAAATCGATTTTGACGATGCCCATGTCCGCGCAATCTTCTTTATCCCACTGCACGACGACGCGGTTGGGCATGGTGGCCTGTTCCAGGGGCACGACGGAATCAAGCTGTCCCTGGCAAACGACCATGCCGCCGGAGTGCTGGCCGAGATGGCGCGGCAAGTCCTGAAACTTAACGCACAGCTCAAGAAATTTGCGGATTTGCGGATGCTGGAGATCGAGGCCGGCATCGCGAAAATGATTGGTCAAGGTGTCGTTTTCACTTTTGTATTCCCAGGCGCTGACCAGAGCGGTGAGGCGGTTCAAGGTTTCAGCATCGAAGGAAAGTGATTTGCCGATTTCGCGGGCGGCGGATTTGCCGCGGTAGGTGATGACGTTAGCGGTCATGGCCGCGCCGAATTTTCCGTAGCGTTCGTAGACGTATTGAATGGCTTTTTCACGCTGATCGCCGCTGGGTAGATCGAGATCGATGTCGGGCATTTCGCCACGCTGCTCGGAAAGAAAACGCTCGAAGAGCAGTTCCATGCCAACGGCGTCAACGGCGGTGATGCCGAGGGCATAGCAAACGGCGCTATTGGCGGCGGAACCGCGGCCCTGCACCAGAATTCCGCGCTCTTTGCAGAAGCGGACGATATCCCAAACAATCAGAAAGTAGCCTTCCAGCTTCATTTTTTCGATCAGGGCCAGTTCGCGTTCGATCTGCAGGCGGGCTTTTTCGTTATCCGCGCCATAGCGGGAGATCCGGCCTTCGGTAGCGAGATCGCGGAGGAACGCAGCGGCGGATTTACCGTTGGGGACCGGGTAAGCCGGGAATTCGTAACCCAGCGCGCTTAAATCAAATTGAAGGCGCGAAGAAAGAAGCTCGGTATTGAGGATCGCTTCCGGAATATCGGCAAACAAACGCGACATTTCTTCGGGAGATTTGAGGTGACGTTCGGAATTTCGGGAGAGTAGGCGGCCGGCGGTGGCTAGGGTACGGTGATTGCGGATGCAGGTGAAAACGTCCAAGGTTTCACGCTGGTCGGGAGTCGCGTGTGAAACGCCATTGGTAGCGAGCAGCGGCAATTGGAGGCTTGTGGCAATTTCGACGGCGGCTTGATTGCGCAATTCTTCGGCGCGGGCAAAATGGCGCTGCAGTTCGACGTAGACATTGTGGCGGCCGAAAACTTCGGTGAGCTGCTGCGCGTAATTTCGGGCGCTCGCCATTCCTCCGTGGGCCAGCGCGTAGGCGAGGGGACCTTGGTCACCGCCAGTAAGACAGACCATGCCGGCGGCGTGGTTGCCGATTTCATCGAGCGAAATAGAGCCTTCGTTTTTCTTGGAGCGCAGCTTCATGCGGGTGATGAGGCGACAGAGGTTTTGATAGCCTTGGCGTGATTCGACGAGCAGAGGGAGACGCCAGCCTTCAGGGGTAGTAATTTCGGCGCCGATGTGCGCGCGCATCGAAAATTTCTTCATGGCCAGATAAAAACGAGGAGCGCCGTAGACGCCGTCGCGATCAAGCACGGCCATGGAAGACATTTGGTATTGATGGCAGACCACGGAGAGGTCTTCGGGCAGGGATGAACCCTCCAGAAAACTGAACGCGGAGCGGGCGTGGAGTTCGGTGTACATCAGTCGTACATCCCGCGGACGAACCAGCTTTGGGCGATGGCGTCGAAATAGACGCAGTAGATTCCGTTGGTGGCGGGCAGAGCTTGGTGCGATGCGGCTGAAACAATTTCCGAGCGAAAAGATTTAGAAATTTTGTGGTGAGGCGCAGAGGAGGAGTTCAAACGCACTTCGATATCCCATTCGTCGTGCAGCCACGCGTTTTCGTTCCACCAATCGCCGGAAGTGCGCCAGGGGCCGGAAACGGCGGTGATCTGGCCGTAGACACCGCGAAAAAATATGCGGCCCGGGCGTTCGTCACGCAGTTCGATTTTGACCGGCAGGCGTGGGCGAAAAACGCGAAAGCCCTGGGAAGAACGGCGCGGCGGCGAGATGCTTCCTTGGCCGGCTTCGTTTTGCGGCGCGTTTTTTACGGCAGAGGGCATTTTGCTTGGGCCGGGCTTATTTTTGCGCTGGGGCCGATTATCTGGCGATGGCGGGACGAAACGGGCCATGCGGAATTGGCCGGGGCGATGCGAATCAACCAGTTCGGGCGAACCGAGATTATTTTCGCCGACCAGTTTGGCCAAGCGGGCAACGGTGAGTTCGAATTTTTCCGGGTCGGGGCTGCTGGGCACGAACAGGCCGGTTTGGGCGGCACGGCGACGAGCAGGATCGGCGGAAAGAATAATTTTTATAATCGAACCCGGAGGAGGGTCAGCTTGGAGCTGAAGGCGTAAGAGCTTGAGCAGCATTTTGGAATCGCGCATGGCGACCGGAAGAGTCAGGCATTTTGTGTAGATTTTAGGATCGACGCCGGGAGCGGAATTTTTGGAGATGATTTCCGGATCTTTTTCGAAGAGATCGAACAAGATAAATTTCAGATGAATTGCGGTCACGGCGAGCGAACGGGCCTGCAGGCGGGAGCACAATTGATCGAGCAGGCGTCCCAGCAAAAAAGAAACCGGCTCGAGCTCTTCTTCAGGCGTATCGAGATCGAGTTCTTCCTCGAAATGCAAACCAGGTTCGGCAAGGACCAGAGAGCGGCAGGCGGACCCGCCAGCGAGTTGATGCAAACGAATGCCTTCTTGGCCCAAACGTTCGGAGAGATCGAGCGGCGGAAGCGCGGCTAAGTCGCGGCAGGTTCGAATGCCCCAACGATCCAGCGTTTCCAGCAATTCAGCGGAGGGTAGAAGAACCGACACGGGAAGAAGGCCGAGGCGCGCGGCTTCTTCGCCGGGAGAAATTACGGTGACACCGGAAAAACCGCGGGAGGCCACAATGGCAACATCGATGGATCCGGCCACGGCGACATTGGCGGTCAAGCCGAGCAGCGCAGCGCGGCTCAACAATTCCTGGGCAATGATTTCGTCGGTGCCAAATAAAGAATGCAAACCGGCGAGATCGAGGACGACGGTATCTGGCGCAGCATTTTCGACGCGCGGGGAGATGGACCAGCCGAGATCGAGCAGGGCGGCGTGGGCGGCTTTTTCCTGTGCAGGGGCCCGATTGCGAATTTCAACTCCAGGAAATTGAGCGGCCTGCGATTTTGCCATGCCGGTCTGAATTCCGGCGGCCAAGGCGGAATCGCTTGCAGCTACAACGCGGACCAGAGGCGGCGTGCCATCGACCAGGACCAGGCCGCCGGCGCGCAGATGAGGCTCGTGGCGCATGACGGCTTGAAGAAGCATTTGAGGGACGTGGATAGAAGCGAAGGCCATGGGTCGATTGTTCGGTCAGTCGTAACGAGACGAAAATTTTCAAATTTGATCCCAGTTAGATTTGGTGATGAAAATCGCCGCCGATTCCCTGCTCGGCTGCTGGGAGTTCATGAGCAAAACATTTTTTCTGTTGGGGAAAGTTTCGGCCGGGATTTGACGCCGGGAGTGCAGGATTTCGGTGCGAACCTCTAGACCGTCCAACAATCGAGCGGTGGCGTGATCGCTGTCGACACCGGGCGCGGGCGAAACGGGAGCGAGCCAGCGAACATCTTGCCCGTGCAGGCGCAGGACCAGCGAAGCGCAGGTTTTGGCGTTCGATTCGCGGGACAGCAGAAGTAGGATGGTCGGCGTATCTTCCACCGCTCGGCGGAATCGAAACCAAGTGTCGAGCGGCACGTGGCGAACCAATTTGGAGGAAATATCGCTGAGGTCGACGGCGATGCAGCCGAAGCCACCACTTTGCAGCAGCAAATCGGTGACGCGAAGCGACTGATCGATATTCCGGCAGCGGACCCAGAACAAATTTTTCAGATCGACGCCGGCAGCGGCCGCCGAAGCGGGATCGAACGAATCCGAGCCATCGATGAGGGCGCAGGCTTCGTCCTGTGAGGTTCTGGCGCCGAGCGCGGAGAAAAGAAAAGTGGTGAGGCCGGAACAAGCCGGGCCAAAAACTTCGGTCAGGGCGCCGCGAGGCAGGCCGCCAGTGAGCAAATCGATTTCGGGGATGCCGGCCGGAACCGTGGGAAAAACACTGCGGTCGCGATAGGTGAACGGAGAGGCAACGCGGCCCACCAGGGCTTGTTCGACCTGAGCACGCAATGCGGAAAAGTTAGCGGGCATGATGGTAAGGGAGGCAAAAGGTCCTTGGCAATCTTCGCCTTTTGTTCGCCTATGTAATTTTCTACGACTGGGTGGAGATTGTCAATCGCGACCAAAATGAAGAGGCTCCAAATCAGAACCTTCCGTTCTCGGACCCGAGGCAATTCCCCGGCTACAATGATTCCTGACCAGAACAGATGGATGGTTAGGGAATGACTATGAAGCCACCTTGTACCGAAGCAGTTATCCAATATAAATCAGCGCACGCGCCCGGCGCGAAAGGCGCGGAGCCCTGGATCTTGGCGGTGACGATTCTGGGTTCGAGCATGGCGTTCATCGACGGGACGGTGGTGAATGTGGCGCTGCCGGCGTTGCAGGCGAGTCTGGGCGGCACCGTGGTGGATTTGCAATGGGTGGTGGAAGCGTACGCGCTGTTTATGAGCGCGCTGCTGCTGACTGGCGGATCGCTGGGAGATTTGTTTGGGCGGCGGAAGATGTTTCTGCTGGGCGTGATTCTTTTTACCGCTGCTTCGATCGCGTGCGGGGTGGCGCCGAATATTCGGACGCTGGTGTTGGCACGCGCGGTCCAAGGAGTGGGCGCGGCATTTCTGGTGCCGGGAAGTTTATCGATCATCAGCGCTTCGTTTGGGGAAAAAACTCGAGGCAAGGCGATTGGGACGTGGTCGGGATTTACGGCGATTACCGCCGCGGTGGGGCCGGTGCTGGGCGGATGGTTGATCGATCACGCTTCGTGGCGCTGGGCGTTTTTTATCAATGTGCCGATGGCGGTGGTGGTGATTGGGCTGGCGCTCTGGAAGGTGCCGGAAAGCCGGGCCGAAGGGATGAAAAAAGTCGACTGGATCGGAGCGTTTCTGGTCACCGTAGGGCTGGGAACTTTGACCTACGGGTTGATTGAAGCTGCGAATCTGGGATGGAGCAGCTTCGAGGTTTGGGGCGCGCTTGGAATCGGAATTATTTCTTTGATTGGTTTTTTGGCGGTGGAAGCACGATCGAGTTCGGCATTGGTGCCGTTGGAACTTTTTCATTCGTGGGATTTCAGCGGGGCCAATTGGATTACGTTGTTTCTTTACGCTGCGCTGGGAATTTTTCTATTTCTTTTTCCGTTGAATTTGATTCAGGTGCAGCATTATTCGGCTACGCGACCGGAGCGGCAGCGCTGCCGCTGATATTGCTGTTGTTTTTGCTTTCGCGGTGGTCGGGGGGATTGATCACGCGTTACGGACCGCGACGCCTTTGATGGTGGGCCCCGGAATCGCGGCAGTGGGATTTGCATTATTTGCCGTGCCGGGCGTGGGCGGAAATTACTGGACTTCATTCTTTCCAGCATTTTTGGTGCTGGGATTGGGCATGGCGGTGAGCGTGGCTCCGCTGACGACGGTGGTGATGGAGGCGGTGGATCAGAATCGCGCGGGGACGGCTTCGGGAATTAACAATGCGGTGTCGCGCGTTGCGGGGTTGCTGGCGGTGGCGATTGTGGGCATGGCGATTCTCGGTGCGTTCCGTGCGCGGCTGGAGCCGAATTTGCAAAGGCTGACGCTTTCTGGTGCAGCGATGCACGAGCTGCAAGCAAACGAAAGCAAGTTGGCGGCGTTAGCGGCGCCAGCCGGAGTGGATTCGGCGACGGTGGCGGCGATTCAAGTGTTTGTGGCGCGGGCCTTCGTATTTGGATTTCGAATGATGATGCTGCTGTGCGCGGGGCTATCGATGGTGAGCGCGTTTTTTGCTTGGTGGATGATTGGCGGGGGACGAGGCAAGAAAACCGGCTAAAAGAT
>CAWIEL010000025.1:0-22880 GCA_963835025.1 uncultured Acidobacteriota bacterium
AGAGGCGGCCACGGACGGCGAGCATGGCGTCGGAGTTGCTGAAGATTTGGGTGACTTCCGGGGCATCGCAGACGCCGCGAACGACCACTTCGATATTCGAACCAGCGAAGGCGGCGGTGATTACGTTTTTTAGTTCGGTTGTGCCGCGCCCGACGAAGACGGCGCGAAGGCGTAGGCCCGGCGCTGCGGCGGCGCGCATGGCGCCGGCCACGTCGGCGATTTCGCGTTCGCCGTAGGGCGATTCGCTGACGCAAAAGACGACGACTGTGCGCGTGAGGTTTTCGTTGTTCACGGGCGCGGTGCGCCTATTTAAATTTTCGGGGATGTTCGGGCCCAGCGGGATGGATGCGGATTTTTGGTAGTCGCTTTCGGTGAGCCAAGGCACCGTGTTCAGCGGAATGGTAAAAACACTTTTTTCGGAGACGCGGTGCAGGGTGCGGACGGCCCAGTTTTGAAATGCGCCGCGGATGCGGTCAATGGCGCGGGGGCCGCCGAGACCCCAGGGTTCATGGAACACAGTGGCGCAGCGGGCTCCGCGCATGCGGAGAATCGCGACGGTCGCCAGCGCGCCGACGGGGAAGCCGCGCCCCGACCAGCCCATGGCGGCGTATTGCGGAAGGACCCACATGCCGCGCCAGTTTTTACTTTGCTGCAGCAAGTTTTTCAGCGCGCTGATCCAACCTTGCTTGGCCCACTCGACGCGGACCAGTCGCACGTCGATTCCACGCTTAGCGGCGGCTTTGGCGAGTTGCTGGCAGTAATCGGTGATGCCATCGGCGGGCTCGTCTTTGCGGCCGAGAAGCGCGATCCACGTCGTCGAGTGCGCCGCCGTGTTGGTGTTTTGCTGTGTCGCCATTTTTAGCGCGGGCTGAATTGTGGAATTATTTTTGCACCACGAAGCTGCCGATGACCAGCGCGTCCATTCCGGAACTGAAGAAGGTGCGGATGGCGTCGGTCGGCGACGAGACGATCGGTTCGCCGCGCAGATTGAACGAAGTGTTCATCACCACCGGGACGCCGGTGCGCTGGCCGAATTCGTGAATCAGCCGCCAGTAGAGGGGATTCACATCGCGTTCGACGGTCTGCGGGCGGGCGCTGCCGTCGACGTGGGTGACGGCGGGAATGACGCTGCGTTTTTCCGGACGCACCTGGGCGGTCAAAATCATGAAAGGAGAATCGGTGGCGGATTCGATGTATTCGTGGGCGGCTTCGGCCAGCATGGACGGCGCGAAGGGGCGCCACCATTCGCGAAATTTCACGGCATTGTTTACTTTGGCGGTCATTTCGGGATCGCGCGGGTCGGCGAGGATCGAGCGGCTGCCGAGGGCGCGCGGGCCGAATTCCATGCGGCCTTGAACCCATCCCAGAATTTTTCCTTGGGCCAGCATTTCGGCGGCGGCGGCCGCAGGGTCGGCAACTTTGGTGGCGCGAATTTTGTAGGTTTGCAGCGCCTTTTCGATTTCGGCGTCGGAACATTCGTTGCCCAGGTAGGCGTGGCGCATTTTGCGCACCGGGAGCTTGCCGCCGTGGTCGAGGTAGGGCGCGAGGACCGCGCCGAGGCATACGCCGTCGTCGCTGGCGGCGGGTTGGACGAAAATTTTATCGGTGAGGCCGGAGGCGTGAATTTTCCCGTTGGCTTTGGAATTCAGCGCGACGCCGCCGGCGAGGCAGAGATTGCGCGAGCCGGTTTGGGCGATGGCGGTATTGGCCAGGGTCATCATGGCTTGCTCGCACATGTCCTGCACCGCCCACGCGAGATTTTTATCGCGCGTGCCTAATTCAGATTCGGGGACGCGGCCGGGGCCCATGCGGGCTTCGATCGGCGCCAGTGGCGCAGAATCTTTGGCCAGAAGCAACTTCGACGCGACCCAGTAGGGATTCTCATTGGGGCGAATGAATTCGCTGAGGTCTACGCCGGGTTCGCCATAAGGAGCGAGGCCCATCACTTTCCATTCGTCGCTGTAGGGCGTGAAACCGAGGTAGTGGGTGAATTTCGCGTAGAAAAGGCCGAGCGAGTTGGGCCAGGGGATGGTCCAGACGTGCTGCAGGTTGCCGTTGCGTCCGTGCCACAGGGAAGTGGCTTCCCAGGCGCCGCGGCCGTCGAGAACCAGGACGGCGGCGTCATCAAAGCCGGAATAGGCGTAGGCGCTGATGGCGTGGGCCAGGTGATGATCGACGAATTTGAATTTCGCTTTGGAGGCGCCGCCGAAGGATTGGCGGAAGCGGTTTTCGCCGCCGCGCTGGTGCCACATGCTTAAGAATGAGCGGGTGGAATTCAGCAGCGCGCGGGAATCCAGGCGCTGCTTGCCGGTGGCGAAATTTTTCAGGTCGTGAAGAAAAGGGGCGCGAGGAGGGGACCAACCCTGGCAAACGAAATCGATCTCTTCGGGCTTCACTCCGGCGAAATCGAGGCAAGCCTGGATCGAGAGCGCGGGGAAACGCGGGTCGTGCTTGGCGCGGCTGAGGCGCTCTTCAGCGACCGCGAACATGACTTCGCCGTCGCGGGCGATGCACGCCGAGGAATCGTGCATCTGCGAATAATTTATGCCGATGCTGATCATCTGGTCATCTCAGGGTCCAGGAATTGAGTTGAATCAGGCACCCCGCTCGACGATGACGATCGAATCGACTTCCTCGACAATTTTCCAGTTCGGAGTTTTGCCGCTTCGAAACAACCGGTCAACCAGGCGCAGCGGACCATAGCCAGGCTCGGTCCACCCGCCTTCAAAAAGTCGTGCGTCATGAAATGCGACGAGCCCCCCGGGCACCACGAACGGGCTCCATTCGTCCCAATCTTTTTGCACCATCGCTTCGGCGTGATCCCCGTCGATAAGCAGGAAATCGATATGTTCCTTCCAGTTTTTCACCGCATCCGAACTGAACTGCTGAAGCCATACCACTTTTCCGCGTGGTGATGAATTCACCGCTTGATGTGCGGTGCGTTTGCTGAAATTAAGCGCCTGAATACGGCTCAAATGAAACGGATCGATCAAATACAGTGTTCCATTGGGCGCCATCGCTTCGCGCAAGGCCAAGGCGGACACGCCTTCCGCAACGCCAATCTCGACGATAGCAGAACGGCCTTGAGCGCATCGGCCGAACGCGGCGTGTTCCGCTGCCGTGTGCTGCGCAATGGCCGGGCGCAGCCCCAACCATGCGAATGCCGCATGCGGGAATAGGCGAACGCGTTGGTCTCGATACGAAAAGTCCATGCCGGGCATGTCCGGCAGCGTACGCAATTCGTATTTCTTCCGATGCGACACGTTGTGCTCGTTCGAGAATCTCATGAAGTGGCGGATTCCTGCCGGGAGCCTTGCGATTTACCGGCCGCGATCAACAAGATATTTTCAAGCTTTCGCGTGACGATTTCCCAGGTGTAACCGCGCATTGTATTCTGCGCCGCTTGACCCAGCTGCATCCTCAGTTCGTAAGAATTGCAAAGGCGTTCAACGGCCAAGGCCAGCTCAGCCGCGTCCGCTGGTTGCACCAGCAGTCCGTTGACTCCGTCTTCCACCAACTCCACCATGCCGGGTGTTTCGGTGGTCACGACGGGCAGCCCGGTGGCCATGGCTTCCAGAACCGTCAGTGGCATGCCCTCCACCATCGACGGAAATACGAGAACATCGTGGCCCGCATAGAGGCCGGGCATCTCCTCCCGACTTACCCTGGGGATCACCCGAATGTGTTCGCGAACTTCAGGCGCGAAAAAGCCTTTCACTTGCTCCACCGGATCAAGGCATCCCGCTAACGTAAGGGAAACTCCCGGCACGTTTCGTGCGATCGACAGAAAAGCATCGGCGAGGTAATACACACCTTTGCGATCGAGCCAGGTGCCGACATACAGCAAACGCGTCGCGGGCTGCTGGGAATATTGGCGCTTAACGAAAAACTTTTCCTCGACGCCGTTGGGTACGTAACGGATACAACCTGGATCGCGCCCGAACTTGAGCTCAGCACAGCTCCAGGCCTCACGATTAGCCACTGCCCCGCCGTCGGCCGTCCGGATCGAATAGTCGAACATCACTTGATGGTACAGGCGATGCCATAGGCGGTTCTTCCAATTGAAATGAAACGCGCGGCCTTTTTTGTCTTCGCGGCGCATCACGAAGACATACCGCTCTTCGCTGCCCTGCATGGTCATGACGTACGGCGGCGCCCCGGCAGGCCGCAGTATTTTTTTCCAAATTCCGTAAACAAATCCACCAGGCGCATGCAGATTCACCACGTCATAGGACTTGCGCTCTCGCAGGATTCGCTTGGCAATGGCCATCGCGAACGATAGCCCCTCGAAGCGGCCGGAGCTTCGATTGACCAGGATATCGTCGAGATACCAGCAGTCCACGTGGTGGCCGAACTTCACAAGCTCCCGCTGGTGATTGAGCACGACCGCTGCCGCACCCGCTTCTCGTTGTCGCGGAACTCCGCTGGCAATCAGAATTCGCAAATCAGGCACTCGCAAAACCAGCTCGGTTGGGCCATTTCAATTTGAAATGTCACGATTATGCGCACGCGGCCCCGGCGGAACCGCTTTGCATCCGGGTCATCGCCAAGCGAGCCATGGTCTGCATGATCACGGCTTCAGCGCCATCCGTCCGGTGTAATCAATTCTGTTCAGCAGTATCGAAATGTTTTTCTCTGCAAAGTATTCGTCGCAGGCCTGTCGTGAGCCTTTCCAATGTCCGTAGTCGTCGATAATGATCACGCCATTCCGCGCCAGACGCGGAAACAAGTGAACCAGTTCGTGCTTGGTCGATTCATACCAATCCGTGTCAAGTCGCAGCAGGGAAATGGACGCAGGAGCCGAAGCTGGAATGGTGTCCTCTACTTTGCCCGGAACAAAATGGATGCGGCCGAGCGGATAACTCGTGCCTCGTAGCACTTCCTGGACCTTTTCAAGTGGTGCATTCGCGCATTTGAAACCTTCGTCTTCGCGCAAAACGTCGATGGCCGGCTTGCCTGAATAGTCCACATCCATCGAAGTTGGCTCGGACATCCCCTCAAATGTGTCAAATAAGTACAGTTCGCGGTTCGTGTCGCCCAAACTCATCAGCGTGCGGGCGACTGCGGCCATGCTGCCGCCCTTCCACACCCCGCACTCGACGATGGCGCCCTCGATTGCGCTCCCGGTGATATAACGAACCGCCTGGATCAACGCGTAAATGCGTTCCTTGCTGGTCATGGTCCAGGGGCGGACCTGACGAATAATTTCCGACTCCTCTTTCGTGAACTCTCCGGAAAGGTCGGAATCCGGATCACGATACCTGTGGATTTCCAGGCCGAGCGCTCGAAAGGAATTGTGGATCGCGGTCTTAAGCATGAATTCGTGAGCCTCGGTAATTCTCTCCTGTTTCTTGGTGGCTGGCTAGCCTCGGGAGAAAGTGAATTTGCGTCGAATTTTTCGTTGGTTCACTCAGCCAGTCTCCGATGGCGATGAACCTGCGCGAGTCGGGCGCTCACCAGATCAAGCCTCGCTGGGCCATGGCGTCATGCGCGATCGAAGAGGATTCGGCCGCGGCAGGGATTTCTTTGCCGGGCAAAACATCTTCGAGGCGCGCGGGAAAAATCGTCGCAGGGCGGAAACCGAGGCGATTTTGGATTTTGGAAATGTCGGCCACCGAGTGGCGCACGTCGCCGGCCCGAAAGCGCTGGGATGTTTCGACCGCGGCGGGATTGGGGAATAAGCGGCCTACGGCCCGGCACGCTTCGAGGATGGTCGTGGCGCGCCCGCTGCCGACGTTGAAGATTTCGCCGTTCGCTTCCGGCTTCTCGAGGGCCAGCAGGTTGGCGCCTACCACGTCGCTGACATGAACGAAATCACGGGTCTGCAATCCGTCTTCGTAGAGCATGGGCGATTTTCCGGCGGCGAAGTCGGCGGCAAAAATTTTGGCGACGCCGGTGTAGGGATTGGAGACGGCCTGGCGCGAACCGTAGACGTTGAAATAGCGGAGCACGGTGGTGGGAATGCCGTAAGCGCGGCCGACGGTGCGGAACAGTTCTTCCTGGGTGCGTTTGGTAGCGGCATAAATACTCATCGGAGCCAGCGGCTTGGACTCCTCGATGGGCAGCGGCGTCAGTTGCTCGTTGCAGGGAGCGCCGGAAGTCTCCGCGGGGCAGCGCGGATCCCAACTTTTTGTTTCGCGATCGCCGGCAGAAGATCCGCCGGCGCGAACCCCCGGGAATACCACCCCATGACGCGGACAAGAATATTTTCCTTCGCCGTAGACGGTGACGGTGGAAGCCAGAATAATTTTGCGGACGCTGTGTTTTTCGTTGGCCAGGAGGTCGAGGAGGTTGGCGGCTCCCAGAACGTTGGCTTCGGCGTAGTGGCGGATTTTATACATCGAATCGCCCACGCCCACCGCACCGGCCAGATAAAAAATCGCGTCGACTCCGTCGACGGCGCGGTGCAGGCCGTCACGGTCGCGGACGTCTTGACGAATAAACTCCGCTTTCGGATGGAGATACGCGGGAGGCTGGCCGCCGGGGTGGACCAATGGTTCAAGATTGTCGATGATGCGCGCGGAGTAACCCGCTTGCACCAGGCCATCGACCAGATGCGAGCCGATGAATCCAGCCCCACCAATCACCGCGATGTGCTGGGCCTTTTTTGCGGCGGTGGTCATTCGGGTTTTCTCGATCCGCTGTGCAAATCGCGCTGGAGATGGGTCATCCCCGGAATAGGCAGAAAGCGCCGGCGCATGCTGCGGTAGAGCTCGCTCTGCGAAAGCCTGTATTGCAATCCGTAGAACAAACGCGGCGGGGCCACGAAGGCTCCGGCCAAAGTCAGCGATTTGAACACCCGGTGGGGCAGCGGCGCGTCGGGATGCATGGTGGTATAAATTTTCCATTCGGTCCTGGCGGTTTCCCAAGGCCAGCCGCCATCGAGCTGTAAGCGGAGTTGATCGGCGCAGGCGCGCGGCATGGTCAGCAAGAGTTCGCGGGCCCCGGGATCCATGTCGATGGATCCCAGCCTGGTCTCCAGGCCGCGAGCCAGGACTTCGAGCGCTTCCATCTTGCGCCGGTGGCGCTGCGGTTGGTTGCCGGAAATTTGAAATCCATTGGCGGCGTGCATGCGGTAATAGGTCAGGGTCTCGGGCAGGATCAACACGCCGGCCAGAACGGAGGCGACGGTGAACAAGTATTCGTCGGCCTGCACCACCAGCGGTTCGGGCACCGGCCCGATCTGGCGCACAATGTCCGCACGCATGGTCATGCGGCTGGTGCCCAGAAAACTGCCGCGCACGCTAAAAAGATGCGCGCCCTCGATGGTATTGGCCTGAAAGCGGAAGCCGTCACGCAAAATTTCGGATTCCATGGTTCCGTCACGATGCACGGTAGTGATTCCATGGCCGACCAAACCGAGACTGGAATCGGAAGTGATCGCTTGCATCACCCGCGATAGTTTATTGCGGGTCCACCAATCGTCGCCGTCCAGAAAAGAAATAATTTCGCCGCGGGCTTCGGGAATTCCGGTGTTGAAGGCCGAAGCTTGGCCGCCGTTGGCCTTGCGAATCAGCCGAACCCGCGGGGCGAACTTGCGAACAATTTCAGGGGTCTGATCGGTGGAGCCGTCATCAACCACCAGAATTTCCATCTCGCTGGCCGGAAAGTCCTGCTCCAGGACGCTGACGATGGCTTCTTCGATCAGGCGCTCGTGATTGTAAGTGTCGATTAAAACGGTGACCAGCGGCCGGGTCATGTTGAACTCCGCTCGAGGATTTGTTCGCGTCGTTCGCGCGGCACGGCCACGTAGTTCTTTACCTCGGGATAAGCCTGGCGGCGTAGATGGGGCTGCAGTGAGCCATCATCCTGCAGGTCGAACCAGTCGTAGTCGAATCGCGCGACTTCTTCGATGATCTCGATGGCGTCGTAGCCCCAGGCGTGGGTGGTGGCGTCCAGGACTTCGCTGATCAGCAGCGGGCGAAAATCGGAGAAGACTTTTTGTGCGCCGCGAATGACTTCGACTTCGCCACCCTCGACGTCGAGTTTGATCACGTCCACCCGCTCGATTTTTTCGCGGCTGATGAAATCATCCAGGCGAATGGTGTCGACCGGGATTTCGGCCACGGCGTCGGAGCTATCTGGCGGGCGCAATCCGTTGCGGGTGGTATCGCCGGTCTGAACCTGAAAAAACGTGCCGCGGGAAGTGGCGGAGCCCAAGGCCAGTGATTCGGCGCGCGCGCCGGCAAGATGGTTCCAGCGCAGGTGCGTCGCAAGTCTGGCGAATTCGCGCGGCGAGGGCTCGAAAGCGAAAACGCGTCCCGCCGAGCCTTTCAGTTTCATTCCAGCGACCACGCTGTAAATGCCGTGGTACGCGCCAACGTCCAGAAAAACCATTCCCGGTTCCAACACATTCCATAGAAATCGAAGATCGCCGGTGTCCTGGCCCCAGTAGTCGAAAAATCCGCGGCGCGAATCGAAATACGGGACGACCTGAGACCACCAGAACGAAATTTCATGGGAGCCGGATACTTTCAAACGAACCGGCACGGGAATGGATGGAATTTTAGCCAGGTTGCGGCGCACGTGAAATTGCAGTGTTTTCAGGCGCTGGGGCCACGTCTTGTGCAGGAAGTTTTGAAAGTGGCGTGAACTCATGGCGCTCTACTTCGCTACGATTTGAAAATCCGCGGGAATATTCAGCACGCCGGCCCAGCGGTCCTGGGGATGGGCGACCGGTTTGGTATCGACGATCAGCGGCGGCAGCGCGTGCCATTGCTCGACGAGGTGCCCGCCGGTCAAATTGTTTCCGCGGTTGTAGATCGAACACGAAATCGAATAGCCTCCGGGCTTCAGCGGAAGCCCCGGGACGCGCAGCACAATTTCCTGGTGTCCGGCGCCGATCTCGATGTTGTCAAAGCCCCAGCCGGTTAGAACGGCATTGGATTCATTCAGAATAGCCATTCCAAAATGTCCCTGCGAAATCGCTTCGGGCAGGAACAAATTGAAATGGAAGGCGACGTCGCGAGCTTCGTCGTTCACCACATTGCCATTTCCAGAAATGGACCAGCCCAGGAAGCAGCGCGTATCGCCGCCCGGGCCGGCGTCGGGCTGCAAGCTGGCGGATTCGTAGCGCGCGATGATTTCGCCGGCGCGGCCTTGTTCGCGGATCTGGCCGCCGTCGATCCAGAAGACGCGTTCGCACAGTCGGCGCATCTGGCCCATCTGGTGGCTGACGAAAACGATGGTGCGGCCGCTGCGGGAAACTTCCTGCATCTTACCCAGGCATTTTTTCTGAAATTCGAGATCACCGACGGCCAGAACTTCGTCCACCAGCAGAATTTCGGGTTCGAGATGCGCGGCTACGGCGAAGGCCAGGCGCATTTGCATGCCGGTGCTGTAGAACTTCAGCGGGCTGGCGAGAAAGCGTTCGACTTCGGCGAAGGCGACGATGGCTTCCATTTTCTGATCGATTTCGCGGCGGCTCATGCCCAGGATGGCGCCGCTCAAGTAAATATTTTCGCGTCCGGTGAGCTCGGGGTGGAATCCGGTGCCGACTTCCAGCAAGCTGCCGACCCGGCCGCGAATTTCGGCGAATCCGGTGGTGGGGCGGGTGATGCGCGAGAGCAATTTCAGCAGCGTGGTTTTTCCGGCGCCGTTGCGGCCGATCAGGCCGACCACTTCGCCTTGATGCACGTCGAGCGAAACGTCGCACAGCGCCCAGATGTAATCTTTGGCGCGTTTCACGCCGTTCTTTTTGAATGGCGCGGAGAAGGTGCGGGCCAGCACGTCGCGCAGGGCGAAATAGCGTTCGCGTTCGCCAATGCGGTAGCGCTTGCCCAGACCTTCGACGTGAATGACGGATTCAGTCATGTTATTCGTGTTTCGTTTCTCGCTCGCGCCGCTTAGACCACGTCCGCGACGGTAGTTTCCACTTTTTGAAAATAGGCCAGGCCGCTGATGAGCAGGACCAGGGCGGTGGCGGCGGAAACAAAAATTAAACGTCCTGGCGGCGCGGTACGTCCGGTCAGCGACCAGCGAACGCCTTCGATGACCCCGGCCATCGGGTTCAGGCCGTACAGCGGACGCCACTTGGCGGGGACCAGCGACGCAGGGTAAGCCACGGGAGAAGCGAAGAGCCAGAATTGCACCAGGAACGGCAGCACGTAGCGCACGTCGCGATAGAGAGCGTTCAGCGCGGAAAGCCAGAGGCCGACTCCGAACGCGGTGACAATCGCCAGCAGAATTAAAAACGGGAACCAGAGCAGGGCCGGCGTCGGAGCAATTTTGTAATAGATCATCAGCACCACGAACATGGCGAAGGAAACGGCGAAGTCCACCAGGCCGGAAAGGATTGAAGCCAAAGGCAGAGCCAGGCGCGGGAAATAGACTTTGGTAATCACCCGCTGATTCTCGACGATGATGTTGGTCGAGTTTTGCAGACCGGCGGCGAAATACATCCAAGGGAGCAGCGCGCTGTAATAAAAAATCGGATAAGGCAGGCCTTCGGAGGGGATGTGCGCGAGGCGGCCGAAGAACAGGCTGAAAATGCACATGGTCAGCAGCGGCTGCAGCACAGCCCAGGCGGCGCCGATGGCGGTTTGCTTGTAGCGAATTTTGATGTCGCGCCAGACGAAGAAATAAACCAGCTCGCGAAATTGCCAGAGTTCGCCGAGGGGCAGCACCCACCAGCGGGTGGGCGGAGTGATACGCATCACCGGGACAGAGTGAGTGGCCAGCGCGGCCGGGGCCGAGGTGGTGGCGGCGTTCATCGACTTACGGTTCTCCTCGGTTAGGGTCGCTCTTGAGTTGGTCGAGGTCTTGGGTTTCGATGTGGCCCATGAGTTGTTTGCGGTGCAGCAGATAGGCTTCGACGGTGCGGGCCGCCTGGGCCGGCACCACGGCTACTTGATTATAAGCCGCATCGGACCAGGAAATCGGGCCGCGGGCGGGAATTAAATGCGTGCCCCACTGAAAGATGAGCCCGGCGTTCCAGAGGGCCAGGATCGCCAAGGCGGAGACGGTGATGGGTTTCGCGCGGGCTTCGCCTAATTTTGCGGCGATCGAATCGAAGGTTGCCGCCAGGCCGACCACAAAAATGGGAGTGAGCGAAACGAAGAAACGGCTGCCGAAGGAGGAGATGCCGGCCCAGTCCTCATAGCAGCCAATGGCGTAAAGATAAAAAGCAAAACCGGTGACACAGGCGATGGCCAGCAGGCGATCGCGTTTGCCGACCAGGAACATTCCAACCACCGCGAGCAAAATGATTGGAGTCCAACTGAAGAGCCCGTGCTCGGAGGAGAACGCCACTTTCAATATCGCCGGGGAATTGAAGAACCAGTGGATCTGGTAGCCGAAGGTCAGGTAGCCGCCGTAAATGATTTTCTTCGACAGCAGGGTGGGAAAGAAGGTGGCGAAGACGGCGATGCTAAACGCGAGATTCAGCAGGAACAAGCGTACGAACTCGGCCATTTTGCCTGCACCCAGATCTTGCCAATATTGGATCAAGGATTCGATCAGCGGGACGGCCAGCAAAACGCCGTTGATGTAGTACACGTCCATCATCAGGCCGGAAATCACACCGAGCAGAAGCCATTGCGGCAGGCTTCGCGCGCCGCGGGTGCGATCCCAATACCAGTAAAAAAGCGCCACGGTAAATGCCGATTGGGCATGCGACCAGGAGGGATTGAAATACATGTAGACCGGCAGCGAGCTGGCCAGCCAGATGCCGAGAGTGGCGAGGAAGGCCCAGTAGGCCGGCAAATATTTTTTGGCCAGACGGTAGGACAAGACCAGCGCCAGAAATCCATAGATCGCGGTGCCGATCGCCATGCCCAGCATGTAGGGAAATGAAAATCCATTCTCCGGGATCTGGCCGCCAAATAGATGATTGATTTTGACCGCCAGATCCGCCGCCACCAGAAAGGGAAACCAAAGAATAGCCGGACCTACCGCGAAGTGATTGTCGAGATGTCCGGTGACGGTGATTTCAGTAGGCAGCACATGGCCATCGGCATCAAGCCGGCCGAGGCGGAAGCTGGAATTAGCGTGCTGCCAGTCCGGTTCAAAATCGAGGCGGTGTTCGAAATACATGGAGCGAGCGAAGGCGTAGTAGCCCACTCCGTCGCCCCGAACCCAGGGGTTCACCAGAGGCAAAGAAAGCAAAAAAAGGACCGCCAAAATCTTTTCGTATTTGTCGATCCCGAACAATCGTTAACGAATCCTCGTCGCCAAGGCTGAAATTTCTATTTATAAGACATTGCCCGGAAAATCACGACTACGGCCGGCCGAAGATAGGCCGTTTTGATTTTAACTTGCCGGTGGGACTAGTGCATTTGCCGTGCCATCATCTTTACGAAAAATCGCGATATTGGATAGCGCTGGCAGGGGCAAGAAATCGTCCACCTGCCGGAACAGCGGCGTCAGCAAATTCAATACGCGGATTTGCATCATGCCAAAGGTGGTACGCCGCAGGATTTTGGCGTTCAGCCACCAGGCCGGCACGCCGGCGCGATTAAACTTCACCATTTTTTCCAGCCGGAATCCGGCTTGTTGGCCCACAGAAATCAGTTGCTGCTCGGTGTAACGGCGGCAGTGGCCCAGAACCTCATCGAGCGAGCCAAACAAATTCGGACCATTCGGTACCAGGACGATCGCGCGGCCGCCGGGCTCGAGTGCGTTATAGATATTTCGCAAAGCGCCAACGTCGTCAGCGAGATGTTCGACCACGTTGAGGCAGACCACGGTGTCAAACGCCTGCCCGGTGGGGAAGGACGCCCCGTCCATTCCATTGGTGTAGCCGACATTGAGATAAGGCCGGGTCGGGATCAGGTCTTCCAGGCGGTCGAGATATTGCGGATTGATGTCGGTGGCCCAATACGTCGTGCGCGGAATCAGGTGCATGGTCATGTTGCCGATGCCCGCGCCGATTTCGAGCACGCGCTTTCCCAGGTACGGCTTGATGACGTCGGCCATCCACTTAGTAAAACGCGGCGCGCGATTCAGGCGCATCAAAATTTCGCCGCCGTGGCCGTCCGCGGCAAAAATTTCGTCGGATACCGCGTACTTCAGGATGGCCCACAGGGCACGGACGCCATCGCGCCAGCCGATTTTCTTCCCTTCGGCGTAGGTCCGGCCGGAATAATTGATGGGGACTTCGAAGATACGGGCGCCGCGCTTGGCCAGTTTGATGGCCAGCTCCGGTTCCACGTCAAAGGTCGCGCTTTTCAGCGGAATGCTTTGCAGCAGGTCGGTGCGGACCATCTTGTAGCAGGTTTCCATGTCGGTCAGGTTCAGGTCGCACACCAGATCGCACAGAAAGGTCAGAAATTTATTGCCCAGCTCGTGCCGGAAAAATAGAGCGCGTTTATAACCGCCGGGCATGAAGCGCGAGCCGAACACCGCGTCGGCGTCTTCGTACAAAAACAATTCGATCATCTGCAGCAGATCGCGCGGGTGGTATTCCAGGTCGGCGTCGTGAATCACCACCAGTTCGGTGTCGGCATGCGACAAGGCGGTGCGGATGGCCGCGCCTTTGCCTTGATTCTTTTCGTGCTTTAGCCAAACCCAGGAGAATTTCTTGAAATCCTGATTCGATTCCACCGTCTTGCGAAATCGTTCGAGAGCCGACTGGGTCGCATCGGTCGAGCAATCGTCAACCACAATGACTTTAATGTGTTCGAGGCGGGTGGAATCGTTCAGCACCCACAAGCGCTGCAGGCTGGCTTCGATCAGGTACTGCTCGTTGAAGGCCGGAACCAGAACGGAAAGCGAGGTGCTCCCGCGCAGCTTGGCTTTGCGGCGGTCCCAAACCGTACGCCCTTGAGCGGCAATGCCGGCCTGAACCTCGGCCAGCGCGTCGCTTTTTGTCGGGAGACTGCTCATGCTTAATCCGCCCTCTCGTTTAGTCCGCGGACGCTTTCGCGGCCATGGGGAGCGATGAACTTAAATCAGCGGAGCCCAAGCTCGCGCTGGCTTTGTCCCGGGAATAGGCAATCACTTCGTCGATGATTTCGTTCAGGCGAATCGACGGACGGAAACCGGTGAGGCGTTCGAGCTTTTCGAGCGCCGGCATACGCCGCGGCATGTCTTCGAATCCCGGCTCGTAAGCCTGATCGTACGGTACCGAAACGATTTGTGATTTGCTGCCGGCGCGTTCGCGAACCATTTCGGCCAAGCCTTGAATCGACACTTCTTCGGTGCTGCCGATATTCACTACTTCGCCGATGGCTTTGCCGCCGTCGACCAGCTTCAGAACGGCCTGGACACAATCGCGCACATCGCAGAAGCAGCGCGATTGCTTGCCGCTGCCGTATACGGTAATCGGTTCGCCGGCCAGCGCCTGCCGCACGAAATTGGGCAGCACCATGCCGTAGCGCCCGGTCTGGCGCGGGCCTACCGTGTTAAAAAATCGCGCGATGACTACCGGAAGTCCTTTTTCTTTCCAGAACGAAAGCGCCAGGAACTCGTCGAGCGCTTTCGACGCGGCGTAGCTCCAGCGTCCCTTGCTGGTGGGACCGAGCACCAGGTCCGCATCTTCGTGGAAAGGGACCTTGTCGCTCTTGCCATAGACTTCGGAGGTGGACGCAGTGAAGACCAGCTTTTTTTTCTTGGAGGCGGCGTCCAGCACGTTCTGGGTGCCGTGCACGTTGGTTTCGATGGTGCGCACCGGGCTCTCGACGATCAACCGGACGCCCACCGCCGCGGCCAAGTGGAAAATCACATCGGATTCGTCGACCAGTTCGGCCAGCAAATGCTTGTTCATGATCGAATCGAAAATGTAGTGGAAGCGTTTGTTGCTTTTGAGGTGCCGGATATTTTCCACGCTGCCGGTGGAAAGATCATCCAGCACAAACACTTCTTCGCCGCGCGCAATCAAAGCTTCGGATAGATGAGAGCCGATGAATCCGGCACCGCCGGTTATGAGATAACGCATAAGGACACCTCGTTAAGTTGCTGGACCGTGCGTATCGCCCGACCCAGAGGAAAAGACCGGCTTCTTGCTGGGATCCTCGCCATATCCGTAGCCATAAGCGTAGGGATAGTAGCGGTAAGAATAATAGTAGTCGGGCGCGCTGGAATCGACCGCGTTCAGCACCACGCCGAGCAAACGGCACTTCACCGCCGCCAGCAAGTCGCGAGTGCGGGTGAACGCTTCTTTTGGCGTTTCGCCGCTGCGGACGACCAACAGCACGCCATCGGTGAGCGCCGAAAGAATTACGGCGTCGGTCGCGGCCATAACCGGCGGCGAGTCGATGACTACGAATTTAAAGCGGTGGCGCAGGTCGGTAATCGCTTCGCGCATGCGATGCGAGGAAAGCAAATCGGCCGGGCTGGGCGGCACCGGACCGGTGGTCAACGCCACCAGGTTGTTAATGGTCGGATGCGGCATCAGTACTTCGTCGAGCGTGGAAACGCCGGCGAGGTAGGAGCTGAGCCCGACTTCTTTGCCGCCGGTTAGATTCAAAGCGCGGCGAATGCCGGGCTTGCGCAAGTCGGAGTCCATCAGCAAAGTGCGATCGCCCAACTGCGCCAGCGTGACCGCGAGGTTTACTGCTGCGGTGGTTTTACCTTCGCGGGGCAACGCGCTGGTTACCAGAATGACTTGTGGCGGATGATCGGCCTGCGACAAGAGCAGGGAAGTACGCAAGGCGCGGAACGCTTCCGAAATTTGCGACTTCGGCTGAATGTACGAAAGCAATTCCACGCGCGGTCCGGACGCGGACTGCGGCGCAGCTTCTCGAGCCAGGCGCGACAAGCGGCCCTGGGTGCTGGGCAATCCGGGCAACGACGGCACCACCGCGAGCGACGGCAGGCCGGTCAACGCTTCGATATCGTCCGGAGACTTTACGGTGTTGTCGAGATATTCGCGGAAGAGCGCTAGTCCGATTCCGCCGACCAAGCCGACCAGAAATGCCAGAACGATGTTGCGAGCCTTCTGCGGCCGCGAAGGTCCGGCTGGAGCCATGGCCGGATCGACCACGCGGATGTTGTTGGAACGCAGGCCGGCCATGATGCTGGCCTCTTTCAGCTTCTGCAGCAAGCCGTCGTAGAGCTGTTTGTTCGATTCGGCGTCGTGCTGCAGGATGTGATACTGCACCAGCTTTTCGGCGAGATCGTTGGCTTCGGCTTTCTGCTTATCGAGCGCTTCCTGCAGCAGCTCCTGATGGCTCTTGGCCGTTTCGAATTCGATGCCCACGCTCTCGACCATCGTTTTGCGGGCGTTGGCCAGATTGGTGTCGACTTCTTTTTGCTGGTCGGCGAGTCGCAGCACTTTCGGATAATTCGGGCCGTACTGGGCCAGCGCTTCGGCGTACTGTTCGTCGAGGTCCGATTTGCGTTTGACCAGCCCGGAAATCACTTCGTTGCCGCGCGCGGCGGGCAGCGCGTCCACGTTGCCGGACATGGCCATGCGATACAGCGCTTCTTTTTCGGCCACGTCGGTCTGGGCGTCGGTCACGGCTTTGCTGAGGTCGGCGAGCTTCTGGGTCGTGATGTCCTGCTTCTCATCGATCTGCCAGATCTGATTTTCGCGCTCGTAAGCGATGCGCGCGTCTTCCGATTTTTCCACTTTGATGCGCAATTCCTCGAGTTCGGCGGAAAGCCAGTTGGAGGCGCGGGTGGTCGCGTCGTATTTACTGCGGAAATTTTCTTCGACGAAATTTTGCAGGTGGGCGTTGACCACGGTCGCGGCCAGCTGCGGATCTTCAGCTTCGAAGCCGACCTGGATCAGGCGGCTGTTCGGAACGCGCTTAACGGTCAAGCGGCCCAGGAAGGCGCCAAGAATGGCGGGACGGCGAGCGATCGCACCTTCGTGCACCGCGACCGCCGGCTTTCCCCCGAATTCGGGATAGCGCGCCAGATCCAGCGATTTGATGGTGGTCAGGGCCAGCGTTTCGCTTTGCAGAATTTTGGACTGGGTCTCGATGTAATTTTCGCTGTCTTCAAATTCGCCGAAGGAATTCGAATCCGGGAACGGGCTCATGTTCTGCGATTCTTTATCGATTTCGACGCGCGCGGCGGCTTCGTACACCGGCTTCATCTTGAACGAGGCGATGGTCACCACGGTGACCACGGTCAGCAGGAAAGTGACGATCAGCCACTGATGCTTGCGCAGAATGATCAGGTAATCGAGCAGGTGCGGCTCGCGCGGGACTTGATCCCACGGCAGCACCGAAGGCGCCGGTATGACGGTGAGCGCTTCGCCCGCGGCCGCTTTGCGGTCACGCGCGGCAGGTACGATTCGAGACGGCTCGTCCATTGATTCCCTTATTCCTCAGACAAAAATCGCGATCCAGGACCGAAAACTAATACGAACGGAAAATCGCCACGCTGCTGCCGATGCTGATGGCGGCTTCGGCGCTGCGCGCCAGAACTTTTTTGCCCACGCTATCTGGGATGTACAGAATGTCGTTCGACTTCATGGCCATGTCGTCGCTTTTGTGCTGTTCGATTTGTTTGATGTGTACCGGAATGATGTCGTGCCCGCCGGTGACCGGATTGCTGCGCATGATCACGGCGTCATCCGCTTTGGCATAAGTACTCAGGCCGTGGGCCAGCGCAACCGCTTTCATCACCGTGATTTGCTCGCCGTGGCTTTGCAGTACGTATCCGCCGGGTTGCGAGACACCCAATCCGGTGACGTAGACGATTCCGGCGCGCGGGATGCTGACCACGTCGCCGCCAAAAATTTGAATGTTGTACACCGGGTTGCCCGATTCGAGCAGATCCTGCAGCCGGATGGTAATAATTTGCGCGGGTGCGTTCAGCTCGTCGGGAGGCGTGACCGGCGGCGGCTCGGCACTCGCGGCGGCGGCTTCGGACTGCACCACCGGTGAGGCGGTCTTGCGAGTGATGATGGCGTAACTGCCAGCATCATCCAGGATGCCTCCGGAATCGGCCAGCAATTCGAGCAAGGTCGTGGGCCGAACCAGTTGAATGACGCCGGGCTTGAAGACTGCGCCCACGACCGATACCGGCTGGCTGTTCTGTTCTTTCACGAAGATGGAAACTTGGGGGTGGGTGACCAGGCCGTTGTCAATCAGGAGCTGCGCGAGTTTTTGCTCGAGCTGGTACGGCGTGAGGCCGATGGCTCGAATTCGTCCCGGGATCAGCGGGTAGCTGAACTCGCCGGTTTCGCTGACGCGGACGTCGCGAGACAATTCCGGCACGTCGAAAACCTCCACATGCAGCATGTCGCCAGTGCCAACCGCGACGTCGTGGGGCTGGGAGCGCGCCAACGTTGCTAGCTCTTGAATCTTCGCGTTTGTTTGTTTCGGTGTTTCGGTTTTTTGCTGGCTGTACGCCGCCTGCCAGCCACACGCTAGGAGTATGGACAATAATAAGACAGGCAAAGGCTTAGGCCAGTCCGAAAGCCGCCGGACCGTTCCATTCATTATATAAAACCCTCAATCACTATCCCTTAGGGGCTCGAGCCTGTCAACGGACAGATGGAGTTCACCTAGGCATTGTCAACACCGCGGGCAGTTAAAAGTTTTTAATGTCCCGCTCGGCTAGGCCTCGGCCGGCGATTCGCCTTCGTCCCTCGATTCGGGCTCGCGGAGCTCGTCGTCGCTGCGCTCGCTCTCGCGCCGGGACCGCCTGCGCACCCGGATTTTTCCGCCTTCGGAAGGCAGCGGAGCAGTGGTGGCCAGGTGCGCGGCTACCAGGAACAGCAAAGCGTTGGAGGGAATGTGCAAATTGAAGTCCACCGAGCTGTGCAGCAGGAGGCCGCAAACGGCACAGATGCCGGCGGCATGGATGGCGCGGGAGAAATGGCCTTGCTCCGCGGCCCAGGATTTTTTGGCGTTGCGAAATAGCAGCCAGAGGAAGGCGGCGCCGCACAGGCCGCCGAGCAGGCCCATCTCGGCAAGCAACTCCATGTAATCGTTGTGGACATGATCGACGATCAGGCCGTCGTAGAGGGTTTCGAATCGCGGGTAGACGGCGACCAGCGAACCGACGCCGCATCCGGCAATCGGGTAGCGCAAGAAGACCTGGGTGGCACCTCGCACCATGGTGACGCGGCGGGCGATCGAGACGTCGCCGGCGTGCAAGGTGGAAAAACGTTCGATGGCGCGGCTGGCTCCGAGCCAGCCGATCAAACCAAGCGCGGCCAGACCTACCAGTGCGAGCGCGGCAAGGCGGGGCGGTTCGGCGCCGCGTTTTCGCGAACGAGCCATCAGTCCGATGACCGCCAGTTCGAAAATAAAACTGACGATGCCGCCACGGGAACCGGAAAGGATCAATGCGCCGACCGGCACCACGGTGAGCAGACCGGCCAGCGGAAACGTATCGCGGCGAAGGCCGCGAAAAATCAGCAGGGACAGGCCGACCGGAACGGTCAGTTCGACGAAGCCGGCGAAATGGTTGCGGTTCACGAAGGGACCGAAAGGATCTCCGCCGACGGTGAGTTTCTGAAACCAGTAAATCGTTCCTTCGGAAGTGAAGCGCTGCACGATGCCGATCATGGATATGCCGAAGCACAAAAACATTAAAACCCAGGCCAGCACGTTCAATTCCTGGCGGTCGCGGAAAACCTGGGTGAGCAGGAAAAAAAACAGGAAGTACGAGATCAGCTTCAGGATTTCGACGTGAGTGAGAAATGGATAGGCGCTCGTGCGGAAGACCAACTGGCCGAGGCCAATCGCGACGAAACCCAGCAGCGGCCAGCAGAGCGCATTCCAGGTGATTTTCAAATTTGGATCGCGAAAGGCGAGGACGGCCCAGACCACAAACAGCAAAGCAGCGCCGGCTTCCAGAATGGACTGGGGCCCGGTTTCGACGCCGCCGAAGGCCAGCACGGTGATGGCGATGAGCGCGCAGAGGCCTGCTCCGACGAGTTTCATCTTGGTGGGGTTTCCCTGGCGGGTGCGGAAGGCCATGCCGTCGGTCCCGCGGGTCCGTCGGACGGCGTCAGCGATACATCGGCAATCCACATGGTGCCGCTGAGTTTGTTGTCGAACATGTGGCTCTGCTCCCGGAGCAACTGCACCAGCAGGAAATGGGTGTTCGCGCTGGTTTGAAGGTCGAGGTCGGTGGCGGTCCAGGCATGCGAGCCGGTGAAATTTTCGGTCTTGGCGGTGACCGCGCTTACGTGGTTCGGGTCGGTGATCAGAAATCGCGTGCCCATCTCGGTGGAAAGCGCCTGCGTGCGCATGTAGGCGTGAAAGTGATACCAGCGCCCGGGTTCGACCGGGACATATTGTTTCGGCTCGGTGATTTCGACGTTGTTGCCGCCGCCGAAAAATAATTGCGCGGAGCGCACACCGTAATTTTGCGGGACGGTATCGAATTCAAAATCGACGCCCGGCGGCGTTTCCCATCGCCAGTCCAATCCGCCTTGCAGAAAATCGCGCGCGAAATCTCCGTTCCACACCGCGGAGCGATTGGCCGGCGGATCGTGATTCAATCCGGCCAGAGCCAGCGCGTCAATCCACACCTTTTTGGCGTCGCTCGAGAGATCTTCGGCGATCAATTCGTCCAGGAAGGGAAACGATCGGGCGATCTCGATCGGTTTCCCCATCGCGACCAAGCGCTGCCAGACCACCAGGCCGGGCTCGGCCTGTTTGATGCTGGAGAAATAATCGAGGGCCAGCAGGTAGGCGTTGGTTTCGGGCGGCAGCACGTTATCGAGAAGAATGTTGATATCGCGGCTGGAGCGCCAGGTCCGGGAAATCGCCAGGGTCAAAAGTTTTGGGTCGGAACGGACGGCATGCTGGATTTCGGCGTAACCTTGGGTGGTTTGGTCCTGGCGCAACAGAAAATTTCCGTAGTTCCAGGCGACTTCGGCGGAAAGGGGATACACCTCGCGGGCGTGCTGGAACGCGTCACGCGCCTTGGCGACATCGCCGTTGGCTTCATAAGCTTCGGCGAGATTCATCCAGTGGTGCGCGGAAAGCGGATTGGCCTGTACCGACCGTTGATAATCGGCCAGCGCTCCTGCGGAATCCGGATTGCTGAAATCGAGTTGGCGGAAGCGTCCCAAGGCGTCCCAGGCGTCGGCGTTGCCGGGTTCTAGTGCGGCGCCCCGTTCGAGGCGCGCCAGAGTATCGGAGCGAGTGTCGCGGTCGGCGATCCACAGGCGTCCGGCTTGGTAAATAAGAAAACTTGCCAGGCACACCGCGACGGCCAGCACTGCGCCGCGCGCGCCTGCAGCTTCCGGAGTTCCTTCCACGGTGCCGTAATCTCCTACGAGTGGATACGCTGGCGCAAGGTCAAAAAACGCGGAATGAGCTGTGACTGAATTTCGCTACGCACGATTTCTCTCGCGCGCGAAACGAACCTGATTGGGAATTTCTAAAACGCTGCCGACGCCTTAGCGGACCCCGAAGCGGTAAATGAGCCCGACCGACAGGCGGAAATTGCCCTGACTGGGCTGCCCGGACGCTCCAAAATGCGAATTCTCGTAGTCTACTTCGGGAATGCGAAGTAGCCAGCGCCGTTTGTACCTGAAGTCTAGTCCGCCTCCGCCCATCCAGTCGTAGCCGTTGGTCCACCGGCTGAACGGGTTGAATCCTCCCTGGCTTTCCAGGTTGTACCCGTAGAATCCGCGCCCAAACAAGACCTGTCCGAATGGCGTGATTTTGTGTTCGTGTCCGAAGGGATAGATTCGCGGGCCGATCATCACCGTGTAGATCTGGGTGTTTCCGTTGTTGCTGCTGAGGTGATAGGCGCCGGAAAGATCTCCGCCCAGGCTGAGCCAGCGCAGAAAGCGATAGTCCGCGTAGCCGCTCCAGCCCAACTGGTTCAGCCGCTGACCGGTAGCCGTGCCGGTCGAATTGATATTGTAGAAGGAGCGGTAGAGCAGGCCGCCGCCGAGTTCGAAGCGCGACCGCTGTGGCGGACGCTTGAACACTCTCCAACTGTCTTTCTCCTGCGCCACGGCGGGCGAGCAGAAAATGGCTAACAGCAAAAATAGCCCGGCAAACTTTTTCATCGACAACTTCCTCCCCAGAATTCCAGCCAGCTCCCCGCAATTTTTCGCGCAACCGTCAGATGCGCAGACTCCGCAAGGGTTTGCATTCGTTTACATTTGGCGGCACCTAGAATAGATGGAAACCCGGCCGAAGGGTAGGGATCGACCCGATTTTTGCAGGGTTCGCAGGTTGCCCGGAGGCGCCGGCGCGCTGCCCCAAAAACAAAGGCCGCGCGCCCTGGGTGCGAGCGCGCGGCCGGAAAGAAAAAGCGTTTGCTGTTTACTTGCTGATGGTCAGGCTCACGTTGTAGCTGTGGGTGACGCCGGTGGCCGCGCCGGTTCCAGTTCCGGTGATGGTGATGGAACCGGTCGACGGACCAGAGTGGCCGCCCGCGCAACCGGCTACCGCGACGAAAACCAACATGGCCGCGGCCAAGCCGATTCGGGTGCGCAAGCGTTGTGTCATCGGAATCATGAAGAACAGGGCGATTCCGATCATCAGGGAAATTACCTGACGGATGTTGGTGGTCGGCGGCGTCTTGAAGGTCACCACCGGCACAATTTCCGACCGGGTCGCGGTTACGCTGGCATTCACGGTGTCGCCCACATTCGCCGAAGAAGGAATGGTGCAAGACGTGACGTTGGCCGTCGCGCCGGTGCAGGATAGATTTACCGACCCGGAGAATCCCTGCAGGCCGTTGACGGTTACTGGAATCGTGGCCGCCACTCCACTGGTCACGTTGAAGGTGGTCGGCACACTCAAACTGAAGTCTCCAGTCGAGGAACTCGTGCCGGTCAGCGCAACGGTGGCCACGTTCGGAAAGGTTCCGACGGTCAGCAATCCCGCTTCTGCTCCGGCCGGCACCAGCGTCGGTGTGAAGATAACCCCGATGGTGCAGCTGGCTCCGGCGGCCAGTGTAGCGCCACAAGGAGTAGCGGTTCCGGCGGTGCTCGCCGCGAAATCCCCCCCGTTAGCTCCGCTTACGGCGAAGCCCACCGGCAAGGTGCCGGTCGCGTTGTTATT
>CAWIEL010000026.1:0-74861 GCA_963835025.1 uncultured Acidobacteriota bacterium
GCAAAACCGAAAGCCTACCAGGCTCACGTAAGTCTTTCCGAGGAATGAATCCAACACGGTGCCAGGCGGGACAAATTTAATTAAAAGGCGTGAATCAACCTCGTAGTTCAACATCACGAGGTCTCGCCATTCCGCCGAAAGGAATACAGATTTCGTCTGGGACATTGCTTTCGAACACGAGTGTAGAAGATCCAATCTATCAGACTGCTGGCCTCACTATCGCCTATCGGGGAAAATTTTCCCTCAATTTGTAGATGAGACTTCTTCATAATCACGGCGCGGCCTTTAAGTGATTTCAGGGGGACGGCGATGCAGATTGAGCCTTTGCTGGCGATTGGGGTGTTTGTGTCGACGGCGGCGACGGATGCGGTGTACGTGATGTTTAATGCGGCGGTTTCGGCGCAGCGGCGGGTGCCGGCGGCTAGCTGGAGCAGCGTGTGGTATTTGCTTTCGGCGTTTGCGGTGATCAGCTACACCAAGAACTGGATGTATGTGGGGTTCGCGGCGGCGGGATCGTGGATTGGAGCGTATATCTCGATGACGTTGCTGAAGAAACCGAACCGGTCGGGCGCGGTCGATATTCACGGGTGAGGCAAAACTTTGGCGGTGAGCGCGAACACCTGCTCGCACCGGTTCTTCAGGGTCAGACTGCCGCGTCACATTCTTATTTTTGTCAAAAGCGCAGCCTAGCGCTTTTTGGATTTGTGTTTGGGTTGATCGGGATTCTTGCCGGCGTCTTCCACCTGGTGGTATTTCTCGCGAATCCGCGCCAGGTCTACGGTCGGTTGGGGCATTTCCATTCCTAGATCTTCCATGGTGGCGGTCAGAATTTGGGAGACGGCCAGGTTCCTGAACCATTTGAGGTTGGAAGGAATGATGTACCAGGGAGAATTTTTCTTGCTGGTCTTGGCGAACATTTCCTCATAGGCGGCCATGTAGGCGTCCCAGTATTCCCGTTCCTTGTAATCGCTTTCGCTGATCTTCCAACTGCGCGCGGGATCGTCCAGGCGTTCGCTGAAGCGACGGAGCTGCTCCTCGGGGCTGATGTGCAGAAAGAATTTCACGATATGAGTGTTGTTCTGTTTGCGGAGGTGGCGTTCGAAATCGTTGATGCTTTCGTAGCGTTCGGCTAGCTCGTCTTTGGGGACCAGCTTATGAACCCGGGCGACGAGAACGTCTTCGTAGTGGGAGCGGTTGAATATGGCGATCCAGCCTTTGGCTGGGGCGTGGGGGTGAATGCGCCAGAGAAAATCGTGGGCGAGATCTTCGGCGCTGGGCTGTTTGAAACTGGTCACGCTGGTGCCTTGGGGATTGAGCACGCCCATCACGTGATTGATGGTGCCGTCTTTGCCGCCGGCATCGAGAGCCTGGACCACGACGAGCAGCGCGCGTTTTTTTTCGGCATAAAGGGTCTGCTGCAGCTTTTCGAGATTGCGGCAATATTTTTCGAGCGCTGGGATGGCTTCTTTCTTCGAGACGTGGCGGCCGGTGTAGTTGGGGTCGATTTTATGCAGCTTGATGTGCTGGCCGGGTTCGGCCAGGAATTTTTTGCGATAGTCCATGCGATTTTCTTCCTCGAAATAACGGCCTAGCTTAACAAATCATAGAGGTGGGCGCGCCAGCGAAAGAGCATGGGCGGCGCCCGGCGCCGGACTCCCGCGCTAATCCTGCTGTGATAAACTCGGCGGCCAACACAGCCAATCACCAGGACCGCACGGAGGAATCGCGATGCTTCGAGCCGCTCATTTAGAACTAATTGCCGTTTGCCTGGTGCTGTGCGCGGCGGGTCCCGCTATGGCGCAGAGCGGCGTGGCCGAGCTCCCTGGTTATTTCCAGGGCAAGCAGGTGCAAACAAAGATCGACATGCCCGGAACGCAACAAGGCGTCGATTTGCGGTTCGACCGCAGCACGCCGATGGATTGGAAACAGTATTCATCGCGGCTGAAACAATTCGGCGTGGCGATTCCCAAGGAAGCGCGTGCGACGGTGACCAGCGTGGTGGTAAAGAAAGACATGATCGAGTTTCAGCTCGATGGCGGGGGCTTTGGAACTGCCGGCGATGACACCAGGACGACGGTGGACGCGACTCCGGTGGAAAAGAGCAATTATGAGAAGCAACTGGAGCGTGACATTGCGAACACCGACGACCCGGATCAAAAGCGTGATTTGCAGCGGCAGCTCGACCGGGAGCGAGACCGGCGCGAACGACAGGAAGCGGCGAACCGTCGAGCGGCGCAGGTGGCGAGCCAGATTAAGTCGCAGCAAGTCGCGGACAATCGGTTGCGCGGCGGTTCGCGCTTCAATTTGCGGTGGAAAGGATCGATTCCGGTGGAATACCAAACGCCGGAGGGAGTGATGCGCGCGCTTGAGCCCTACCTGAGTTTCGATACGGCTCCAGCCGCTGATGCGGGCGGCGCGCCCCCAAATAACGCGGTCGAAGGCGGGCCGGCCTCGGCGCCTCCCGCGCCGCCGACGAACGGCGATACCGGTGCGGCGACGGCAAAATTGAAACGCGGGATGTCGATGAATGAGGTGAATGCCCTGCTGGGGCAAGGACGGCAGCTATCCGAATCGACTTCGAGTGACGGATTCAAGACGCAGGTTTTTGAATATCTGCCGGGAGACCGACGGGTAGAAGTTACCTACGTGGACGAACTTGTGGTTCGGTTCACAATCAGCTCACGCTAAGCGTGAATGTCCGGAATAATTTTCTAAGTTCTTAGGGACGCTGACCCGGCGTTTTTCCCGTAGCCGCACGATTTGCGGTGGCGCAATTCGCGGTGACGCCCGAGGCGGCGGCGGTCGGAGTGGGATTGCCGCAGGTCGGCGTTTTGCTGACGGAACGAACCACGATGGTGGCCACCGTGGCGGCGATTGCAGCCCCCACGCCAATGGCGACACCGCCCGCCACACCAATCCCACCGGCAGCACCACCAGCAGCTCCACTGGGCGCGGTGGAATTCACGGCTTCGGTGACATCCACGGTGGTTGCGGGAGATGGCGGAGTGGGCGAAGAATTATTCTGCACGGAAGATTCCTGGCCGCCGTGAAGTGTGAGGCAATTTCCGGCCAGGTCGCAAACCTGGCAGGTTCCTTCGAGACAAATCACTTTCATCTGCGCGCCGGTGGTATCGAAGATCACCACCATTTCGGTGCCGACAACGCCGGCGACTCCCACCGGAGTGCGCACGCGGAAGTGCGAATCGGGCTTGACCAGAGCGGCAGCCTTGGCGCGGACGCGACCGTAGTTGAGATCCAGATCGGTTTGCTGTGCGGCCGGATCGTGCTTGCCGATCATCAAATTGGAATCGGAGCCGACGCTGAGGATCGAGCCGTCGTCGAGACTGACGCGGGCGCGGGCCAAGTGGCCGGTATTGATGGTGTCGCCCCAGAAGACCTGTTCATTCACGCTGGCGGCCGATTGCTGCTGGCCACGGATGACGTTTACTACCGGCAGCACCGTGGTGATTTTGCCGGCGCTGGGCTGCGCGGTCTGTGCCGATAGATTCGCGGGCATAACCAGCAAAGCCGATACGATCAAGGCGATTAACGAGACAGCAGGATGGCGGGTCTTCATTCGTAGTATTCCTTCCCTCAGGTACTCAGCAATCTAAGGAGTCGCAAAGGCTCGCGGGGTAGGAAAAAATTAGCACAGGTATAGCGGTGAGCATAGGAAAATTCTGGCCGCGGGGGAGCAGAACAGGCATCGGAGGGGGCAAAAGTGGCGGATGGTTTTTGGGAGGAATCAAGGCGTGGCGCGAAATCTTATACCTTGACAGTCTTCAAATCCGGGTTGTAACTAGCCAGACGCCCCAAGCAGCGATGGACGAGGAGAGAATATGGCGCCAAAAAATCGATTTTTTGGGAAGAAGTCCCCGATATGGCAGGCTCTGGGACCTGGAGTTTGGGTACTAAAACTGTGGAGCGGCGATCAAGATCCGCAAGTGGCGATCCTGCAGTTCACGGGGGAAGCGTACGCCAAGATTCGAGATGATATTTCCGGCTTCCTCAACCAAGCGCAAATCTTTGGAAAGAACGTCAAGGTGCAGGACCACAGCGGGCCTGGAGTGGTCTTGAACGATGGGCGCAAACAGCACAGCCGGTTGTATCTGATCGTTTCGCACGGGAAGCCGAGCCGTTCGCCGTTTGTGATTCTGCCGGGAGATCCGGCGCCGGAAGATCCGCAGTGGGACATTCACCCGCGAGGGCCGGCGCTTCCGCTGCTGTAGCGTTTCAGCGGTTGGGTGACGTGCACTTTAGGGCAGTCCGACGCGACGCACGAGATCCTGAAAACTGGGTTCCGCGCGTAGAGGGTCCAGGGCCGATTCGACCTTGAGCCAGGTGAGGTAGGCGTCGCGTTCGGCGTAGCCTTTTTCGAGTAGGGCGATGGCTTGGTCTTTTTGTCCCAGGCCTACGCACACCGTGGCCAGGAAGTAGGGCGGCACGTATTGCAATTTCGATTTGAGTTGCAGTTGGGCGAAAATTTTTTGCGCTTCTGTTTTATTCCCCGCAAGTCCGTAAGCGAGTCCCAGGCCGGCCATGCGCAGCGGCTCGTTGTTCGATAGCTCCGCGGCCTTTTTACATTCAGCGAGAGCTCGCGCGTAGTCTTTCTTGGCCATGTAGGCGTAGCCCAGGCAGGAATGGGCGCCGACGTCGTTCGGTTCCAACTCCAAAGTTTTGCGGCACTGCTCGATGGCGCGATCGTATTGGCGCGCGAAATACTGGGCCCAACCGGAGGAGGAACTGGCGAAGAGCGAAACGGGGTCGAGGCTTTGGGCGATGCGAACTTCGACCAATGCTTCACCCGCGCGATTCATGGCGGAAAGAAATACGGAATACATGCGGTGGGCTTCGGCGTCGTTGGGATTGAGTTCGATGGCGCGCTTGTATTCGCGTTCGGCGCCGAGCCAGTCCCAGTCGGCGTAGAATTTCACGTCGCCCAGCGTGGTGTGGGCGGAGGAAAGCGAATCGTCGAGTTCGAGCGCCTTCTGCGCGTATTGCTTGGCTTTGGGCATGGCGATTTGCGGCGCGAGTTCGTCCGTGGCCCAGTAGTAATCGGCAAGGCCGGAGTATCCCGGGGCGTAATTGGGATCGATGTCGATAGCTTGCTGGAAAAATTTCTCGGCCTGGCGATATTGCTCGCCGGTTTCTTTGTTCCAGTGATAGCGGCCGCGCAGATAGGCGTCATGCGCTTGGGGGCTGACGCGGGCATAACTGGATAGCCGGGATTGTTCTTGGGGAGTCAGCTCGATGCGAACTTCCTGGGCGATGTCGCGAGCGACTTCAGCTTGCAGATTCAGCACGTCGGTTAGGTCGCGGTCGTAGCCCTTGGCCCAGAGGCTCTGATCGGACGAGGCTTGAATTAATTTGGCGTTGATGCGCACGCGATCGCCGGAGCGCATCACGGAGCCTTCGACCACAGCGTCAACGCCGAGCTCCTTGGCAATTTGGGAGAGCGGTTTTCGGGAACCCTGATAGGGGACGACCGAAGTTCTGGAAATTACGCGGAGCGCGCCGATCTGGGCGAGTTGGGTAATAAGTTCTTCGGTCATGCCTTGCGCGAAGTAATCCTGTTCGGGATCGTGAGATAGGTTTTCGAGCGGCAACACGGCGACGGATTGAATCTGCGGCGGGACGGGCGGAGCGACTGCTTTGTTGTGACGCCGAATGCCGAGCCAGGCCGCGATCAGAATGGCGACGCAACATGCGGCAGCAATTATCTGCCACGTCGCGGGAAATTTTCGCGACGCGCCATTGAGAAGCATCGCGGCGGAACTAGGCATCTGCATGCGGCGCAAATCGACGTCCAATTCCTTCGCGGATTGGTAGCGGTTTTCGGGTTCCTTCTCGAGACACTTCAGGATGATGCGCTCGAGTTCGAGCGAGATCGTGGGATTCAAGCTGCGTACCGGGGCCGGCGGCTTGTGCAGGATGGCGTCGGTGAGGCGCGCGGAGATTTCGTCGCGAAACGGGCGCTGGCCGGTGGCGAGCTGGTACAGCAAGGCGCCCAATCCATAAATATCGGTGCGCGCGTCCATCTGGTCGCCGACCAATTGTTCGGGCGCCATATAGGGTTCGGTGCCGGCGACCATGCGCGGTTCGGCTTCGCCATCGATGGTGGTGGTTTCGTTGACCGGACGGCAGTGCCCGGCGAGACCGAAATCCAAGACTTTGGCGAGACCCTTGGGCGTGATCATCACGTTGCCCGGTTTCAGGTCGCGATGAATTACACCGCGCTCATGGGCTTCCTGCAGAGCCTGGGCCACCTGCGAAGCGACGACGATCAATTGTTTTTCGGGCCACGCTTCCCCACCGCGTTCCTGAGCCAGCGATTTTCCGGGCAGAAATTCCATCACCAGGAATTCGGTGCCGTCCTGGGTGACGAATTCGTGGATGGTGGCGATGTTGGGATGGTTCAGCTTGGCGAGAATCAAGGCTTCGGTGCGGAAGCGCTTGCGGGCATCTTCATCGCCGAGCACACCGGCAGGCAAAAACTTGAGGGCGACGTCGCGGTCGAGATGTTCGTCGTGGGCGCGGTAAACGACGCCCATGCCACCGGCGCCGATCACTTCGATGATCCGGTAATGGGAGATCGTGCGGCCGAGCATGGAGGGGGAATCGATCACCGCTGACGATGTTACGCCCGGCGGTGCAAGCGAGGCAATCACGGCGCGGGGTGCGGAACTGATGGTGGGAGGCGAAAGGCGAAACGACGGGCGGACGTTTCTAAGTTTTTTTGATGATGACCGCGGTGAGGTCATCTTTCTGCGCAGTGCCAGCGGAAAATGCGATAACGGCGGCGTACAGTTCGGCGATGATTTCGTTCGCGGGCCTGTGATGCGTGGCGCGCACGACCGCTTCCAATCGTTCCACGCCGAATTGTTGTCCGGCGGCGTTCTCCCATTCGAAGAATCCGTCGGTGGCCAGCACGATGAGGTCGCCGGAGCTGAGGGTGAGCAGCTGCGCAGGATCGGACACCAAATTGGCCATGATGCCGAGGGGCATGCCGTGCGCGTTCATGGCATCGAAACGGTCCTGGCTGGGGACGTAGAAAAAGAGTGGGCCGTGGCCGGCGGAAAGCAATTCGACGGTGGCGCTTCCAGGCGTGCAGATGGCAGCTACGAAAGTGATAAAGCGGCCTTCTTTCAGGTCAGCGGAGAGTGAAGAGTTGATTCGAGACATCGCCGTGAATAGGCCGTTATCCGCGGTGAAATTCGTACGCGCGTAGGCGCGGCAGACGGCGGCGAGCAGCGCCGGGCCGATACCGTGGCCGGTAACATCCGCGAGAGCGAGGAGAATTTTGCCGTCGGGAAGCGGCTGCCAATCGTAATAATCGCCGCCGGTTTGATCCGCGGGCTGATTCCAGGCGGCTACGTCGAAGCCTTCGATTTCAGGCATCGAAGTAGGAAGCAGAGATTGCTGGATGTTGCGGGCGACGTCGAGATCGTGTTCGAGGCGTTCGACTTCGCGGCGGGTTTCGGCTTCACGCAGAGCGGCGTCGACGTGCTTGCGGATTTGTCCGGCGACCGCACCGGCAACGACGCCGGCAAAGAAAAGCGCGACGGCGTACATGAAGACAAGTTTCTGAGGGGTGAGAAGCGTCGTCTTGGCCGCGCCGATCGGCGTCCAACCGATGTAGAGTGCCGCCGCAAGGTAGGTGAGAGCCGCGACCAATCCGGACAGCCGGCAGAGAACCGGCTCAAGGCGCAAAGTGGACAAAATAATAAAAAAGAAAAACAGCAGGAACGAAGGATTGGTCAGCGGCTTGTATTCCGCGGGGATGGAGGAGCTGGAAAGAAGCGCGACGGCGAACGCAGCCACGGAGCTTTCCACGACGGTGCTGACGAGCCACGCCCTTTTGGGCAAATCGCGGCCGTTGGCGAGCGCTTGGTTGACCGCGCGCACCATGATGGACTCATAGGCAATGAAACAGGCGACGAGGGAAGAACCAATCACCCAAAGATGGATGTTCTCGGGACTGGGAAAAATCGCGGTGACGGTGCTGCGAAGGACGAGCACGACTGCCGCGACGCCGATCAGTATCAGAATCCGAATACGTTCGCTGCGGAGGCGAGCGTCGCGCAATGCGGTGGACTGTGGCTCGAACCGAGACTTCACGAGCGGGCCTCGAATTGCGGGTCAGTCATGCGGGGAGGGCGCGCCGCTGGTGACGGAAACTTGGTGGGGCTGGTCAGGCATTTCGGATCGTTCAAAGGCCAGTTTGATGCGGCGGCGCAATTCGCGAGCGACATCGTCCTTACGATTGAGGACGGTGCGGACTTGCAGGCGGATTACGGTGCCGTCCAGCGTGAGCGATTCGACGCCGAGCACGCGCGGGCCATCGACCAGCGCGGGCGACCAATCGGCATCGTCGCGAAATTCAGCGGCGGCCTTATCGAGAATGGAGATGGCCTGGCCGACCAATTCATCGGCACGAATGGTGATGTCGACGAAGGTCTGGGACCAATCGCGGCTGAGATTGGAAACCTGGCCGATCAGGCTGTTGGGAATGGAGACGATGGCTCCGGAGTTGTTGCGCAATACGGTGCGGCGCAAGGTGATATGTTCGACGCGGCCAGTTTCGCCATTGACCTGCAGGACATCACCGAGAGAATACTGATCCTCAAAGACGATGAAGAAGCCATTGATCAGATCTTTGAGCAGGCTTTGGGCGCCGAAGGCTAGCGCAACGCTGAGCAGACCGGCGGTGGCGAGTGCGGGAGTGACGTCAAAGCCCAGGGCGCGCATAGCCATGAGCGCGGCAACGACAATGATTACGGTGGTGCCGACGCTGTGGAGCAGGTCGGCCATGGTGCGAGTCTGCTGCTCGCGCAATTGTCCGGCGCGGGTTGGCGATTTGGCGGTGTGGACCAATTGCGCGGTGACGGCGCGGAGCACGCGAATCAGCACAACCGCGAGAATCGCGATGACCACCAGCCGAATGCCGATGCGGCCCGCGCTTTCCGACAACTGGGAGAAGGACTCAGTCATAAATAGCAAACGCCGAAGTATACCACTCGGATGGCGGGACGAAAGATGCCGGAGTGCCGCGTGGAGTTTTTAGAGTCGGGCCGGCAGCGTTAGAATGAAGGCGGGAGCAAGATCATGAATGGACAGAAGCGGTTGTTTTTGGCGGGGCTATCTTCGGTGGCGGCGGGAGCGGTGGCGGGGTTGATCGTGCCAGGCAGCTGGGGGCAGGCAGTCCGGCCGGCAATGCCGGCGATTCCGTCTGCTGAAGATCCGGATCAAAATGCTCCGCGGGCGCCGTATCCAGCTCCAAATATCGACCCACGGATTAACACCAAGCAGATGCTGGAGCATAACGATTCGCAAATTCACGACAGCGTCGAGAAACTTTATTATTTGGCCGCGGAATTGAAAGCCGAAGTGGAAAAAACCGATTCGCAAAACGTGCTGTCGCTGGCCATGGTGCAGAAGTGCGACCAGATCGAAAAGTATGCAAAACAGATTCGAGGCTTGGCGAAAGGCTAAGACTCGCCGGAGTTCAGCGGCGGTTTGCGGGACTACTTTTGCCGGTGCCAAAAAAGAGTTAGACTTACCTCTGCTTCTTTGCGATGCGCCTGTAGCTCAGTTGGATAGAGCGTTGGTTTCCGAAACCAAAGGTCGCAGGTTCGACCCCTGCCAGGCGCGCCACTTCCCTGCCGTACCAATCCCCACTTTTAATCGTGTGCGATCAAGATGCGGAACAACTGTAGGTGGTCACTTGAATCCGCCAAGTGCGCTGTCCGGTGATCGGCTGATATTCGCGCTTCCATTTGGCGCCGGAATCGTGGACCAAACGTTGCTGGTCAATATTTTTGCAGCGCGCGTCCAGAATGGTTTGCAAATCTTCGATGGTCGCGCCGGGCACTTCGAAGCTGAGACCGTTGACGAGCGTCACGGTCGGCGCCAGCGGACGGCCAGCGTCGAGCCACTGCTGGGGGAAATAAACGCCCGGGGTGCTAACCGTGCGAGGCAGGTAGCCGGAGAAGCGGCCTTGGGCGGCGGGATTTGTCGCGGGCAACAGATACGTCAGATAAAAGAAAAAGGATGGATTGTTGCCGACGATGACGCCACCGGCGCCGGCGGATTTTGCCGCCTGACGCGCGACCTGCTGCCAAGGCTCAATCCAATGCGGCGCGGCGTACAGGTTGCGGGCGAAAATTCCGTACCAGCCGATCGCCGCAATTAAAACGAGGGATCCAGCGAGGCATCGGCGGGCGGATGGCCAAGAAGCGGCGGCAACGGCGACGCCAATGGGCAGAAGCAGCCAGGGACTAATCATCAGTGAGCGTTTGGTATTGCCGATTTGTACAAAGGTCATGGCGCCGAGCAGGGCAAAGAAGTACAGAAAAAATCTGCGGGCGGTGGGCGGAGTGTAGATCAAGGTGAGCAAGAGAGCGCAAGCGATGGCCAAACCCGCGGCGACGCCGGGAATCCAAAACCACGGCGCGACCGATTCGCTGACAAAGAGGCAATAGAGATTGTAAATTCCGATGGCGATGGAAGAGGCGCCGAGCGGCGCGGGGTGCGCTCCGTGCCGAACCTCATGAAGAAACGCGGCGAGGATGGGCAGGTTGGCCGCCAGCAGCAGAACAGCGGTCGCGATGAAGACGACCCACTTGCGGGTGTCACGCCAGAATCGGAGATCAAGTCGAGGCCGATGCATCCGAGCACGGCCCACGCGAAATAATTGGTGTAAACCAGGGCCAGAGCGCACAGCGCGATGGGCAGCCATCGCTGCAGCGTGGGATCTTCGATGTAGCGTAAATAAAAAAACGTCAGGATCGAGATCAGCATGAAGGTGAACGAATACCAGCCGGCGATTCGACCGAAATGAAACCCATAAGGCCAGAGCAGAATGATGGCGAGGGTGCAGTAGCCGGCGCGGTCGCCGCCGATGCGGCGGGCGGCCTGTACCAGAAACCAAGCGCCGAGCAGATAAAAAATCACGGAAGGAAGGCGTAGCCAGTGCAAATTTCCGCCGGTCAACCAGAGCCAGGCGTGGAGCACGAGGTCGGAAAGAGGCGGGTGTTCGTGCTGGCCGGTGCCCCGGAGGAAAGCTTGGACGGTTTGCAAGATGGGTTTGGCGGCGACATCGATGATGACGACTTCGTCATCGACCGCGGTGAACCAGGGATTGGTGGCCATCAGCACGGCGCCGAAGATGGCGAGGGCGATGGCCATGCGAGACTCGAATCGAATGGGGTATGGGACTTTAGAATCGGGCGAGGCGGAAACGATCTGGTTTGGATCGCGGGTCAATCTCGAAAAAGGTTAACGAGAAACGGATGCGCGGTCAAGCAGACCGCACATCCGTTGGAACCGAAGCGAGTTGTTTGAGACTGCGACGACTAGGCGTCGTCGTAGTCTTCAGTGAGAGACGCAAGGAACGCCGCGACCGCAGCAACATCCGCGTCGCTGAGCGACATGTTTTGGAACTCAGGTGGCGCGTTGCGCAGCAGGCCAGCGCGAGCAAGGGCCGAACTGTTCACGTAAAACTGCACCACGTCTGGGAATTTGAGTTTGCTGCCATTGTGAAAGTACGGCGCGGAATCTTCCAGGTCGCGGAGCGTAGGCGTCTTGAACTGGGCGATGGTGGTGGCCAGGCCTTGATCGACGCTGCAATTCGCTTGGACGGCGCAAACGATGGGGGCAAGACTGGCTTGCGGATTCGGAATGTCTGGATTCAGATACACGTTCCACAAGCCGAGATCCGCGAATTGCGGCTGGCCCGGAACAGCGAGATGGCGAAAAGCTTCGGAGGCGTTGGGATGCGCCGACGAAACTGGCATGTACTGATCGAAATTCGCGTTGCGCTGCGCGAGCGTGGGGACGGGAAGATTGAAGAAAGCTCCCGAGCCATGGGCCGCGTCGTATTCTTCCTGGGAAGTTCCGGTGTTGTGAAAGCGGAAGTCGGAAAAATTGGGAGGGGTGTGACAGGCCGCGCAATTTCCGGCGTGTTGCGATGAATCGACCGCGTTGTTTGCTGCAGTCAGGAAAATTTTCAGGCCAGCCAGCTCGGTGGCGCCGAATTGAAATGGTTGAGCGTGATATTGGAATTGCCCGTAGGTCCCATTCACAAACACAGGATTGCTCAGCGAGTTCACCATCGAGAGTAGCCGCTGACTGTATTGCGGAATGGACTCACCCGCCTTGGGCTGGACCGGCAAGTGATTGATGCGCAGAAAAACGTCATAGGGTGAAGCATAGTAGCGGCCGAACTGATCCTGCTTGAACAGCAGGCCTAGCCATGTACTGCGCGATCAGCTGCGAGACGCAGGTCGACGATCTGATCGTCGGTCGCGGTGGTCACGTCCAGCCGGAACTGCGGAGAGAGCAGCACGTCGCTGGGAATCCCTGGTTGGGTGCCGAGAAAAATCGTGGCGTAGGAAAGATTCTCGCCATATTCCTGGGCGGGGATGTTCATGCCGTTGTCTTCGCGGATGATTTTTGCGATGTGGGCGATGGCTTGCTGGGTTTGCGTTGGTCCCCAGCCGAAGTTGCGTCCGGTGAGCGTGGTTTTCACCAGATCGGCGGGATCCACGAATTGGCCGTCAAAGTGGAGGAATGTAGGTCCAGTCCGGGATTGTAGTGAACCAACCATCTGCATCGAATTGCGCGGCGTATTGGTGAAATTGCCCATCGGCAGGGGCAGCGGGCTGCGAGTGGTGAAATCGGCGTAAGTGCGATTCCCTGCTCCGGCGACGCCTTGAAATTCCACGACGAAGTGGCACGAGCGGCAGTTGATGGATTGTCCCGCGAAGGGACCGGGAAGCGTGCCGCTGGTGGTCTGGACCTGGTTGACCACCGGGTCGCCCACGGCGAGAGGATCGTTCACGCCGGTCATGTGGGCGGCGAAGTATTCGGCGAAGCGGGTCTCGACGAAAAGGCGCTCGCCGACCTGCTGCTCGGAGGCGTTGTTTGAATCATTTTCGACCGGGAAGGACGGAGCCTTGCCGGATCCGCATCCGGAAAGAATCATAAGCGCGGAGAGCACCACGGAAATGACTGCGGAGCACACTGGTTTCGAGCGAATCATTCGTTTTCCTTGGGGACGTATTGATTGGAACTGTTATCGACGGAGCTGACGCCGAGACTTTTCACGTAGGCGATGAGCTGCCAGCGGGAAGGCTCGGGAATAGCGCTCCAGTTGGGCATACCGCGGCCCAGACTGCCATTCTTCAGCAGCCAGAAAAGGTCACCATCGGTGGCTTGCTTCTGCACGCGCTCGCTACGCAAGCTAGGGCGTTTGCCGC
This sequence comes from uncultured Acidobacteriota bacterium, assembly GCA_963835025.1. Classification (GTDB taxonomy): domain Bacteria; phylum Acidobacteriota; class Terriglobia; order Acidiferrales; family UBA7541; genus Palsa-295. The sequence goes on from CAWIEL010000026.1 coordinate 13,260, forward strand.
GGCCGAGAGCGTCCTTGCCGTGGCATTTGGCGCAATGATCGGAAAAGAGATAGGCGCCTCCGGCGATGGCGTCCGATTGGGCGCCGAGAGGATTTACCTTCGAGTGATAATCCGCCGGGACGTTCTTCAGCCAGGAGCCGTCGGCCATGGCCACGCAGAGAACTACGGCGCACAGACTGAGGGCAGCGGAGACAAACGGCCTTCTGGCTTTGCGATGAGCCGGAAGTTTTACGAGCGAGTCGTGAATCATTGGCCCTTCCGGTGAAAGAGGCTGGCGACTTGCTGAATTTCGTAGGAGATTCCGAAGCGGTAAAGAACGCCAGCGCTGTTGTCGTTTAATCCGAATTGCGGAGAAAAGAAAATCGTTGGGCCGTTACGGGGCGTTCCAAAGCTAACCGTGGGTCCCAGATATTGCGAAGTCTGTTTCCAACCAAATCCATCGGTAGTCCCCAGCCCGCCGTAAAGTTCCAAGCCCGCGGCGAAATTCTGACGGCAGAAAAAACAATACTTCCCTTTGGAGACCAAGCTCAGCGGGCGGCTGGCTCCCAGGGCGTAACCAAACTCCCAGGGCTCGCTCTCGTTGATATCTTTCTCGGTGATGAAATTTTCCGAGAAATTCCAGCCTTTGTAGTTGCTGGAGAGAATCAGCTTGAGTTCCATCTCGCGCTCGATTTCCTTGCGCGCCAGTGCGTTGGGAATCGCTAAATCGGCGATGCTGTCGTGACCGACGACCTCCAGAAGCGCGCGGTCGGCTCGATTGGTATTTTCGTATTCCACATAGAGAACTGGATTGATCCAGTGTTCGCGCTGCAGCGGACGGAAGCGATTTTCCCAGCGAAACCCGGTAAGGATCGTGCTGTCATGAACGGTGGCTTGACCGTCGAGATAAAACTCAGTCGTCCACCAGCCTTTCACACCGTATTCGAGCTCCATCGCGGTGCCCAGGAACGGGTTCGCGTTGCGCGGTGCAGCCTGCGTGTTTTTGAAGGAGACTTCCAGGTTTCCAGGCTCCTCGAGTGCCGCGGAATAAGTGACGAAGTAAGGCGGCTCCTGAGCCGCAGCGCGCGGGGCGAAGAACGCCAGGGAGGCGAGGGCGAGCAGAAGAACCCTGGCAAACGCCGGCGCGACTCGAATATGGGAATGAGATGGACGAGGCATTAAAACTCCTGGGCAAAGATTGAAAAGCCAGTTGCAACTCGCTAACAACTAGGAAGCGAACAAAATTGAGCGCCGACGAGCAATCCTAGTTTCGAAACAATTGACCCCTGAGGGCGGGCAAAAAACCGGGGCGTGCCCGCGATTTCTAGTTGCAAATGGGTATCAACTGGAGAAGCGATTAGAATTCAACTCAAGCAGCTTGTCAAGAGATGTCATGTAATTTTAAACTTCGCGGTGAAGGGCGGCTCTGGCGGATGGTGTGGCGGCTTGGGGTTAGCTTGGGCTACAGCGATTCAGCCTTGCGGGTACAGGCTTCCGTTGATGGGCCTGATTCGATCCGGATGTATAGTGAGGCGCTGTTCCTCGGATTCCGTACAAGCTTCCTGGGCATTCGTTTCTAAGGAGAAGGTTATGTCAATTTTGGCGTGGATCATCTTGGGTTTGCTGGCGGGTTTTATCGGCAGCAAGATCGTGAACAAGTCCGGCGAAGGCGTGGTGATGGATATCGTGCTGGGAATCGTGGGCGCATTGCTGGGCGGATGGCTATTTAACCGCTTCGGAGCGACCGGCGTGACTGGCTTCAATATTTACAGCTTGTTCGTTGCGGTGGTCGGGGCCGTGGTGCTGTTGGTGGTGTATCACATGATCCGACGAGCAGCGTAAATGTCGGCTGGAGCAGCTCCGGCGAGAGATACGGCGAAGTCTCCGGAGAGCAACGCGCCAGCCGCACAGATGGCCAAGCCCATCTGCCCTCACTGCGGATGTGAAGAGACCCATCGTTCACATCGCAGCGGTCTATTGGATTACGTGTGCCAAGCTTTGGGAATGCGGCCCTACCGGTGCGACGACTGTGAGAGACGGTTTCACAAGTTTCAGAAATGATCCAGCAAGTACAGGTTGATTCTGACTTCCCAGGCCGCCGTACCGCGAACCGGAACGGCGGCCTTTTTCTTTTTAGCGTTCCGTATGGCCCTTGCATCCCGGGTGCGGGCAGGTGCAATCGATGTCTGGAGTTTTCTCCATCGCTTCGCATTGGGTGCTGCAGTACTTGCCGGAGGTGACGGTACAGGAACAAATGGGGTGAGCGCACTTTTTTCCGTCTGGGGTGCTGGCCATGTTGAGTCTCCTTGTGAACTTATCCTAGTTTTCTCGAAACCAGGGCCGAGTCTAGCTCTGGACCGCTTTCGAAGCCATACGGGAATCCCATTATTTGAAGGCCGGAAGTCATCCAACAGAGTATTTCTAGCTGGAATTGCGTGGCTTGATTGTGGAGACCGCTACCCGTAGTAGTTCGTATAGCGTTTTTTTGGGGTGGTGTCCAGCGATTTGGACAGCGCTTTTTAGTTGTTTCCTCAGAAGTAACGTACCTTTGGAGTTACGCGGCCTGCCTGTGTGGGTGGCGGCCGCGCTGGCCGGCGCGGAGCGCGGGAATTCGCCGCGCGGCGCCTCGCGGTGAGCGTTTGGGCGATGGGAGGCCGCGTGGGCCGCACGCGCAGCTTCGGCCGAGGCCCCGGGCGACCCGTCACGTATCGTGACAATTAAGGTGGACAAGTGCGGTCGTTCGGCGTACTGTGCTTACTAGCCGGTACGACTCCGGTGTCTTTGGACCGAATTGCTCTGGCTTGGCTGCGATCGCGAAAGCGATGGCAGCCTTTTTTTTAGCGCGGCTCACCGTATTTCATTTTTCTTGCTCGTAGTTCGTCCTGGCATATTCTCAGGTACGCCAGATCATCGGAATCGGTTGCGCGCCGGGGTGAGGTGAAATTCTGGGGGGTCAGCAGATGTAGAGTCCAGCGTTCTTGTTCCCTCAGTTCAGGTGTAGACATCTTGCGAAATACAGACCTTATAGCCCTTTCGATCGCGGCTTGACTGTCCCAACGTTCACCGTCGTCCTGGCGGTATTCTTCGCTGAAGAATTCGCCTTCGTCTCGTGCCGGTTTCGGAACCGCCATTTTTCGCCTCGTTAAGATACGACTCACCCCGGTTTTTCCGGCCGCGCACACTTCCGCGCAGCTCGCCTACCGGCGTCGAGCGAGAACTAGCCCTCGCCAAATCAAATGGCGATCTGGCGACTCATTTCAGTTGTGCGGTGGAGCTTCCGTGGCCAAGGTGTCGTGCTCTTGGTCAAAGGTCAGGCGTGATGGCTCACGCTCGACTTTGTTGAACAGCCCGCCCAGGGGCGGAGGCGGTGGAAGGCGAAACGAGAAGGGAGGTCGTTTCCCATCCGACGAGCTTCTTAATTACGTTGCCGATCACTGCGTTGTCGTCGGCTTGGCAAATAAGCATCGCGTCGTATGCTCCATACGGAGCAAAAGAATAAGAAGCTAGAAACCTAGCGCCTGTCTGTGAGTTGAGCCACGCTAGAGATTCGACGTGGAGTGTCAGAAAATCGTAGGGATCGGAGCTTCTCAAGCGCCGCAACAGAATGATGTAGGTTTTCACTGAGTTACATCTATAGCTCTCTGTATGCAATTGAGTCAATTAGCTGTAATACGGTAATGGGACCGCGTTGTAACCTCGGACAACTTTGCGGTAATTACGAATGGACAATTAACGCCTTGAATACTAAAACCGGATGCAGATGACACATCATTTGCACTTGGTTCGAGGACGAGCGCAAAAGTTTGCCCCGTTCAAAATTCCGGCACAAATTTGGTTTACGTTTGCCCTCATGACCGGAACTCTGCTCGCATTACTCATTGTGGTCCTTGCCAGCCTCGAATAATTGATAAGTGCCGACACTTTGAAGATTTAGTGGAGGTTCGGTTTGGCGCTGCCCGCAAGGGTTTTGGTTTGCGCCCGCGGCTTGGCCGCGTTTGGGGGCGAGCGCCGGTGCCGATCGGAGAGACAGGCGGGAGCCGCAACGCGGCCGATCGGAGAGGTGACTGTAGCGCGGCGAGCATGAGAGCGGAGCGCACGCGCCAGGCAGCGACGCGGAGCGGAGCGATTTGCCGCCGCGCACGCGCGAAGCGACCAGGCCCGCGCCGCGACAGCGGCAAATGCGGGCCGCCGAGGCCGGACGACCACCGGCGCGATGCTGCCTGCGAGGGCCGAGCCACAGACGCAGCGGAGCGCAGGGGACGCGCCGCGACGGTTTTTCGCGGCACGGCACATGCAGCGCAGCTGCCTACCACTTTCTGAGTGGGTTTCGCCCAGGCGCGTCGCGGAGCCAGCAGGATCCCGCTTGGCGGTGCGCGTGGAGCGCACCGGGTTTGCGCCGCGCTCCGAGGCGCGGCGTGCTTTGCAGCTGATATGGGTTTAGGTTGGCCGCGAAGCGGCGGGTTGAAACGGCTGGCGTGGCACGCGCTTCTCGTGCCGCGTCAGCCGTGGGGTGGACGTGGCCGGCGCGCGTGGAGCGCGGCGGTGCTGGTGAAGTGGCGCGGCGCGTGACGCGTGGGGTGGCGCGGCGGGCGACGGCGCGGCGGTGTCCTCACGCGAGGCGCTGCGCAGAGAATTTGTGCGCACGCCTGACGCGGGCGACCGACGAGCCTCGGCGAAAGCGTGGCGCGTGGCAGCGCCGCGCGTGCTTTTGGTTTTGACCTGGACTCGCCCGAACCGAATTCCCCACTCCCGCCCGAATTCGGTTTGGGCGAGTTTGCCTCGAAAAATTTCGCGTTGGCGGCGGCGTGGGCGGATCAGGCGGGTGCGCCTGGTGCTGGGGGATGGCCGGTTTAGAGCACCGGTTGGGTTTTTAGGATTTGCTCGTCGCGCTCGCGTGCCCTGCCGATAAATCGTCCGGTCATTTCGATGGTCAGCGCGTCGAGGATGAGAAAGGTTTTCATTTTCGTGCGCTCGGCCAGCTCCTCGCACCGGCGCTCGATGGCGTCGGCCTCACGCTGGATCATGACTTCGAAGGCCAGCGTGATTTGGTCGCTGGTTATTGCGGTGGTGTCCAGTTTTTTTGCCAACAGCTCTTCTCCTTCGGGCGGCGATTCACTTTCGAAATGCTCGTAGGTGCGCCGCCCGTGCAGCTCGAAAATTAGGAACGGGCGCTTCAGCTCGCCCGAATTCACGATGCAGTAGCCGCGATTTTCCCACCGCGCGGTTTCGCTGAGATCCCGCGCTTGCGTGGAGCGGAGGAAAGCGATTCGCTGGCCTCGCTTTCGCGCGGCGCTCTCGCGGTGCGCCGTGAGAATTTCCGCGTGGTGTTTCGCTTCGCGGGCCATCGACGCGCTGTTTGACTAGCGCGCGGTAGGCCGGGTCGGTTCGATATTTCTCCCTCAGCTCTGCGGAATGTTTGGCGCTGGCCTCGGCTCGTGTGAGCGGGACGTAACCGGGCTTCTTACCGCGGGCCACCGAACTTCACGTTGCGATCGTTGATGATTTTCGTGAGCACGGCGAGCAGGCGGGGTTTTCCTTTTTTGGCGAGGGCTGTGGCGGTTGGCAGCAGGTCGGCGGCAGCGATGATCAGCTCGCGCCGCGCTTTGTTTTGCGCCGCGACGGCTTCGAGGGTGCCGACCGCGTGCAGCTGAATGATGCGATCGCGCACGGCGGCAAATGCTGCGGCGGTGTCCTGGGCGTTGGAGCTGGTCAGCGATCGCGCGGCTTCTTCGATGTCGCCGGCGCTGGCCGGTTTGGCCGCGATTAGACTTTTCTTCAGTTTTTTGGTGGTCATGGCGCTCGCGAGGGTGTTTTCCTTGGGGGCCCCAAAAACGCACTCGGGGTACGAGTGACCCGAGCTGAGGGGGCGCGGGTGGGGCTCCCGTGACTACTATACAATGTGTAACGTTATTCTTCTTGTACTATGGGTAGCGGTTTCGCTACAGTCGCCGCCGTGCCTCGAAGTCCTCCCCGGACTGCGGCCGGCGCGGCGGCTGCGCCGCCGCCGCGCCGGATCGCTGCACGCTTTACGCTCGCCGCGCTCCTTTGAGGGCCGCAGGATTTTCGCCGTGGGGCCGCTCGTCCTGGACAATTCCCCGCGCGATGAGCTCGGCTTCGAAGAAGCCGAATTTTTCCGCGATGGCGATGGTTTTGTCGCGGATTTCGTGCGGGGTTAGGTCGCCGCCGCAGCACTCCTGGCGCATCGTGGCGATGCGGTCCCACATTTGTTCCGGCACTTCGCGTGATCTGCTGCGCCGCTTTTGCTTCGCTCATTTTTTTCCCCTCCTTTGTGGTGTCCTAGTTCTGGTAGCGCTCGCTTTGACCCCCAGCGGTTTTTGGTTTCCCCTGCGAGAGCCCTTCCAGCAGCCCGCGCAACTGCCCTGGATCCCGGTGTGCGAGGTAGGTTGCGGTGGTGGCGATGCTGCTGTGCCCTAGCACTTGCTGCGCGATTCGCAGGTCTTTGGCGAGGTCGTAGGTTCTTACGGCCAGCGTTCGGCGCAGGTCGTGAGGGTTCAGGTTTGGATTTGTCCCGGTCATGGACAGCATCCGCTTCCAAGCCCTGCGGATTTGGCCCTGACTGAGTGTGGTGCCGGCGAATCGCTCGATGAGTGGCTGGCGCGGATCCCGCGACGGCGGCGCTGTTTCAAAGAAATGCTTCAGCTCTTCCGTCGCGGGCAGGGTGTTGGTCGTTGCGCCTTTCGCTGGGAAGTGGATTACCCCGGCGTTTTTGTCGAAGTGGATTTCGGCAAGTCGCCGGACCTCGGCGAAGCGTAGGCCATGCCCCGCCGCAATGGCCAGCCAGCAGGGCATCCACGGGGCCACGAGTGGCGCGATTGCGATTAACGCGTTCAGTTCGTCGACGGTGGCGACGACCTCGCGCGGTTTTCCGCCCCGCACGCGCGGGAATTCGAGGACCCGCAGCGGTGCGCCGCAGGCGATCAGGTGCTTGAGCATGGCCCTAAGCATCATCGCCTTCTGGTGCAGGTAGTGTTGGGAGTAGCCCTCGGCCTGCCAACGTGCAAGGAGTCGGCGGGGCGTTTCTGCGGTTAGCTGGTCGAGCGTTTGCGCCGCGATTTCCTCGCAAAACTCCCGGATGACCGGCGCGACGGCGCGATTTTCTTTTCTCCCGCCCGCCCACGCCTGCGCGAGTTTGCGGGCGCTCGCGAGGCTCGGTCTTTTTTTATTTCTCGTGATTTTTCCTGCATCGCGCCCATGAACTTTTTGGCGCTGCGTTCGGTTCGAAAGCCTTTTCGTTTTCGTATTCCGTTTTCGTCTCGCCAGTCGGCCAGCCAGAGTTTTCCGCGTTTTAGCATTTGTGGTGTCCCCTTTTGGTGGCATCCGTAGCAGAGCCTTCTACCCGCTGTCCCCGACCGCCGCCATTCGTAGGATTTCGGTCCTGGTCGGCCTAGTCCTGTGAAATGTGTGCAAAAATCGGGTGCGGTGCGACTTCCGCCCCGCTTTTGGACAGCGTTTGGACAGCGCTGCTCCCGGTGCCGTGTTTTATTGGGGTTTGGGTCCCACGATGTCATCCAACATTCACATGTAAAGACGTACCATTTTTTGCTCAAAGGCCGTACTCTGTGCGGCCAAGCCGTTCTCGCTGCTATTGACGGTGCCGCGGAGCCACAAACTTGACGATCCGAGACATTCTATTTGGAAAACCGCTGCCGACGTGGGATGAGCGCGCGGAGCAATTGAATGTAGCGGCGGGAATTCCGATCTTCGGGTTGGACGCGCTGAGTTCGGCGGCCTACGGGCCCGAAGCGGCGCTGACGCTGCTGCTGCCGCTGGGGGCGGCGGGCGTGGCTTACATCGTGCCGATTAACGCCTGCGTGATTGCGCTGCTGGTGATTGTTTATTTTTCGTATCAGCAAACGATCGCGGCATATCCAGGAGGCGGAGGGTCGTACACGGTCGCATCGGAAAATCTTGGCCCGTTTGCGGGGTTGCTGGCGGCTTCGGCGCTGATGATCGATTACATCCTGACGGTGGCAGTGGGAATTTCCGCCGGAGTTGGCGCGCTGGTATCAGCGATCCCTTCCCTTCTTCCTCACACGCTGGGGATTTGCCTGCTGATTTTGCTGTTCATCACTATTATTAATTTGCGCGGGCTACGGCAGGCTGGCGTGGTTTTCATGGTGCCGACGTATCTGTTTATCGGCACGCTACTGGGCGCGATTGGCGTGGGATTTTTCAAGGCGATCACGTCAGGTGGCCATCCGGTACCGGTGGTGGCGCCGCCGGCGGCGCTTCCGGCAGCGGCGGGGTTGAGCGTGTGGCTGCTGCTGCAATCGTTTGCCAGCGGATGCACGGCGATGACGGGCGTAGAAGCGGTGAGCAACGGAGTGATGGCTTTTCGCGAGCCGGCCTCGAAGACCGCGCAGCGCACGCTGACGATCATTATTGTGCTGTTGATTTTGATGCTGGGCGGTATTGCGCGGCTGGTGCGTTTTTATCACATCTCGGCGACCGATCCTGGGGCGCCGGGATATCAAAGCGTGATTTCGATGGTAATCGCCGCGGTGATGGGACGGGGCGCTTTTTACTACGTGGCGATCGCGTCGGTACTGCTGGTGCTGGCGCTTTCAGCGAATACGGCCTTCGCCGATTTTCCGCGGCTGTGCCGGGCGATTGCGATGAACGGCTACCTTCCAGACACGTTCAGCCTGCGCGGCAGACGGTTGGTATTTTCAAAAGGCGTGTACGTGCTCGCTGCGCTATCTGCGTTGCTGCTGATTTTGTTTCAAGGAGTAACCAACCGGCTGATTCCGCTGTATGCGGTTGGAGCGTTTCTGGCGTTCACGTTATCGCAGGCTGGGATGGTCGCGCACTGGCGACGGGTAAAGGGCAAGGGTTACCGACGATTCATGGTCGTCAATGGCGTCGGCGCACTGGCTACCGGCGCGACGGTGTTGGTCGTGCTGGTTGCGAAATTCGTGGAAGGAGCGTGGGTTACTGCGATCCTGATTCCCACGCTGCTAATTTTGATGATGGCGGTGAAACGCTATTTCCTGCGGGTGGAGAAAGAGCTGACTTGCACGGATCCGTTTGACGTGGCCGGGCTGCGCGAGCCGATCGTGATCATGCCCGTGCAGTATTGGGGCAAGCTGACCAACAAGGCGCTGCAGGTGGCCTACAGCATGTCGAAGGAAGTCGAGGCGGTGCACGTGCGCGCGGAAGGCGAGAAATACGATATTTCCGCGCAATGGAATCAGTACGTGACGCTGCCAGCTCGCGGCGCTGGAATTCCGGAGCCGAAACTTACGATGCTCGATTCGCCGTACCGGCTGGTGATTACGCCGATCGTCAACCACGTACTGGAAGTTCAACAGGCCAATCCGACGCGGCGCATCGCGGTGATGATTCCGGAAATGATCGAGCATCACTGGTGGCATTATTTTCTGGAGAACAATCGGGCCGAGCTGCTGAAGGCTTTGCTGCTGTTGCGAGGGAATCAGCGGATAATTCTGGTGAACGTGCCGTGGTATCTGAAGAGTTAGAAATTTTGGCAACGCGTGAAGACTACTGCGCTTCGCGCAGGAACCTGGCCGCCTCTTCGGGCGGCGTCGGGTTGATGTAAAAGCCAGTTCCCCATTCGAATCCCGCGACTTTGGTCAGCTTGGGCATCATTTCGATGTGCCAGTGATAGTGATCGTTGATTTCTTCGCCGATCGGCGAAGTGTGAATGACGAAGTTGTAGGACGGCAAAGCTAAAACTGAATCGAGCCGCTTCAAAAAATCCTGCATGATCCGCGAAAGGCTTTTGTAGTAAGGCGTGGGCATATTCTCGAACGCGGAACTGTGCTGGCGCGGAAGAATCCAGGTTTCGAAAGGAAAGCGCGGGGCGTAGGGTTCGAGCGCGATGAAATGATCGTTTTCGAGGACCATGCGCGACTTGGTTTCCATTTCCTGGCGGATCATGTCGCAAAAAATGCAGCGCTCTTTTTCGTTGTAGTAGCGCCTGGCGCTGTCGACTTCTTCGCGAACTTGTTTAGGGACGATGGGCAGAGCGATCAACTGCGAATGGGCATGCTCGAGGGTGGCGCCGGCCGGCTCGCCATGATTCTTGTAGACCAGTATGTAGCGAAAGCGGCGATCGTTTTTCAAGTCGAGCATGCGATCACGATAGGCCCAAAAAATTTCTTCCGCGCCTTTTTCGCTGATGGTGGCAAGGGTCAGATTGTGATCGGGCGTTTCGATGATTACTTCGTGGGCGCCGACGCCGTTCATGCGGTCGAACAGACCCTGGCCTTCACGATCGAGGCCGCCTTCAATGCCGAGCGCGGGAAATTTATTGGGAACCACGCGAAGCGACCAGCCAGGAGTGTCTTTGCCGCTGCCATTGCGTCCATAAGCCAGAACTTCGGAGGGCGTCTTACCTTCGCTGCCAGCGCAAAAGGGACAGTGCGGAGAGCCTTTGATCTTCACGCTTTCGCGCACGAAATCCATCGGGCGATTGGCGCGATCGGTGGAGATGATGACCCAGCGACCGGTGATGGGGTCTTTACGAAGTTCAGGCAATGCTCAAGTCTCCCTGCAGCGCCGTGAGGCGCCGAAAGCTGGCTTTCGAAACTTTGATTCTACTACGGCGATGGGACGCTGGAAGTCCTGAAGCGTTTCAAATTCCAAGTCTTGCTAGTACTCCGACGGGCGGTACTCTCCGGCATTGAATGCGCCTTTATGCAGCCTGGCGACCGGTTTTTGCCCGGCTGGCGTTTCGATGGCCAGTACATCGAAGCGACATTCGGCGGATTCGATGTGGCGGGCGCGTAAAAATTGCCGGGCCACGCGCGAAATATTCCGGCGCTTATCGAGATTCACGGCGGATTCGGGAGTGGCTTGCAGGGTCTCGGGAGTCTTGGCGGAGGCTGTGTCACGCGTGCGGGTTTTTACTTCGACGAAGGCTAGGACTTTTCCGTCATAGCCGACCATGTCGATTTCGCCCTTCAGACCTGGCGACGTGAAATTACGGGCGACGAGAACGTATCCATGGCGGCGAAGATACCAGTAGGCGTAAGTTTCGCCGCGGACTCCGGTGCGCAGGGCGCGCTGCTTCGCGGCGTTTGCGTTTTCTGTTTCTGCAGACTGCGGAGCACTGAGGCCCTTGCGAGCGTTGAAGTCGACCATCGCGAAGATTAGGCGTGCGAACATTAGCGCGCTGCTCCCAATCCGACACTTTCCTCGGCTGCTTATTTCTTGCGGCCGCCCATCCACATCATCGTGGTCCCTTCTCCATCGGTGTCGAGGATTTCGAGCCTCAGCGATTCGAGTTGGGCGCGGGCTTCGCCGGGGCGAATCGAGCGGCCCTGCCAAGTATCCAGATAGCGCAGGCGAACGAAAGGGATTCCGAAGCGCGGAATTTCGTAGAGGCGGTTGCGGCCGGGGAATCCGGCTTCGATCACGTAGCGGCCCAGAGGCAGAGTCCATAGACCTTTCATGTGCAGGCGAAAAATTCCGCCCGGCCGCAAAACGCGCGCGGCTTCCTTGAAATAATTGAAAATCGCGCGCTTGTCGGGCACATGCTGGAAGACGGCAAAGGACCAGACGAAATCCACACTGCGGTCGGCGACGCCCTCTAAGTCTCCGCCGGAAACGGCATGAAAGGAGGTTCGCGGGAACTGGAAAGAGGACGCCTGGCGAATCATTTCCGGAGAAACGTCGACCCCGATGTATTGGGCAAAATCTTGAGACATCCATTTGGCGATGCGTCCTATGCCTCAGCCGATTTCAAGGGCGACTTTGTCGCGCGGATCGAAATTCATTTTCTTCAAGAAGGGAGTGACGTAACGCTGATAATCGGCTTGGCCGGAGGCGAAGAAGGCGTCTTCCTCGTCGGGTACGTCCGGCCAATTGATGTAGGCGCGGGGATTTTCGCGCGCGCGGGTATCCCAGTCGCGGCGAATGGCGTCGAGCCAGGTCTTTTCCGGAGATGAAGATTCGGTAGTCACGACTATTCGTTCGATTCCTGGTCCAAATTTACTTCACCACTTCTAAAGTAAATTCGACGATTTTGCCGCGCACGACGAAGCTTAGATATTGCTCCCAAAAACGGCGGAAGGTTCGGCTGTGATTCACCAGAAACTCGAAGCCGAGAAATCGCCAGATGCGCAGCAGCTTGACGTGAATCCTCAGCGGACGCATCCGCACTTTGGTGTACCACATATCGCGGCCATGGACGCCGCCGGGGAAAAAATAATTGAACGAGTAGGTGTTCAGGTGCCAGCGATGGGTCGGGTCGCTGAAAGAATTGACGTCGGTATAGTGCGGCGTGAGGAGATAGATCGTTCCGCCGGGTTTGGCGACGCGATGAAACTCTTCCATGGTGGCGATGATGTCACCGACGTGCTCGATCAAATGCTCGCCGCGAACCTGGTCGAAAGAGTTGTCGCGAAACGGAAGGTTGCCGCGGTCGAGATGGCAAATCACGTCCGCGCTGGTCGAAGCATTCATGTCGATGCCAATCGACCCGGGATATTTGTTGGGACCACAACCTACGTCAAGAATGCGCGGCAGATCGCCCTCCGGCGTGAAATTCTAGCGCGGAACCGCGGATTCATCTGCGTTATTTGCGCCGAGGGGCGTTGGCGACTGAAACGAACGAGGCTCACTTGGTGCGGAAGGGCCCGAAATGTACCGGGTAGCCAGCGTGGTAGGCGGGCAACAGGAAATAACGCGCAGGCTCGTAATGATTTTCCGAAGTGAACGGGGCGAAAAAACGGGCTTCGGTGGCCAAGTCCTCGCGGACGAAGAACGCGTTGGTGCCTAGAAGGTTGCAGCCGACCAAGGAGTAGCCTTTGCCTGCGAGCAGGGTTTCCAGGGATTTCAGCGACGCGCCGAAGTAGTCCGTGGCGTCCCAGCGATGCGATTCGTTGTACTCGATGATCCACGGAATGTCGGCGGGAAATTTGGAATTGTATTCGGCCACGATGACGCGGGGAGAGATGGATCGAATCGCTTCGAGGATGTAGTAGTCGTTGCCGTCGAGATCGATGGAAAGCAGATCGATCTCGCGATTGGCGGTGACGCTCGCGATCTTCTTGTCGATCGTTGCGGCGGTGATGAACTCTTGATGGATCTCCAATCGTCGCGCGGCGATTAAAGCGGCGAGATTTTTTTTGGCAGCGGCGGTTTTCTTTTCAGAACCCTCCAGCCAGATTCCGCTCCAGCCCTGAATCAGCAAGAACAACGTATTGTTCTCGAGGCCGTTGCCGACGCCGAGTTCGAGGAAAGTTCGATTCCCTTCTCCGATGCGCTTGAAGATTTCGTGGAGAATGCCGTCTTCATCGGCCTGGGAATAGACGCGGTAGCCAGACTTCAGCAGGCGACGTTCGTCGGCGTGACGGGGATCGTCCAGGACGGTGCGGATGTAACCGTGAAGCTGGGCAATTTCGCCGGCGCGAATGACTTTTTGGGTGCGCGCGTTGGAGGTGAGAAAATTTTCGAGCTTCGAAGTCATGTCGATCGCAAGAGAATTAGGTTTCGGAGTGGGAGTATATACCGCAGCGCAGCGAAAATGCGCGGCGGGGTAAAAACAAACGGGGCGCCGGAAGTAAGGCAGGCGCCCCGTTTTGAAAATGTGTTGAGCGTTTAGAGCGAGCGTTCGACCTCAGTGAGGCAAGCGTCGAGCGTGCGCACCGCGAACTCGGCCTGGTCCTCGTCAATCATCAGCGGCGGAGCCAAACGCAAAGCGTTTTCGCCCGCGCCGAGAATTAGCAAACCCTTGTGGAAGGCCATCTCGACGATGCGATTGCGCAGGTCGGGAGCGCGTTCTTTGGTTTTCTGGTCGCGGACCAATTCGATGCCGACCATCAAACCTTTGCCGCGAATGTCGCCCACGATCTTGTGGCGTTCGCGCCAATCGGCGGTGAGCTTGAAGATCAGGTTGCCCATTTCGGTGGCGTTGGCCATGTACTGGTGCTCGAGCAGATCAATGGTCGCGAGCGAAGCCGCGATCGCGACGGGATTGCCGCCGAAGGTGGAAGCGTGTGCGCCGGGCTTCCAGTTCATGACACTGGCGCGGGAAATGATAGCGCTGAGCGGCATGCCTGAAGCAATTCCCTTGGCGGTAGAGATGATGTCCGGTTCAAGGCCGGCGTGATCGCCTGCCCACCATTTTCCAGTGCGGCCCATGCCGGACTGAACTTCGTCGGCGATGAGCATGATGCCGTGCTTGCGGCAGATGGCCTGCAGTGAAACGAGGAAATCCGCAGGAGCTGGCAGATAGCCGCCTTCTCCCTGGATCGGTTCGATGATGATTCCGGCGACATCTTCGGGGTCAACGATGCGCTTGAACAGAATGTTCTCGATGTAATCGAGCGCGTCGGCCGAAGCATGCTCGGGATTATTTCCGAACGTCCCGCGATAGGTGTTGGGGTAGTGCGCGTGGAACACGCCGCCGAGCAGCGAGCCGAAACCTTTGCGCTGGACCGCGCGGCTGGCGGTCATGGAGAGAGCTCCCATGGTGCGGCCGTGGAAGCTGGAATAAAACGCGATCATTTTGTCGCGCTTGGTGTGATAGCGCGCGAGCTTAATGGCGGCTTCGGTGCCTTCCGCGCCGGAATTTCCGAAGTAGACGCGCTTGGCTTCCGCTCCCGGTGTGATCGAAGCGAGTTTCTGGGCGAGTTCGACCAGATTCGGATAATAAAAATCCGTGCCGGACATGTGAATCAGCTCGGCGGCTTGCTTCTGGATGGCGCGAACAACATTGGGATGGCAGTGCCCGGTGGAAACGACCGCAATGCCGGCAGCGAAATCGAGGAAGCGGTTGCCATCCACGTCTTCAACCATCGCGCCGTAGCCTTTCTTGGCCACCAGCGGATAGTCGCGTGTGTACGAAGGCGACAGAACGGCGTGATCGTGGTCGACCAATGCTTTTGCTTTGGGACCGGGCAGGGGCGTGACCAGATGGGGCAAATTTGCGGCGACCGCAGCATCGATATTTTTTTCAACGACTTGCATAGATTCCTCCCTCAGATGAAATTTGACCTGAACGCATAGACCCGTTTCCTCGGGTATGCGAGCGACTGCATCAAACTGTGAAGGAAGGACTTAGTCTACGCCGTAGAGGTTCGGACGCTGATGGGAGGGCTGGTTATGCAGTGACATTTCGTGTTTGGGTGAAATGATCATTTGTATTTCCAGCGAACCGTGCCGTCTTTCGAGTCTTCAAGAACTATACCAGAATCAGCCAGTTTTTGGCGGATTTCGTCGGATTTTTTGAAGTCGCGGCGCTTTTTCGCGGCGTTGCGCTCTTCGATCAGGGCCTCGATGGCTTCGGCGGCCATGCGCGGTTGTTCGGGCACGAATCCGACTTTGGAAAGTTTATCGGCGTCATCGTCCTGCAGGATCGCCAGGATGGCGTCGAATTTTTCCATAGAGGCGATGAGGCGCGGCGCGTCCTGCTGCAGGAATTCGCCGCGGTCCATGGCGGTGTTGACTTCGCGGACCAGGTCGAAGATGGCGGCGAGTGAAAAAGCGGTATTCAAATCGTCGGCCAGGCCAGCGTCGAAATCCTCTTCGGCTTTGCGCGCCAACACTTCGATTCTGGGGTTCGACCCCGCCGCGAAGCGCTCGGTTTTCAGGCGCAGCAGGAAATTCCGGAGGCGTTCCACCGAGCTTTCGGCCTGATGCAGGCTATCGCCGGTGAAATTCAGCTGGCGCCGGTACGGAACCGAGAACAACAAATAGCGAATGGCCGAGGGCTTTTGTCCCTTGGCGAAAAGATCGCGCAGTGTGAAAAAATTGCCGAGCGATTTCGACATTTTCTCGCCGTCGATAATCAGATGCTCGGCATGCATCCACATCTTGGCAAACGGATGGCCGGTGGCGGCTTCGCTTTGGGCGATTTCATTCTCGTGATGCGGGAAGGTCAGATCCACGCCACCGGTGTGAATGTCGAGCGTTTCGCCCAAATATTTCATGGCCATCGCTGAACATTCGATGTGCCAACCCGGGCGTCCGGGACCGATGCGGGTGTCCCAGAAATGCTCTCCGGGCTTGGGCGCCTTCCACAAGGCGAAATCGCGGGCATCGTCCTTTTCGTAGCGGTCGTTGTCAACGCGCGCGCCGGCTTTCATGCCGCCCACGTCAATTCTAGAAAGCTTTCCGTACTCCGGAAATTTTGCGATGCGGTAGTAGATGGAGCCTTCGCTGGTGTAGGTCAGGCCTTTTTTCTGCAGGCGCTCGATCAGGTCGACCATGTCTCCGACGTGGTCGGTGGCGCGGACAATTTCCTCAGGCGTTTGCAGGTTCAGCGCGGCCATGTCCTGCACGAAGGCTTCGATGTACTTCTCGGTGTACTCGCGGATTGAAGTGCCGGCCTCCGCCGCTTTTTGAATGATGCGGTCATCGACGTCGGTGAGGTTCATAACCTGCAAGACGCGCAATCCACGGGAGAGCAGAAAGCGGCGCAAAATATCCTGAAACACGAAGGTACGAAAATTGCCGATGTGGGCGAAATCGTAGACGGTGGGGCCGCAGGTATAGATGCGCACTTCGCCGGGATGAATGGGCGCGAGCGGTTCCAGGCTATTGGTCAGCGTGTTATGAAAATTTATGTCGGCCATGTGTCAAAAGGACGTTTGCAGCGAGCAAAAGGAAGCTAATTCTAGCTGAGAGCGCAGCTTGCGGCAAACGGCAGTCTGGCCAGCCGATGATGAAACGCCAACACGCCACCGCTACTGCAAAGAAAAGGAGAAGGCACCAGGTCGGACACGGAACGCTGTCGGCCGCTGCTCGCAACTGGAGCAGTTCCAGTACGTCCAATCGATGTGTACCATTTTCATTTTTTGGGGTTGCGCTAACCTACGCGCAGCGCTGGGGGCCATCGCCGGGATTCGGCGGGGGCGCGAAATGGGGACTCAGATGAAAACGATAGTGTTCGCAGGGTTGCTACTTTTTGTTGGGGTTGGCACCGCGCAAGCGCAAGCCGACGTGGGCAGCACCAGCGCCTCAATTGGATCCAGCGGGTCGATCAACAGTGGCGGCTCAATAACTAGCGGGTCGGGAATCAATTCGACCGCACACATTAACAATGCAGGCTCGGTTTCCGGCACACCTTCGTACCGGAACGTCGCGGGGCAGAACCCGGACGCCTACGTTCCGTCCACATTCGAGAATTACCAGGACGCGGTGAGCCAGGGAGACGAGGCGCGAAGAATGCGCCAGCCGTCATTGGCTGACGCCGCCCGCAAAGCGCAGCAGGCTAAGGCCGCGCATCCGGCGAAACCAGGAGTGGTGGTCGAACGGGATGCGACCGGGAAATTGGTCGCGACTCCGGCGGCCCCAGAGACTCCGGCCGTTCCAGCAACGCCCAAGAACTAGCGAGTATTGCTGAGGTCCGGCGTTCCATCCGTGCGGGTGCGATCAAGGTAGAAGTTCGACGTGACGGACGACCACCGTGCGGTCGCCGTCTCCATACGGAGTGGCGGGGAACGGCCGCGACTTCAGCAAAAACATTCCTTCGAGCGGTAGGGTGAAAGAAGTGTCGACGGCATCCACATGGACCGGCTTTCCCGCCGGCAATGTGAACCGAATCTCGATCCCCTTGGCCGTAATCGTTTCGCAAGAATAGACGAACCAGCCATTCAGCTCTCGCCGGATGCTTTCGGACTCCGGTAGGACCGTTTGCCCCTCGACCTGCACCGCATCGACTCCCGAATCGGGTGGGAAGTAGACCAGAGCTCGTGACGCTCCGCGTTCGGATCGTAGCAGCGTACGGTAGCTTCGCTTCCCTGGCAGTTCGGTAGACTCCAAAATAGTGAACGTGGGCGGAGGCAGATCCAAGTGCGGCGCATTGGTTACGTAAGCAGTTTCCGGGATCCAAGGATATGGACCGGCGTTCTGGCGCGCGGCGTTGGTCGCCAGGCGAATTGGCTCGGGCAGCTTGCCGGAAGCGGGATACACGACCCATTGCGATTTGCCGGTGTCGCTATCCTGAACGTATTCGAAGTTGACGTGCTCGGGCGATTTCGCTGAAAACGCTGGAACCACTACGGCGAGGAAAGCCGCACCCAGAGTGAGCAGAATAGCCAAGCCGGGCAACGCGAGGCGCGAAACGCCTTTGGCGTCGCGCAGGTCGCCGCTTAGCGATGCGGCAGGGGACAGCAAGAAAGCGAGCAGAATTGAAACCACCGGCAGGATCGGATTACCGAAGCCGGGGTAGAGCATCAGCACCGTGCCGAACGCCACCACCGCAATCACCGCGATGGGCAGCATTGACGCCAGGGCAAACCCCGGGTGGCGCGAACCTTCGCGACGAAAAACAAAAAGAAGAGCGGCGAGCGAAGCGGCCACGGTCGCGACCTGAAAAATGTAGCTGACCGCGGGGGCCCGCAAAGCCAACAAAATTCCAACGATTGCCCAGCAGGTCCACACGCCGGACCAGAATCCCAGCGCGCCGGCTCGATGGGCGAACCGAATCGAACAAATACAGAGCATCGCTACCGCGAGCGACCAGAATGAAACTTGAATCGCGAGCGGGTGCGCGACCCAGGCAGCGGGCTCGGCCCCAAGTTTGCGTAAGACAAATTGCAAAACCCAGGCGAGGAGGCCGGTGATGACAATCGTCACCAGCCAGAAAAAGCAGCCCCACAGCCAGGCGGCGACCGTCAGATCTTTTCGGTACATCAGCCAAACGATTTCGAGGAACAACAGAAAAGTGGAAGCCAATGCGATTTGCAGCCCGGCGCGCGCCGGCCAGGAAATGGTCCAGCGCTCGAAAAGATCGAAGTACGCGGACGAACTTTTAGGAGGATCGGCGATTTGTGCGTCGGCGAAGGCTCGCACCGAAGCGAGCGCGTTGTCGCCGTGATGCTGCAAGGTGGCGGAATTGGCGTTGCCGAAATTATCCAGCGGCGTGTGGTATTCCACGACGTCGCCGACCGCGGCGAAATTGACTCCCTGATAACCGGCCTGTTTGAAGACGGTGAAGTCGGTGTCCGCGGGAAGGTTCTTGTAGGCGAAATAGAGCAGCGAGTTGGTGGCGGGACGTGACGCGTTGCGAACGTACTGGCGCACGGCCCAGCTGTTGGCGTCGCCGGTTTCGTACATCAGGCTGGGTCCGGAGGTGCCGCGATTGTCGATGTTCACAACCGCGTGGACATCTTTGGCCCAAGGATGCTGATCAACGAAGACGCGGGCGCCGAGCAGGCCAGCTTCTTCGCCATCGTCGATCAGAAAAATTATGGAATTTTTGGGCGCCGGAAGAGATTTGAGGGCGCGCGCAATTTCGAGGACGCTCGCCGCGCCCATGCCATCGTCCGATGCGCCAGGACCGGCCGGCACCGAATCGTAATGCGCGGCCAGCAGCACAGCTGGGCCCGGCGCGGTACCGTCCATACGTGCGAGAACATTTTGCACCGTAGCGCAGGTGCCGTATTCATCGCAGGAGAATCCGGTTTGAATTTTCGGGTCGTAGCCCAAGCGAGTGAATTCGTTCAGCACACGCCCGCGGACCACTTCGTCGTGCGCGCTTCCGGTAGGATGCGGCACACCATCACCGACCAGACGATTTAAGATTTCGCGGGCTCGTTCAGCTGAAAATTCTTGAGGCGGGGCAGAGGCCGGCTTGGGAGCTGGCGGGCGAAGGCTCGCGTAGGAGAGTAAAAGTATCAGGCCCAGTAGCAGGAACGTGAACGCAATTCGACCGGGGCGGTCAGCGGTATCGGGCGACAATCACATCTCCTTGCTGCGCATCCTAGGCCGAGCATTTCGGCAAGTCAATGTGGAACAGGGATTTACCTGTGAAATTCCGCGATGATAACGGCGATAGCGCGCCGAACGTGCGGACTCGTAGAAAGCAGGAATGAACAGGGAGCAATTCTGCGAAGCCCGGGCAATTGGTGCCGGCAAAATTGCGCGGTTAAAAAACGATTCTGATTCAGGGCGGAAGCGTGTTGGTTCGTGCTGTTCACGGCTGCGCATCCTTGAGCATTGGCCGATTCCCCCATTGGCAAGGCCCGTACTGCCCGCAGGATGCCGCTCCCACGCTGACACCACAGATTGTAGAAAAAGCGCAAAACCACCCTTTACACCGGATATGGCCCGTGCTATTTTCTTTTGCGTCACCGCCGTCCTATCGCGCCAGACGGAAGGGCTATTGAATATTCTTGTCCCTCCAGAGTTTTTGTCTCGAAATACCTCCGACGTTAGATCGATAAATTGAGCCTTCTTCAGCCGAATGGGCGGAGAGAGCGAAGTGTGCGAGGAGTCTGGTGCTAAAACTGCGCAAAGTTGAGTTGTTGGGCTTTAAGTCGTTCTGCGAGAAGACCCCGATCACGTTCAGCGGGACGGGCATCACCTGTATTGTGGGCCCGAACGGCTGCGGAAAATCGAACGTGGTGGACGCGATCTCGTGGGTTTTGGGCGAGCAGAGCCACAAAATGCTGCGCGCCGAGCGCATGTCCGACTGCATTTTCAACGGGACGGCCAAGCGGCCGCCGATGGGCCTCTCCGAAGTTACGCTCACCTTGATCGACCCCGAACTTACCGATGCCATGGCCAAGGTCGCGGGTGCGCCGGAAGTTACGGTCCAAATTACCGAAATGGCCGAATTTCCTGAGGGCGCCGGACCGATGATTGTGGCGGATCCGCCGGCACCGACCACTGAAATTGTCGATGGCTTTGTGGAAATGACGGACGGCTCGACCCACCGGCTGGAAACGACGATCGACCTGGAAGAATCTCCCGCTGCTGCTGCTGCGGTTGAGGCTGCGGATGATAAAGGAAGGCGGTTTAAGAAGCGCAGCTCCGAGAAGGCTGCGATTGCTTTGAAGCCCGGCGAGATTGTGGTGGGTCGCCGCCTGTACCGTTCCGGCCAGAGCGAATACCTGATCAATGGCCGGGTGGCCCGTCTGCGCGACGTACAGGAACTTTTCATGGGCATGGGACTGGGCCCCGACAGCTACGCCATCATCGAACAGGGCCGCATTGGGCAGATTCTGAATTCGAAGCCGATGGATCGCCGGGCGATTATCGAAGAAGCCGCGGGCATCACGATGTACAAGACCAAGCGACGGCTGGCGGAAGCGAAACTCGAAGCCTCCAAAGTTAACCTTTCGCGAGTTCACGACATTTTGGTCGAAGTGGAAAAGCAACTGGCTTCGTTGAAGCGCCAGGCTTCGAAGGCGCGCCGCTACGCCGAATTGCGGGAACAGATGCGCGAGCTGTTGCGCAGCATGCTGGCCAGCAAGGCCGAACATCTGGATATCGAAGCGGCGCGGATTGAAACACTGCTGCGCGAAATGGATCTAGCCGAAGGCCGCGAAGCTGCTTCGCTGCACGAGATGGAATCCGAGCAGGAGCGGCTGAACGTTCGCAGTTACGAGCTGGATGCGGAACTTCGCCAGACGCAGAACCTGCTGGGGCAGACGGCGCTCGATCTGGACCGCGCTGAAAACCGGATCACTTTCAATCGGGAGCAGGCGGCGCAGATTCAATCGCGTTCTACGCGGCTAGGCGTGGAGATTGAAATCGCGGAGCGGCAGCTGAATGAATTGTCGGCGCGCATGAATGCCCATCGCGAAGCGGTGATGGCGCTGCACGAACAGACCACCACTCTCGAAGCAGGTTTGCGCGATACGACGGAACAGGCCTCCAGCAGCGTGGCGGCCCAGCAGGAATTAGAAACGCGGATCGGACAATTGCGCCAGATTTCCCAGCGCTTGGTAGAGGAGTCCGCACGGCAACAGGCCGAATCGCGGCAGGCCGATGAAGCCGCCGCACGTCACACTGCGGCAGAAGAACAGCGCATGGCTTCGTTGCAATCGATCGAAACGGAAGTATCCACGCTGACCGAGCGCGTATCTGCCGCCGAAGCGACTTTCACCCAGACGGCTGGCGCAGCGGAGCAGTTGGGACTGGCGGTGCGCAACGCGCAAGGGCGCATGGTCGAACTGCGTCGCGGCCAGCAGGAGACCGGACAGCAGCTCGAACGTTTGCGCGAGAATCTCTCGGCCGAGCGCGCGCGGCACGCATCGATCGAACAGATCCTCAGTGAACGAGCCTACACTGCCGATGCGGTGCAAAAGCTTTTCAACACCTCACACGAAGGCGGCACCGACAATTCTTCGTCCGGTTTCCGCGCAGTGGGCCTGCTCGCGGATTACGCCGAAGTTCAGGAAAAATACGAAGGCGCGATCGAGCAGTTCCTGCGTGATGAACTTGAATATGTGGTGGTCGAATCGTTCGACCACGCGCGCGCCGGGATTTCGTTGCTGCGTGACGAGATGGGCGGACGCGCGACCTTCTTTGTGGACTCGCTGAACAAATTGAATCTCGCTGCACCCGAAGCGGATGGTTCCCTGCCGCTGGCTCCGGGCGTGTTGGGCCGCTTGGACCGCCTGGTCGATTTCCGTGATCCATTGGGTCCCGCGGCAAAACATTTTCTGACGCGCTTGCGCACCGCATATGTGGTGGAATCGGCCGAAGTGGCCGAATCCATGGCCAGTGAAAATCCGCACAGCTATTTCCTGACCCCCGAAGGCACCTGCTATCACGGAAGGATGGTTTCTGGCGGACGCGCGGGCGACGCCGGGCCTCTGGCGCTCAAGCGCGAATTGCGCCAGCACGAATCGGAAGCGGCGAAGCTGGAAGAAGCCGCGAACGCGATGCAGGCGCAGATGACCTACATCGAAGGTGAAATTGCGGCCGGCGAGCAGCACGTCACGATGGCCATCGCGCAGCAAATGGAAGCGGAGAAGGCGCTGGTGGCGGCGACGCACCAACGCGATCAATCGCGCGCCGAGCTGCGGCGCATCGAGGCCCAATTCTCCTCCGAGCGCGAGGAAATTTCGCGCCTGCGCGCCGAGGCCGAAGCCGCGCGGCAGCGCGCGGAGAAAGCGCGGGCCGAACATTCCGAAGCTCTACGCTCGCGCGAAGCGGCCGAAACCGAAAGCCTGGCCGCGGCTGCAACATTGGCCCAGCTGCGCAACGATTTCCAGGCCATGCAGGAAAATGTAGTCGCGCGGCGTGAAGAGCTGGCGACGATGTCCGAGCGGTTGGCCAGCGCCGAATCCGCTGAGAAACATTTGGTCGAAGAAATTGGACTGGCCTCGGAACGGACTCTCTCGCTGAAAGAACAGCACTCCGGAATGATCGCGGAGCTTAGCGGCCTAGAAACATCCTGCGCACAGCTGGCGGTGCAGGCCGAAGAGTTGCGCAAGGAAAAATCGCGACTGGAAGAGAACAAGGCCGGGCTCGACGCCGAATGGGAAATCGCGCGGTCGCGTGCGGCGCATCTGGACGAAGACCTGCGCGGCAAGCGCACTTCGCTGGAAGAATTGCGCGCTGCTCGCACCCAGCACCAAATCGAGAAGGCCCGCAACGACGCCGACCGGGATTATTTGCGCCAAACCTGCGTTACCGAACTCAACGCTCAACCGGAAGAATTGATCGCGTTGCAGGGCCAGCTGCTGGTGGGCGAAGAATTGATCGCGGCGGAAACGGGCTACAACGAAATGAAGGCCCGGGTGGACGCCATGGGCCCAGTCAACATGATGGCGCTCGAAGAATTCAAGGAATGCGAAGAGCGCGACACGTTCCTGCGCCGCGAACGCGACGACCTGGTCACTTCGATCCAAAATACGCAGCTGACCATCAACGAGCTGGATACGGTTTCGAAACAGAAGTTCGAAGAAGCCTTCCACTTCATCAACACGCACTTCACCATCGCTTTCCAATCGCTCTTCGGAGGCGGCCACGGCGAAATGCGTCTGGGCGAACCGGACAGCTCCGGCGAAATGGGAATCGACATCGTGGCGCAGCCGCCGGGAAAGCGCCTGCAGAATATCCTGCTGCTATCCGGCGGAGAAAAAGCGCTCACCGCGCTGGCCCTGCTCATCGCGGTGTTCAAATATTCTCCCAGCCCGTTCTGCATCCTGGACGAAGTGGACGCGCCGCTGGACGAAGCGAACGTCGGCCGCTTCAATCGCATGCTCGCGGATATGTGCGCGCAAACTCAGTTCATCGTGGTCACCCACAATCGCCGGACGATGGAGATGGGTTCGGTTCTGTACGGCGTGACCATGCAAGAGCCGGGCGTTTCGAAGCTGGTCTCGGTGAAATGGGAAGAGGCCCCGGCCATGGCCGCGCCCAAAGCCGCGAGCAACGCGGCGTAAGAAAATCGAAACAGCTTTAACCTGTTTCAAAAAACTGAAAAGGCGGCTACCGCGACGGCAGCCGCCTTTTTTTCTGTAAAGGGTTGACAACCCCCCTCGCGGCGCTAGAATACCGTCTCTCTTGCGTTAAAAATAAATCGAGGAATAATCTCTTGGCCTCCCCACAAATGAATACCGTAATTTCACAAACCGATTTCTCAGGGCTCACGCTCCGCGGTCGCGGAAAGGTCCGCGACATCTACGATCTCGGCGACAAGCTGTTGATCGTCGCCACCGATCGCCTGTCCGCATTCGACGTGGTTTTGCCCACGCCCATTCCGGACAAAGGCAAAGTTCTCACCCAAATTTCGCTGTACTGGTTTGAAACGCTGCAGAACATCGTGCCGAACCACGTCATCTCCGGCACGGAATTTACTGGAGCGCTGG
Source organism: uncultured Acidobacteriota bacterium (assembly GCA_963835025.1). Classification (GTDB taxonomy): domain Bacteria; phylum Acidobacteriota; class Terriglobia; order Acidiferrales; family UBA7541; genus Palsa-295. The sequence goes on from CAWIEL010000026.1 coordinate 37,781, forward strand.
CGCCGTACGCGGCGTCGTTGCGCGGCCGCGGCATGGTGGTGAAGAAGACGGAACCGCTGCCGGTGGAGTGCGTGGTTCGCGGCTACATCTCCGGCTCCGGCTGGAAAGACTATCAGAAGACCGGGGCGATCTGCGGCATTGCGCTGCCGAAGGGCCTTCGCGAATCGGATAAGTTGCCCGAGGCGATTTTCACGCCTTCGACTAAAGCGACGACCGGCCACGACGAGAACATCTCGTTTGAAGAAACGGTCGCGCAGATTGGCCGTCCGCTGGCCGAAAAGATTCGGGACACCAGCCTGACGATCTATCGCGAAGCTTCCGAACGCGCGGCCAAGCGCGGGATCATTATCGCCGATACGAAATTCGAATTCGGCCTGATCGGCGACCAGCTAATCTGGATCGACGAAGCACTGACGCCGGATTCTTCGCGCTTCTGGCCCGCGGATCAGTACGTGGCCGGAAAAGCGCAGCCTTCCTTTGACAAGCAGTACGTCCGCGATTACCTGGAGCGCATCGGCTGGAACAAACAGCCGCCAGGCCCGGCGCTACCGGAAGACGTGGTCAAAGCCACCACGGCAAAATATCGCGAAGCCTACGAGAAAGTTACCGGGCATCCGCTGGACTAAGCGGGCGGGGCGGCGAATCGACGTCGCAAAAATTCTCGACTGGCAATTTCGAGGCGATGCGGGTATCTTACGCCGCGACATCCTGGCTCATCCGTAAGCGACATCCGTCGCCGGCCCTTTCTCCCCACAACGCGTGGAGCGCGCAACGTGAAAGATCAATTGGAATCTTTGGTCGGGTTCATGGTCGAGCGCGGAATTCTGCTGGACGAAGCGGTCACGGAATTCGAGAAGAAGTTCATCCGCCGCGTTCTGGAGAAATTGAACGGCAACCAATCGCGCGCCGCAAAAGTTCTGGGCATGCATCGCAATACGCTGAGCCGCAAAATCGAGGAATATAAACTGGACCTGGTAGGACGTCGGCGCCACTAGCGATACGCTTTTCGGCTCCGACCGGAAATGATCGGCAAAACAAAAAGGCCGTCCTCGCAAGAGGACGGCCTTTTTGCATTTAGAGCTTCGCGCTTACTGTTTAGCCGGTACTTTCTTGTGCGGCTTCCCGGCTTCGGCCTTTTCCGGAATGATGGTCGGGTCGACCTTCACCTGATCCCAGTGCAGCAGGAAGGGCGTGGGGTCGTAGCTGACGATCGCGCCAGAGAAGCGCAAGCCGTCATCCTTGGCCAAACGAAGCACGTCGGGTTGCGCGGTATTCTGCGCGGCACCGGCAGCGCCAGCGGGCGGCGCCGCGGTCCAGACTTTCACGTCCATGTTCGGCGTGGTCGCGGCTTGCAACGCAGCATCATCCGCGCCGGTCGCCACCAGGAAGTCCACGAATCCGTCGCCCGGCTTGACTTCAATGATTTTTCCTACGACGCCGGGAAATTGCGCGCCGCAGATTGCGAGCCAAGTCTCTTTGGCTTTATCGCCACCAGCGCCCAGATCGGTAATCACGGTCAGAATGGTGCTGGCTTGCGCTACCTTCTGCAGATCCGCCGCCGCGGGAATCGTATAGCTGGCGGGACGATCGCCGGAGGTGCCGGCCAAGGTCAGCAATTCTTTTAGCTGATCATCAACCGAGCTGTCGCATCCGGGCTGTTCATAGTTGTAAATCGCCTTGCGCAAATAATCCTTGATCTTGTCGGCGTCGGGAACTTTCAAGTTGATCGCACGGGCCAGATACCAGAAACCGTCGATCGATTGCGGCGGTGTCGAGTTCAGGTAGGCGAGACCCAGGCGATAGTTATTCACTGGATCGGCCGGAGAATTGGCGTTCGCTTGTTTGAACGCGTCGATGGCCGCCGGATAATCTTTCAGCTGCAAATCCGCGAAGCCGGCCGCCGCATAGAAGAAGGCAATGCCGGGCTTTTTCTGGGCCGCGAAATCAGCGTCGGATACTGTGGAACCAGCGGGCTTGGGATAGTTGGTCAGCAGTGTCGCGCCCTGAATCGCCGCGTCACGTTCTTTCACCAACTGGTCATGGGCATCCGGCGCTTTCGCATTGAATCCGCTGGAGAAGGCCTGCACTCGAGTCTGCAAGGCCTGCAAGCGAACGCCGGCGTCGACCTTGTCGCCCATGGCTGCGATCTTGTCAGCGGTATCGATGACTTTGGGATAATCCTTCAGCTCGCTGTAGGTGGACATGTACAGCTGGGAAACGTACGGCATCAAAGTGGAAGCGGGAAACTTGGAAACGAAATCATCGAGGAGCTTGATGCGATTCGCGGGGTTAGTTTCCGCGCGCGCGGCTTGAAACGCATTATATTCCGGAATCGTGTAGGGCGCCGGCTTGTTATCTTGCTGCTGCGGAGCAAATGCGGCAACCGGCCTGGCGGGCGCGCAGAATAATACGAGTGCGATAATCAAAATTCCCTTCAGATTCGGGCGCATTTGCTTCATCTTCTTACGAGCCTCCTGGGCCAGTTTTACACGATTGACGGTCACGCTTACGGCCGTAACCCCTGCAGGGAGTAAAGAAAAATATACGGGATTATAGGGAAAGCAACCAACCCACGCAAGGTGAATCCAACTCCGCAGCCTGATTTTAAACTACTTGCGCTGCCAGCACCACCTTTGGCGTCAAATGTTATGATGACTGATAGAGGCGAATTGCTGCCTCAGCCATTTGCCGCATTCGCTCAGGAGTGATCTTCATGTCTTCCGCAAAACCTTTGGACGGAAAAGTTGCCGTCGTCACCGGAGCCAACCGCGGCATCGGCCTGGCGATCGCCCGAAAATTGGGCGACATGGGCGCCACGCTCAGCATCTGCGCGCGCGATCCACAGAAACTTGAATCGGCCAAGAATGAGTTGTCGGCCATCGCTCCAAAGGTATTTGCCGCGCCCGTCGACGTTACGCGCGCCGATCAGATTTCGACGTTCATTCAGTACACCCAGAAAAATCTCGGGCCGATTCACATTCTGGTGAACAACGCCGGGATCGGCTGGTTCGGTCCGGCATATGAAGCCACCGAACAAATCTGGGACTCGATATTAGACACCAATTTGAAATCGGTGTTTCTGGTGAGCAAGGCGGTCGCCGCAGGAATGATCGAACAGAAGACCGGGCACATCATCAACATCGCCTCACTGGCCGGCAAGAACGCCTTCAAGAATGGCGCGGTTTATTGCGCTTCGAAGTGGGGGCTGATGGGGCTTACCGAGAGCATGGCCGAGGACCTGCGCCAGTACGGAATCCGGGTGAGCGCCATTTGCCCCGGCAGCGTAGCCACCGAATTTAGCCATTCCAATACCAAGGACCCCTCCAAGATTCTGCAATCAGAGGACATAGCCCACGCTGTGGCCATGATCGTCACGCAGGCTCCGCAGAGCTTCATCAGCGAGATTTTGATCCGGCCGACCGCCAAGCCCTGATTCCATAGTTCGTTGAATCCTTCCAGCCGTGGCGCCATCCAATCGTTTGAGCTTGAATGATTCGAGCTTAAACGACATGCCAACCCACTACAAAGGCCGTGAAAACATCGAACGCGCCCTCAGCGCCTACATCAACCTGATCCGCGCGACCGATTCGGTTTCTTCCAAGTCGACCGAGCAGCTTGAATCCTCGGGCATGACGGTGGGCCAGTTCGCGGTGATGGAAGCGCTGCACCATCTGGGTCCGATGTGCCAGCACACGCTCGCCAAGAAATTATTGCGCAGCGGCGGGAACATCACGCTGGTGATCGACAACCTGGAAAAGCGCGGATGGGCACGTCGCGTACGGCAGGAGAAAGATCGGCGGATGGTGATGATTCACCTGACGCCGAAAGGCGCGCGCTTGATCGCCAAGGTGTTTCCGGAGCACGCCGCCTTCGTGGCAAAAATCATGGGCGAATTAACCGCCGCCGAGCAGGAAGAGCTGCGCCGCATCGCGGGCAAGCTAGGGCATGGCGCGGAAGCATTCTGCCTGGAGCGTTTCAAAAGGGAGAAACAAAATGATTCAAGTGAGAGCAAGTGAAGAACGCGGGCACAATCAGCTCGATTGGCTCGATACCCGCTTTTCTTTTTCATTCGATCAATATTTCGACCCGGAGCACATTCAGTTCCGCTCGCTGCGCGTCCTGAACGAGGACATCGTCGCGCCCGGAAAAGGTTTCGGCATGCATCCGCACCGGGATATGGAAATCCTGACCTGGATTCTGGATGGCTCGCTGGAACATCGCGACAGTATGGGAACCGGCGCGGTGATCCGTCCCGGCGAACTGCAACACATGACCGCCGGATCGGGCATCCTGCACAGCGAATTCAATCCTTCGCCGAAGGATCCGGCGCATCTGCTGCAAATCTGGATCGTTCCGGAGAAGAAGAATCTGAAGCCGGAATACGAGCAGCTTTCGTTTCCGGATAAGGACCTGCGCGGAAAGTTTCATCATGTCGCGGGACCTGAGGCACCGATCACCATTCGTCAGGATGCCGATCTCTTCATCACGCGGTTGGACAAGGACGATGAGACCAAGCATGAACTAAAGTCCGGACGGCACGCCTGGGTTCAAGTTGCGCGTGGCGCAGTGCGCCTGAACGGCTTGGAATTGAAGCAGGGCGACGGCGCGGCGATTACCAAGGAAAAAGAAGTTCGCGTCCTGGCTCAAGAGCCATCCGAAGTTTTGTTGTTCGATCTCGCATAACCGGGCCAAGTTCAAACTCAAACAGGAGAAATAAAACATGTCCGACACGTCCGCAAATACCAGCGTTGTACCGTTAGCCGGCAGACTCTTGATCAGTGCCGTGTTCCTCTTCAGCGGTTTGGGCAAGATCGCCGCACACGCGGCGATGGTGGGGTTTGCCACGTCCAAGGGGCTTCCGGCCCCGGACTTGGCCATTTGGCTCGCCGCTCTGGTCGAAATCGGGGGCGGATTGGCGATCCTCAGTGGATTCCAGACGCGCCTCGCCGCCTGGGTGCTGTTTCTATACCTGATTCCCACCACGCTGATTTTCCATAATTTCTGGGCCTTGCAAGGCATGGAACGAATGGACAATCAGATTCATCTTTTGAAGAACGTGGCGATCATGGGCGGCTTACTGTTTGTCGCGACGTTTGGCGCCGGGGCGTATTCGGTCGATGCAGCGCGACTGAAGAAGGCCTAAGAGCCAGGACTGTTTTCCACGGGCCGCGGTTTCCTGCCGCGGCCTGAGCTTTACTTACGAACGATTCTCAGGAACGAACGAGCCGAACGAAACATCTAAACCGAGACGATTCACGGAGGAAAAATATGGCAAAAACCAAGAGACCAGCAACAACTAGCACTCCGATTCACGACTTGATTACGCACCGTTGGAGCCCGCGCGCTTTTGAAAACCGCCCGGTGGAACACGAAAAATTGCGCGCCCTCTTCGAAGCCGCTCGCTGGGCCGCTTCTTCCTACAATGCACAACCTTGGTCATTCATCGTGGCCAGCAAAGACGATCCCACGGATTATCAGCACATCCTCGATTGCTTTGTTGAGTTCAACGCTGGATGGGCGAAATCGGCGCCGGTCGTTGGACTAAGCGTCGCTACGCAAAAATTCCCGCATAACGGCCAGCCCAACAGCCACGCGTTTCATGACGTTGGCCAAGCCATGGCGACCCTGCAAATTCAGGCTGAAGCGCTAGGCCTTTCGGTGCACCAGATGGCTGGAATTTTGCCAGATAAGGCGCGAGAGATTTTCAAGATTCCGGAAGGATTCGACGCCGTGGCAGGCTTCGCGATTGGTTATGAAGGCGACCCTTCGACGCTTCCGGATCAGCTGCGTGCGCAAGAAACAGCCCCGCGCCAACGCAAGCCTCTCGATTCTTTCGTGTTCACCGGCGCGTGGGGCAAAGTATCTCCGCTGGTCGCAAAAAAATAACGAATCCCGACTTTCGCGGGCGTGCGGAGTTTCCGGGCTAAAGTTTCGGCAGCACGATTCCCTGCTGCGACTGATACTTTCCCTTCTTGTCTTTGTAGGAGACTTCGCACTGCTCGTCCGATTCAAAGAAGATGACTTGGCAGAGACCTTCGTTGGCGTAAATCTTCGCCGGCAACGGAGTCGTATTGCTAATTTCCAGCGTCACAAAGCCTTCCCACTCCGGCTCGAAAGGCGTCACGTTCACGATAATTCCGCAGCGCGCATAGGTCGACTTCCCCACGCAAATGGTCAGGCAGTTGCGCGGGATGCGGAAATATTCCACCGACCTCGCCAACGCGAACGAATTCGGCGGCACGATGCAGACCGCGCCTTTGAACTCCACGAACGATTTCGGGTCAAAATGCTTGGGATCCACGATCGATGAATTCACGTTGGTAAAAATCTTGAATTCATCGGCCACGCGCATGTCGTAACCGTAGGACGAAACCCCGTAGCTGATGACTCCGTCGCGCACCTGACGGCCCTCGAACGGCTCGATCATGCCGTGTTCCCTGGCCATCTTGGTAATCCACTTGTCAGACTTCACCGACATCGATTCCTCCGCGGGACCGCCGCAATGGCGGCAATTACCGGATGCAGCACCCTACGCCGGGCGCTTTCGCACATTTACGAACGCGGCAGTGTATTACACGGCGTCAGGCTTGACAACCTGCAACCCCCTGTCTAGCATAGGTTTCCGCCTAGCGGGAGGCACTTTGTGATCAAGCTCGACATCGTCAACGCGATCGTATCGAAAACCAACATCACCCGAACCAAGGCCGAGCAGGCCGTCGAGACGGTTTTCGAAGCCATGAAGAACGCCCTCGGCCGGGGCGAGCGCATCGAATTGCGCCGGTTTGGCGTTTTCAATGTTAAACCGCGCAAGACTGGCATCGGGCGCAACCCGCGCACCGGCCAGCAGGTGAGCATCCCTCCCGGTAAAGCCGTTCGTTTCAAGCCCGGAAAAGAATTGCAGACGCTGCCGGCGCCCACGGCCGCGGAACCCAAGGCGTAACTAGCGCGCGGCTCCATCGAGCGCGAGATTTTCAGCGATCCTCTTTTGCACCATTCGCGTAACAGCTCGACCGAAGGCCCTCGCCGAAATCACAACTCCCGCGAGCGCATCCAAACCAGATGAGCACCGGCAACGGCCAAAATCGGTACCCTCTCGAAGTCCTCGATGCGCAATTCCAGGATGTGATTGATCTTCCGCCGGCGCAGGTTCAGCGACGCAGTCCGCAGTGGTGGCCGTCGGTGCTGCTCTTCCTGCTCACCATGATTTCGACGATGGCGATGGGCGCGGAGTTTGCGCAATCTTACGCGCACAATGTGGAACCGTTTTCCGGCGACGGTACGCTAGTTGGGACCATGCTGGCGCCGCTTCAGCATCCGCATTTGCTGCTGCTCGGCATTCCCTTTTCGTTTTCGCTGCTCGCTTTCTTTTTGGCTCACGAATTCGGGCATTTTTTCGCCTGCAAATATTACGGGATTGAAGTCAGCTACCCGTTTTTCATTCCGTTTCCCACTTTGTTCGGAACGCTCGGAGCTGTGCTGCGCATCCGTTCGCCGATTACGACTCGGCGGGCGCTTTTTGATATCGGCGTCGCAGGGCCGATCGCCGGCTTTCTGGTGGCCGTACCACTGATGGCGTATGCCGTGGCGACTTCGAAAATCGTGCCGGATGCGCAGACCAATACGTCGATTGCTTTTGGCATTCCACCGTTGATGCGCGGATTCATCGCTTTATTTCATCCGGGAGCCGATCCGGCTTCGCTTTTGCTGTCACCGGTAGGACGCGCCGCGTGGGTGGGACTGCTGGCCACGGCGCTGAACCTGATTCCCTCCTGGCAATTGGACGGCGGACACATTTTATATAGCCTGACCCCGCAACGTCATCAACGGATTTCGCTGCTGGTGGCAATTCTCTTGATCGGCGTCGGAGTGGTTTGGCAACAATGGCCGGGCTGGGGATTCTGGGGCATCGGGCTGCTGCTGCTTTCGTTCCGCTTTCCGCATCCGCCGTTATTCGATCGCTGGACGCCGCTGGACCCTTCGCGAAAGCTGGTGGCCTTGGTGGCTTTGGGGATTTTTCTGCTGTGTTTTATGTTGGTTCCTGCGCGGTAAGCGTTATCTCGTTTAGAACAAACTGGCGGGATCGACGTCCACAATCACCGCAGTTTCCGGCATTTCTCTCTTCTCGCAAAAATCCAGAGCGCCACTTAGGGCCTTTGCCAGCGCCGAACGCTTCGGCGCTTTCAGCAAGAATTGAAACCGGTATTCTTTTTTGAGTCTTGCCAGCGGCGCAGCGGCCGGACCCAGCACCTTCACGCCTTGATTTTCGAATGGAGCAAAGTATTCGCCCAGCGCTCGCGACCAGCGAATCGCGTTCTCGATTTTTTTGTCCCGCACCAGAATGCTGGCCAGCGCGGTGAACGGCGGGTAGTGCAGCATGCGCCGGAAGTGCGCCTCTTTTTCGAAGAAGGAAAGATAATCCTGCTTGGCGGCGTGCTGGATGGCGTAGTGTTCGGGGTAGTGGGTTTCGACCAGCACCTCGCCGGAAAGTTCGCCGCGTCCGGCGCGACCGGCGACCTGGGTCAGCAGTTGAAAAGTCTTTTCCGCGGCGCGAAAGTCCGGGCGCCCCAGCGCCAGATCTGCCGCTACCACACCCACCAGCGTCACGCGCTGAAAGTCGTGGCCCTTGGCCACCATTTGCGTTCCGACCAGCACGTCTACATCACCTTTCGCGAAGCTTCCCAGAACTTTTTGGAATTCACGCTTGGTGCGCACCGTATCGCGGTCGAGCCGGGCAATGTGCGCCTTGCTGAATGTCTCGCGCAGATATTCTTCCACACGCTCGGCGCCGTCTCCGACGAAGTACATATACTCCGACTTGCACTTCGCACATTGCTTCGAAGGCTTGATCGAGTAGTTGCAGTAGTGGCATTCGAGGCGCTGGCGGTTCTTGTGATACGTAAGCGCGATGCTGCAGTTCACGCACTGCACGAACGCCCCACAGCTACGGCATAGCGACGACCAGGAATATCCGCGGCGATTGATGAGCACCATCGCCTGCGTTTTCTCTTCCAGCCGCAGAGCAATCGCCGCGCGCAGCGATTCCGAAACTGGCCCGGCTTTGTGTGCGCGCTTGAATTCTTCGCGCAAATCCACGATCCGCACGTCGGCCAACGGACGGTTGGCGACGCGCGAAGACAATTCCAGCAGCTGGTATTTTCCGGCGCGGGCGTTGTGATAGGTCTCGAGCGACGGCGTAGCGGAGCCTAGCAGCGCCACGGCACCTTCCAACTGCGCGCGGTACACGGCAGTGTCGCGCCCATGGTATCGCGGCGTTTCTTCCTGCTTGTAGCTGGTCTCCTGCTCTTCGTCGACGATGATCAGGCCCACATTTTCGAGAGGAGCAAAAACGGCAGAGCGCGTGCCGACCACAATAGATGCTTCGCCCCGCCGGACCCGCCACCATTCGCGGGCGCGTTCGACATCGGGCAGGCCGCTGTGCAGCACGGCCACTTTTTCACCAAAGCGAGCGCGCACCAGCCGGCCGACCCAAAGCGTCAAGGCAATTTCCGGGACCAAAATGATCGCCGTCTTTCCGCGCGAGAGGGCCGCATCGATCGCGCCCAGGTACACTTCCGTTTTTCCACTACCGGTTACGCCATGCAACAAAGCCGCTTCGAATTTTCCGCTGACCAGCCAGCGCCAGATTTCTTCGAGCACGGCTTTCTGCTCGGGGTTCAGCACATTTGCCGGCGGAGTAAAGTCCGTATCCCAAGGATCTTCGCCGGCAGTAATCGGCTCTTCCCAGGTTTGCAGGCAGCCCTCTTTTTCCAGACGCTGGATTGCGGCCCGCGAAACGCCGGGCTGCGCCACGAGTAAACCTAAAGGCATAGGCCCGCGGTCGGCCGTCAGGACCTCGCGAATTTTTTCTTCGGCGGCGTTCGAGCGCGCATCCGTGGCTTCCACATTCCAAGCCACAATTTTTTGCAGGCGTTCCTTGCGTCGCCGCGCCATTTCTCGCGCTGCGAGGTAGCCATGCTGCACCATTTTCTCGGCGAACGATTCCCCGCCCCTGATGCGCTTCAATCGCGCCGAAGGGATCGCGGACTCGGCGGAATCCGCCTGAGCGAAACGCCTCAGAAAATCCAACTCCGCAGCCTCCACGTCGGTTTTTTCTTCCGCCCCGGCCAGATCGTTCAGATACGCCCGGCCGAGCGGCGTCAGCCAGTATTCGCGGTCGTGGCGCAGTTCGATTTCAGGTGGCAGCATGGCCCGGAACGTTTCGCCTACGGGGGCGAGGTAGTAGCGGCTAATCCAGTGTCCCAGTTCGATCAGTTTGGAAGGCAGCGCGGGGATGGGATCAAGCAGCTCGGCAATCGCCCGAATGCGCTTCACTTCGGGAGGTTTCGGCGTTTCCGCCAGAATGACCCCAACCATCGGGCGGTTGCGAAACGGTACCAGCACGCGCCGGCCCACGAGTTTTTCGCTGTCAAACGGCTCCGGCACGGCATAGGTAAAAACCGAACGCAGCGGAACCGGTAGCGCCACTTCGCAGAATCGTTGAGTCATCGGGAATCACTAGTGTAACAGCGCGGGCGGGCGGCAATCATCGCCAGAGGGGAGGCTACGTCTTCGCAAGCCGCAGCTCCGAACCGATCTCGTCCGAAGCTGCATATTCGATATGCAGCACTCGACGCGACGCCTCCGAACGTGACTTGGATGAAGCGTGCAGTATCAGCGGTTTCATTACCAGCAATCCGCCGCGCGGGACCAGACAATCGACGGGAGCGATCCGTGCGCTGATCTCGTGGATTTCTTCATCGTTCAAAATGCCGAGCGTGTGTGTTCCGGGAAGAACTCGCAACGGACCATTCATCGAACTCGACTCATCCAGATGTAAGCGTAGCGCGACTACTTTCGAAAGTGCGCTAGCTGGTGCGTGGGCGTAAATTATCCCATCCTTGATCGACCACGGCCCCCACTCCGGCGTCTCGCATCTTTCTTGCAAGGGCAGGGCGGTATCCTGATGCCACACCACAAGCCAATTTGAGGCAGGAGATTTGTCGAAGAGTGTGGCTTTGAAGGGGAACGCTTCGCTACCGAGAATTTTCTGCGCGACTTCGAGGAGTTCTGGCGACCGCGCAACCTCCAACACAGCGGGATGCCGGAGAGCATGACGCATCCCCGCTCGGCTTCTTGGCAATGGATTGTCGCGGAGATCGTGGTCGAGTTGGTCGATCGCTGCCGGTCCAAGAGCCACGTCCATTATCGCGAACCCATGTTCCGCGACTTCGCTATTCAGCGCTGGTGATCGCATAGCTGGGGAATTCTAACAAAAAGATGTTTAGAGGCTGACCAGCACGATTCCCACAAAAATCAGCGCGATGCCGAACCACTGGCTCATCTCTAACCGTTCACGAAGGAAAATCCAGGCCAGCAGCACAGTGAAGGCGCCGTAGAGCGAGGCGAGTACGCTGACCACCGAGACCAAGCCCATTTGCATTCCAGCGTTGTTGGCCAGAAATGCCGCGGTGTCGAGTACGCCCGCGGCAAACACGGCCCACCACACCATTCCGCGCGGTAGCGCCAGGCTCTTGCCTGCAGGCGCGGCGACTAAACCGAGCGAAACGATCGCGGTCAGCCGCATCATCCAGACCGATACCGGCGCGCCGACTGCCGGTAGCACGTGGAATCCGAGGAACCAGAACATCACGCCAAACCCCAACGCCGCAGCGATCGCCGAGCCCACGCCTCGCGACAAATGTGCGGCGGATAATTTTTCGTCAGCCTCGGGATTCTTTTTTTGCAGAGGCGAGAACGAAGTGGAAGCCAAGATCACTCCGGCCAGCGTGACTGCGAGGCCGATGCCCCGCCGCAAATGAATGTGCTCGCCGCTGAGCAGCGACAAGACCACGGTCAGCGCCGGATAGCAGCTCGACACCGGCCCGACGATGCTGAGCGTGCCCACCTCAAACGAATGATAGAGCGCCAGCGACGCCGCCACATTCAATACTCCCGCGGCCGCGGCCATGGCCCACGGTTGCCAGCCTGGCGCCACACCGCGAGAAAACCCGCCGGTCCATTTCAAGTAAGCGCTGAGCAGGATCAAGCCGAAGAACTGCATGAAGAAAAGCGCGCGGAAGGCGCCGAGGCGGCGCGAGGAAAATCGCGCGGCGAAATCGGCGCTGCCCCAGCAGAACGCACCCATCAGCCCAAGAGCGACTCCGGTGGAGGTATGCATCGGAAAAAAGCGCTAGCGCTTCTTGGGCGCCTGCAGCCCAAGCACGGCCATTACTTTTTGCAGATCCTTCCAAACGTCCGCCTTCGCAGCGGGATTCCGGAGGAGATACGCGGGGTGGTAGGTCGGCATCAATTTTGCATTGCGAAATTCAAACCACTCGCCGCGAAATCTCGAAATGCCTTGGGTGGTCTGCATCAATGTCTGCGTGGGCGTGTTCCCCAGCGTGCAAATAACTTTGGGCTGGATCACGTCGATCTGGCGCATCAAGAATGGCGAGCAGGCTGCCACTTCGTCCTGCTCCGGCTGCCGATTGTCTGGCGGGCGGCACTTCACGATGTTGGCGATGTATACGTCTTCGCGCTGCAGCCCCATCGCCTTGATCATGTCGGTCAGCAGTTTGCCGGCCCGGCCCACGAACGGCTCACCACTCAAATCCTCGTCGCGGCCTGGGCCTTCTCCCACGAACATCAATTGGGCCTTGGGGCTTCCGGTGCCGAACACAATCTTCGTGCGGCCTTTGGACAATTTGCAGCGCGTACATTCGCCGATGAAATCTCGAATCACCGGAAGCGTGTCGCCTTCGATGCGCTGCTCGCCAAACAGTGTTGCTGCATGAGCGGGTGAAATAAGCGCAGCCGCTGATTCTTTTAGAATTTTTCTGGGTGGCATGGGTGTTTGGTGTGCGGTGATTGGTGATGCTTCCAGATCGGCCGCGCTGGCGAATTCGGCGTCGGTGGACAACGATTTTTCTTCGAGCGAAGCTGCAACTGTCGGTACCGCTTCGTTGGTCATCGGACGGTCGCGGAAATAAGGCGCGAGGCCCAGCTCTTCGCCATATTGCAGCCAATCTCGCACTTGTTGCTGCAGGACGGGTTCCGTCCGAACAGGCTTCGCCGGATCCATCTTTTCTCCCGCGAAGAATTTACTTGGAATTTCTGCGAATGGAAAGGGCTTGATCGAAGATTCGATTCGCTACATCGAACTTATTCAATTTCGGCAGCGATATTTCTGGAGCGTCCGCCAGATACATAGTCACGATGTTGGTGTCGGTGTCGAAGCCCGCGCCTTCCTGGGTCACGTCATTCGCGACAATCATGTCCGCGGATTTGCGCTGAAGTTTGCCGCGGGCGTTTTCCGCGACGTTGTTCGTCTCTGCCGCAAAACCGATGACGATCCGATTCGCTTTGTCTTGGCCGAGTTCGGCGAGAATATCTGGAGTAGGCTCGAGCGTCAGCGTGATGCCGCCATCGCCGCGTTTCATTTTCGTTTCGTGAGTTGAAGCCGGGCGATAGTCGGAAACGGCGGCAGCCATCACCACGATGGTCGCATCTTTGGCCCGCTCGCGGACCGCATTGTGCATCTGCCCGGTCGTGCGCACCGGAACCCAGTCGACGCCTTCCGGAATTTTCAAATCGGTGGGGCCGCTGACCAGAATCACGCGCGCGCCACGCCGTTGCGCCGCTTCGGCCAGCGCGTAGCCCATCTTTCCTGACGAGCGATTGGTGAGGAAACGTACGGGGTCAATGTCTTCGCAGGTCGGGCCCGCCGTGATCAAAACTGTCTGCCCGTCCAAATCGTGCCGGAGCCCCAGCACATCGCGGACTTTCAGCACGATCGCATCTGTCGAGGCTAGCCGTCCCGCGCCCACCATGCCACAGGCCAGATAGCCTTCGTCCGGCGCGACCACGTGCACACCGCGCGCGCGCAAGGTTGCGAGGTTTTGCTGCGTCGCGTCGTGCTCCCACATATTCACGTTCATCGCCGGAGCCACAACCACGGGCGCTTTGGTCGCGAGATACAGAGTGGAAAGAAAATCTCCAGCCAGTCCCTGCGCGAATTTCGCCAGGCTGTCCGCGGTCGCTGGAGCAACCAGCAGCATATCGATTCGCTGCGCGACCGCGATGTGTTCGATAGCGCTTTCGACGTTGGCCGGCGCGGCATTCTCCGCGCCAAAAATTTCGGTGATGACTTTCTGCCCGGTGAGTGCGGCGAAGGTGAGCGGGGTGATAAATTCCTGGGCCGCGCGGGTCATCACGACTTGCACGTCCAGCTTTTCCTGCTGCAGGCGCCGCACCAGTTCGGCGGCCTTGTACGCCGCTACTCCTCCGGTCACTCCCAGCGCGATTTTCATGACAGCCTCGCGGCGGCTTACGCCTTCCGCTTCTTCTCGTCCTTATCTTCGGCCTGCTCGTTCAGGTGCGGCGCGTCGTATTCCAGAAGGCCCTTCTGCAGCTCTTCCTCGGCGATGCGCGTGGTTTTTCGGGATTTCGGATTATCGACCATGGCCCGCCCGCCAATGAGCAATTGGCGTGCGCGGCGCGCCACGACGACGACGTATGCGAACTGGCTCTCGGGTGCGTCCTTGAGATGCGCCATTTGTAAATCAGCCTCCAAAAGACTTTAGTATTTCGCGAATGCGTTCTTCTTTTCGGGTTACCCGGCAGCGCGACCCGGTCGCGATCGCCTGGATTTCCCGCCCCGCACGTTCAAGGTTATCGTTTATTACCGCGAAATCATAACTGCTGTAACTCAGCATTTCCTCACGCGCACGATCCAGACGCCGCTCGATTTCGTCTTCTGAATCCTGGCCCCGCGCCCGGATGCGGCGCTCCAGATCCTGCCGCGACGGAGGCAAAACAAAAATCGCAACCGACCCCGGCAATTTTCGCCGCACCTGCAAGGCTCCCTGTACGTCAATTTCGAGTACCAGGTCAAGTCCTTGCTGCGTCGCCGCGTCCAGCCATTTTTTCGGTGTGCCGTACCAATTCTTTCCGAAGACTTGCGCGTATTCCAGAAACTGGCCAGTCTCCACCATCTGCTGGAAGTCGGCTTCGGAGACAAAATTGTACCACTTGCCGTCGCTCTCCGTCTTGCGCGGGGCCCGGGTGGTGCACGAGACCGATAACATGGTGCCGGGCAGCTCTAGAATTTTTTCCACCAGCGTGGATTTTCCAGAGCCCGAAGGCCCGGAAACAATCATCACCAGCGGGCCGGGATCGCTCATTCGATGTTCTGCACCTGTTCGCGCAATTTTTCGATCTCAGATTTGATCTCGAGGCCCAGCCGCGTGATTTCCAGTCCCTCTGCTTCGTTGCCGGGCGTTTTCGATAGTAGCGTGTTCGATTCGCGCTGCATTTCCTGCAGCAGGAAATCGAGCTTCTTCCCTGCGTCGGACCCAGTCGATATTAACGTCCCGAATTGTTGCACGTGACTGGCGAGTCGCGCCAATTCCTCGGAAACATCGCTGCGCTCGGCGGCGATGGCCACCTCTTGCGCGAGCCGCGTCGGATCGATCGGCTCTTCACCCAGCAGCTCCTTGAGGCGCATCTCCAATCTTTTCGCAAACGCCGGGCGCGCACGCTCGGCGAGCTTAGCGACTTCCGCGGTCAGCGTTGTAATCGTCGACAGGCGCGCGTTCATGTCGTTGCAGAGGTGCACGCCTTCTTCGCCGCGCATGCGATCGAGACGGTCGAGCGCCTCGTGCAGCGCTTTTACTACGACGGCTTCGATGCGTTCCATGCCATAGTCCAGCGAGCCGGTTGCCGCGCCGATCACGCCCGGCAGTCGCAGAATGGCCGCCAAGTCCGGCTCAGTCTGAATCGAGAATTTCTTGCGTAATGAATTCACCGCTACGAGATAAGCAGCAGCGACCTCTTCATTCACACCCACCGCTGCGGGCCCTGCCAATTCGTAGTGGAGCGTCACGTCGAGATGCCCGCGCCGGACTCGTTCGCGAATGACTTTCCGCATCTGCGGTTCCACGGATTCGAAACCTTCGGGCATTCGCAGGTGCAAATCAAGAAAACGGTGATTCACGGCGCGAATGGTGATGCGCAGATTCCAGTCGCTTTCGACCGCGCGCGCCTGGGCGTAGCCGGTCATCGACTTCAGGCCGGTGGCCCGGGTCCTGGAACCGTCGACATTCGCTGAGTGTGAGGCTTTGCTGGCCATAGTTAAAGGGTGCCGGTGGCTCGCACCGGTTCGGCGTCCCGGAATTGCATCTCGTAAAGTCTGGCGTACGATCCGCGGCGCGCCAGTAACTCATCGTGCGTTCCGCGCTCGCGAATTGTGCCTGCTTCAATCACCGCAATCAAGTCGGCGCGGCGAATCGTCGAAAGCCGGTGAGCGATGACGAACACAGTTCGGCCGGTCATCAGATTATTCAAAGCGCCCTGCACTAGCATTTCAGATTCAGAGTCGAGCTCAGAGGTCGCCTCATCGAGAATCAGAATCGGCGCGTCCTTCAGGAGAGCGCGCGCGATCGCCAGCCGTTGCCGCTGACCGCCGGAAAGCCGCTGGCCGCGGTCGCCAATTTCGGTCTGGTAGCCTTTGGGCATCTGCATGATGAAATCGTGAGCCAGAGCCGCTTTCGCGGAAGCGATGACTTTTTCTTCAGAAATATTCGGTTGTCCGTAGCACAGGTTGTTCCAAATCGTGTCGTTGAAGAGGATCGTCTCTTGCGTGACAATCGCCATCTGCTCACGCAATGACCGCAGCGTGACGTTCTGCAAATCGATGCCGTCGATGCGCACCGCGCCCGCCGACGCCGAATAGAACCGCGGCAACATATTCAGCAACGTAGTCTTCCCCGCGCCGCTCGAACCCACAATCGCCACCACGGCCCCGGCCGGAACATTAAGATTCACATGCGTCAGCGTCGGCGTGTCGGAATCGGCATAGGTGAACGAGAGATCGTCGAACTGGACCGACTGCGAAAAGCGCGGCAAGACTTTGGCACCCTCGGCGTCCAATTTTTCTTCTGGCAGATCAAGTAAGGTGAAAACCTGCGATGAAATTCCCAGGGCCTGCACGAAGAGCTGATAGATGCTGCCAATCCGCTTGATCGGCTCGTAGGCCTTGAACAGCGCAAAGGTAAAAGCTCCGAACGACCCGATGGTCATGCGACCGGTTTTGATCTCGCCGCGCGCAAACAGAAGAATCATGGCGATAACCACCGCGCCGAGCATGTCCATGATCGGCGCCGTTGCCGCGAGCGCGCGAATCCAGCGCATATTTTCACGCAGCAAATTCCTTGCGGCGTCGCGAAAACGTTGGATTTCAAAACCTTCCATACCGAAGGCTTTGACCACGCGATTTCCGCTGATCGTCTCTTGCAGGATCTGACTTAAATCGGCCAGCCGCGACCGGCTTTTTTCCGTGGAGCCCCGAATTCGCCGGGCCAATTTGCCTACCGGCCAAACCACCAGCGGCACCAACACGGCCGAACCCACAGCCATACGCCAATCGATCACTAGTAGTACTGCCACGAAAGCGACCAAGCTGAAAATTTGCCGGAAGAAATCGGCCAGATACTCCGAAAACGCCGAGCGCAACTGCTCGATGTCGGTGATCACCGCGGACATAACTCGTCCAACGGGGTTATCGTGGAAAAAACCCACCGGCTGTTGGACGATCTTCGCGTAAGCCTTGTTGCGCAGGTTGGTGATGCCGGCTAACCCGACGTATTGGATCACCGTGCTGCCAAAATATTCCGCGAGAGCCTTGACCAGGAAAATAAAGAACAAAGCGAGCGCAAAAACGGACCACACATGATGCACTCGGGCCGGAACGAAAGAATTCAGGTAAACGATTTTCTGGGACCAGGGAACCTGGAATAACACCAGCTTCTGCATAGTCGACTGCGGGTTCAGCACCACGTCCAGCGCGGGCTTGATGGCGAAGGCAATCAGGCCGTCCGCCGCGCCCATGATGGCCATCAGCACCACGCCAGCAGCCAGCAATCCCGTGTACGGAATCAGGTAGCTGAGCAGGCGGCGAATTTCTTCGCCTTCGGTCATGCTGGGCGCCGGACGCGCGGTCGAATTAGAAGTTATCGATGCCAATGCAAGTAGCCCTCGAAATCTTTCTGCCTGCTGGAATCATGAAATACTTTTTTCGATGTCGCGATGCACAACCTTCGCCGAATATTTCTTCGTCTGCAAATACCGGCGAATGACTTCAGCCAACGCCACCGAACGATGCCGTCCACCCGTGCATCCCAGCGCGACGGTCAAATAGCTTTTCCCTTCGCGAATGTACAGCGGGATCAAATAAGAAAGCAGACTCTCGATGCGCCGCAAAAATTCGCCAGTCTGCGGAAACGAACGGATGTAGCGCGCCACCTTCGGGTCTTTGCCGCTGAACGGCCGCAGCTTAGGCACGAAATGCGGGTTGGGCAGAAAACGTACGTCGAAAACCAAGTCCGCATCGGATGGAATTCCGTAGCGAAATCCGAAACTCACTACCGAAACGAGCAGCGGGCGGCTGCCCGGACGCTGAAACTTGTCGATGATGAATTGCCGCAATTCGTGAACGTTGAATTTTGAGGTGTCAATGATCACGTCGGCCATGCGCCGGATGGGCGCCATGCGATGGCGCTCGGCCGCGATGCCTTCAGAAATACTGCCTCCGTTGCTGAGCGGATGTGGCCGCCGAGTTTCGCTGAAGCGACGCTTCAGCACTTCGTCGCTGGCTTCCACAAAGACCAGTGTGGCCGGCTGTTCGGCGGCGAGTTTGCGATAAATGGCCGGCAGCTTGGCGATCTGCTCGCCTTCGCGCGCGTCCACCAGCAACGCAGCGCGCTCGATTTCGACGCCCTCTACGTAGAGTTCGCTAAAGGTAGGAATCAGCGCGACTGGAAGGTTATCGACGCAGTAGAAACCCAGGTCTTCGAAAGTGTTGAGGACCGAGCCTTTGCCCGAGCCGGAAAGGCCCGTAAGAATTACCAGTTGCCGTGCGCTGTGGTCGGAAGTTCTTGCTTTCGGTCGGCGGCGCTTCACGGGAGGGCGGTTAAGCCTTCACTCTTCGTCGGTGAGTGCTGGGAATGCGCAGGTCTTCGCGGTATTTCGCCACCGTGCGGCGGGTGACTTGAATTCCCTCTTCGCTCAGGCGCTTGGTGATTTGCTCGTCGGTCAACGGGTGGGCGGTGTCTTCGTCTTCGATCATTTTTTTCACCCGGCGCTTCAGCGAAAGCAAGGACATCTCGCTGCCTTGCGGACCGTTCACCGATTCACTGAAAAAATAGCGCAATTCCAGGACGCCCTGCGGCGTATGCACGTATTTATTCGCAACCGCGCGACTTACCGTCGAAGGATGCACGCCCACTTCTTCGGCGACTTCCTTGATCATCATCGGCTTCAGGTGATCGGCGCCGTAATCGAGAAAATCTTCCTGGCGGCGCAAGATCGAATGGCATACGCGCTGGATCGTGTGTTTGCGCTGCTCGATATTTTTCATCAGCTGGATTGCGGCGGTGAAGCGTTCCTTCACGTAGTTGCGTACGTCGCGATCGGCCGCGTCGCGAGCCAACAGCCGCCGGTACATCGGATTCAGACGCAGCTGCGGAAGGTCGTCTTCATTCATCAGCGCCTGCCACTCGCCATCGACTTTGCGGAACTGCACATCCGGCTCAACCAGCCGCGGTTCGGTGTGGTTGTAACGCAAACCTGGCTTGGGATCGAGATGCTTGATCACGTCTACCGCGCGCTTGACCAATTCGATGGGCCGATTCAGCGCGCGCGCCACTTCCTTCAATTGATTGTTTTGCAGTAGTTTCAAATGCTCGGAGATGATTTGCTGCGCTAGAGTATTTTGCGGGTCGATCAATTTCAGTTGCATCAGCAAACATTCGTTCAGGTCGCGCGCCGCGATGCCCGGCGGATCGAATTCCTGAACCATGGCCAGCGCTTCTTCCACATCGTCCATGGTGTAATTGCCGGAAGCGGCCAGCTCTTCGAGCGTCGCGGTCAAATACCCGTTCTCATCGAGATTGCCGATGATCCCATCCGCAATCTTCCGCACCGTCTCGGTGCAGATGCTCATGCTGAGCTGCCAAGTCAAATGGTCGGCAAGATTCGCAGCGGAAGATAAAAACTTGTCGAAGGAGGGGCGCTCGATGTCTTCGCGCTCGGTTCCGGCAGATCGCTCCGCGCCAGCATCCAAATATTGCCCGAAAAACGAACTGAAATCGAATTCGTCGAATGGATTCGCCGCTTCGACTTCCGGAACTTTCTCAGTTTCTTTTTTGAGAAACGCTTCGTCTTGATAGCTGTCCGTCGCGGCGGCGGTTTCTTCGGTGATCTCATCCAGGACCGGATTGGCCATGATTTCCTGGTTGATCATCTCGCGCAATTCCAGACGGTTCAGCGCCAGCACGCTGACCATCTGCACAAGCCCCGGCGTCAGAATCTGTTTCTGCGCTACACGGAGGCTAAGTTTTGGTGCGAGCCAATTCATGGCAACCTGTTCAAAATTTCGAACCGAAAATCAGTTCAGCCGGAAACCTTCCCCTAAATACACCCGGCGAACTTCTGGATCCTCCGAAAGCTCCCGCGGTGTCCCGGCCCGGAAGATCTTCCCATCATTGATGATATAGGCCCGGTTCGTCACTGCTAGCGTGTCACGAACATTGTGATCCGTCACTAGTACGCCGATACCCGATGCGCTCAAATCCGCAATAATCTTCTGAATATCCACCACGGTCAGTGGATCGATGCCCGCGAATGGCTCGTCCAGCAGCACGAAAGAAGGCGCCAGCACCAACGACCTGGCTATCTCCAGGCGCCGCCGCTCTCCCCCGGAGAGCACGTAAGCCTGGCTGTAACGAACCCCCTCCAGCCCCATCTGGGCCAGAAGCTCTTCTACTCGGTCGCGCCTCTGCTCCGAAGCCAGCGGCAGCGTCTCGAGAACCGCCATTAAGTTCTCTTCTACGGTCAGTTTGCGAAAGACAGACGGCTCTTGAGGGAGGTAGCTGATACCGCTGCGAGCCCGGAGGTACATGGGTAGGTCGGTAATGTCCTCGCCATCCAGCAAAACACGCCCATAATCGGGACGCGCGAGACCTACCAAAATGTAAAACGTCGTGGTCTTGCCTGCGCCGTTCGGCCCCAGCAACCCAACCACTTCACCCTGCTGAATCTCCAGACTGATGTTGTCGACGACCTTGCGGCCCCTATACGACTTGCTGAGATCGGCAGCTTGGAGTTTCAGCATTACGGTTCATTTCTCAACTCGATGCTTGGTGAGCGTGCGTGAACCTTCTTGCGAATCGATCAAAATCGTATCATTCGCTACAAAGAAGGTCAACGAATGGCCGGTCGTCGTGTCACTGGAAGCATCGGTAATTGTGGGATTTCCGCCGGAAAGTACGAATCGGCCGTCCGCGGCCGTGTATTCCGCTTGATCGGCGACACCGGTGCGGTCGCCTTGGCGGACCTTGACGCCGCCGAGAGCGAGTGCCCGATCCAATTGGCGGCCTCCGCTAGCGGCTGTTTTGGTGGGTGCGGTTGATGCCGGCGTATTGGTTGGCGGGGCCTGCGTCAGGAACACGTCGAGCGTCTTCGAATCCATCGCGCCTTCCTGCGAATGCGCGGTGACGCCGCCTTCCAGATGCGCCTTTCCCGTATCGCTCCAGTAAGTCAGCATCGGCGCATGGATTTCCCATAGCGTCGGCCCGTGCGGCGCATTCGAATTCGCTGTAGGCTGCGCGGGTTTGGCCCCTGGCAAGGACGGTCCGGGCACCTTCAGCTCCGTCCCGGCCGCCTGCGGAAACACAGCTACGACGTTTCCGGTTGCCACCAGCTTTTTGTCGTCGCGCCAAACTTCAATCTGCTCGGCCTGCAGCACCGAATCTCCCTGCCACAGACGCGCGTGTCCGGTGTAAATCACGTGCCCTGAAGTCGTCGAGCCGGTCATGGTCTGCGCCGAGACGTGGCCGGCGCCGGGGCCTAACGTCATCGCACCACTACCCTGCGCGGTGGGGTTGTAGGTGGAGAGCACATTTCCCGTCGCGCGAATGTCGCCAGACTTTTGGTTGATGGTCACGCTGGACGCCGTTGTGCGGCTCTGCGCATCCGCCAGCACCGGCGAGCCATCCATGATGATGGTGTCGGTCGACCGCACCACCCGCGCGCGAGCTGCGCTGGCCTGGCGATCGGCCTGCTGAAATTTCACATTGTCTTTCTCGTCCAGTGTCTCCCACGCGCCGTCCGGGGCAAAAGTAGCAACCAGCTCCTTAGCCGAACTGATTTGCGGCGCCGCCGTACCAATCTGGCGGCGAATCTGCACGCCGGAGTAGCCCAGCAACTTCTCGAGCTGGCCGGCGGCGTTGAACTCGGTCACGAATTTCTTAGCGCTCAACTCGGTCGAATCGGTGGCGGTCTTGGTGAGGATCGTTCCGGGTGCCAAGGTTTCTGCCGTCTCTACGCGAGTTTTGCCGGTCTGCTTTCCGGCGCCAAACTTCACCAGTAGCGATTGCGTTTGCAGGCTTCGCGTATCGGCGCCCGCCGAAGAATCGAAGGCCACGTCGCCGGTGGCCGCCATGGTACGTAGAAGATTCTGCTTGCCCTGCAGCGTCAATTCGACATGCTGCATGGCAAACGTGTCGGTGCCAGTTTTGGCGCGATTCGTGCCCTTCACTCCGCCGTCCCCGACGATGCGGTCGATCGAACCGGATGAATTCAGGAAGCCTTCGAAACGCTCGGCCGAGGCTGCGAATTCGCCGTGGGCGTCGGTTCCGCGCACCGCGGGCTGATTCTCTGCCACCACGTGCTGCGCGTGAAAATTCGCATCCAGTTCAATCGAGATCTTCCCGGCCGCCAGCTGCCGGGCGCCTTGTTGCACCATGGCGGGAGCCCCGGCGGTTCCGGTCAAATTTACGATCCGTTCATTGCGGCGGATTTCCAGGCTAGCGCCGTGCGCGGTCACCGGCAATCCATTCGTTTTTTCCGTCGGCGCCATATCGATTTGCACGTCGTGATCGAGCCGGATGGTGGCGTTCTGCGAATCGTAGTTCACGCCCACGGCACGGCCCTGGCCCTCCGGAAACCTGAATTGTACGGGTTCCGGAGTCGAAGCTTGTCCGCTTTCGCGGTTGAACGACAGATTCTTGGTGGTCACCTGGATCGGATGGTCGACATTCTTTCCGTCGCTCGGGGTTTTGCCCGGGGCCGAACCGCCCGGCACAGCCCCCACGCTGGAAAGATCGATCTGCACATCTCCCTGGCAATTCACGTTTCCGGATTTCGGTTCGTAGTTGCACTCGCGGGTGTGAATATTGTCGTTGCGGGTTCCTTCGCGGCCGTAGATGGTGATCCAGACGTCTTCCAGCACCGCGCGGTTTTCTTCTTTGAATTGCGTGGCACGCGAGGCCCGAACGGTGAAGAGCGTGCGGTCGTTCTCCACCTTCGAAAACGAAAATTCGTTGGATTGCTGCTCGACGGTAACCGCCACGGCCGCCGGCTGCCGGGCCTTGGCACGAGCTTGCCGAATGATGCGCTGGAGGTAGGTTCCGCCTGCCACCAGCGCCACGGCGAACGCGGCATACGCCGCCCAACGTGCATATCGCGCCGCTTCCTGATTTCGCAAAAACCGCTCCTGCGCTCGCAGCAGGTTCCCTGCGCGAACGCCCACAAAAAATCACAAAACCCGATGATTTGCCTTAGAAGCCGAGTATAGGGGAGCGGGTTGCGGGGAACAACCAGGCTGGAAGACTGACTTACGCTTCGACTTTCTTGGCAGGAACTGCGTTGGTGCCGCAAGCAGCCACGCTGTCTCGCGTGGTGTTCTTGACCATGTACATGGCTTCATCAGCCAGATGCAACAATTCCGCTTTGGTCCGTGAATCACTGGGATACGCGGCCACACCGACACTGGCTGTGACATGCGCGTTGATTCCGGACTCTTGCAGCCACACCGCTTCGCGAATTAATTTGTGCAGGCGGCGGGCCACGCCCATCGCATTTTCTTTGGAGGTTTGCGGCAGCAGCACCACGAATTCGTCGCCACCATAGCGGAACGCCAAATCGATCAACCGGCACTTGTCCTTAATCGCCTGCCCAATTTCCGCCAGCAGCTTCGAACCCATCAAATGCCCGTGGGTATCGTTGATGTTCTTGAAGTGATCCAGGTCGATAAAAATCAGCGAAAATTCGAAGGCATACCGATGCGAGCGGTAAATCTCGGTATCCAGCATGAAATTCAAATGCCGCGCGTTGTACAGGCTGGTGCAATCGTCGGTGATAGTCAGCTCGTGAATACGCTGCACGTGCCGCGCATTCTCGATCGCGATCGCCGCGTAGTCCGCCAAGGCTTCGAGCAACGCCATATCCCGATCGCTAAATCCCTCGGGGCCGATAATGTTGATTAGCTCGATCACGCCCAGGCATTGTTCGCGGAAGCGCACCGGCACGGCCACGATCGATTGCGTTTCCATTTTGGTCTTGGCGTCGACCTGGCCGAAGAACCGCGAATCTTTGGAAGTATCCGGAACCACCACGGTCTTGCCGGTCTGCGCCACCCAGCCGGCCAATCCCTGCCCCACCTTGATGCGAACGTCCTTCAACGAGTCCGCGCCCTTGCCGGTCGCGATCTGGAAGTACAGTTCGTTGCGATCCACGTCCATCAGCAGCAGCGACCAGGTATCCGGCCGGAGTACCTCATTAATCTTGTCCATGATCGTGCGCAGGACCTGGTCCAGCTGCAATGACGACGTCAGGGCCTTGCCCAGCTCATGAAACACTGAGACTTCGTTCGGTGATTCCGGCATTGGCGGCTCGATCGGAAAGGGGATGCTGTTGTTGATATTGTTGGGGTTTCGGCGTCGTTCGACGCCATCGAACGGACGTCCGTCCGGATTTCGACGCGTGGCGCCCGGCGGGATAAGGCTCTTGCGCTCTGGGATGTCAGTGCTCAACATTACTATTATAAGAACGCGTTCGCGGTACCGCAACGTCCCTTCGCGCTGCGATGACGAATCGCCAACTGTCCTTTTTCCCCAGTTTTGCCCAGTTTGTTTCGCCGCATTGACACACTCTCGCCCGACGCCTATATTTTTCGTGGGGCTTTACCTCCGGCGCGCATGTCTTCGACACCTTTCGGCGAACATCTAAAACGCGAACGCGAAATGCGTGGGGTTTCTCTTGAAGAAATCTCGCTGGCCACCCGTATCGCGCCGCGATTTTTGGCTGCGCTGGAAAGCGAACAGTGGGAAAAATTGCCCGGCGGCGTTTTCAACCGGGGTTTCATCCGCTCGATCGCGCACTATCTGGGGCTGGATGAAGAGAGCATGGTCGCCGAGTACTCCCTGCACACGCGCGGCCGGCCCGAACCAGGAGTCGTCGCTGATCCTCCCGATGAAGTGGAAACGCCTTGGCGGCAGATTCTGGTGCTGGTGATATTCGCCGCAGTGGTGATCGCCGCCGGATGGTTCGCCGTTCAATTTTTGGTTCCGCGGGCCACCGCTTATCTCCACAAACGTTCCGCGACGGCAGTAGTGGTAACTCCGGAAGCGCCCAAAGCTCAACCAGTCACTCCGTCGGGCACCGCCGCGAATCCCGCCGGCACGGATATAGCCGCCGCCGGTGCTCCGGTTTCGCTCACGCTCAAACTCCAAGCTGCGCATGAAACCGATGTGACCATCGTCGCCGACGGCAAGCCAACTTTCAGCGGGCACCTCAGCCTCGGGGACGTGAAGGAATTCACGGCGGTCAATGCCATCGAAGTCTCTTCGAATGATGCGTCGGCGCTCCTGCTCGATCTGAATGGCCAGATGGTTTTGCTTCCCGGCCAGCCGGGCCAGCCGGGGTCGATCACGCTCACCCAAAAAGATATCAAGTCTCCGTCGGCGGCCTCCCATTAGCGCCGAACTTCGTGCCGCCGTTCGCGCCGGCCAGGCGACGACGGAACAAAAAAATGACATCATTTCCGGCGGATTGGCCTTGGCCCCAGCGGATCTCGCCGAAATCCTGGCCATCCTCACTACCGACTCCGACTTCTCAATCTCTGAAGCAGCGCTTCAGGCCATAGCGACCCAGCCTCTCAACGCGTTCGTCGCAGCAATTTCTCGCTCGGACGCGGACCCGCGCTGTTTTGCCTTTTGCGCCGAACAGCTGCGGGAGCAGCCGGGAATCGCCGATGCATTGGCGAAAAACATCGCGTGTCCTCCTGAATTGGTTACCCAGGCCAGCCCGACGCTGACCAGCGACGGCATCCAGGCCCTGCTCGATAATCTCGACCGGCTCAGTTCCGATCCCGACCTGGGCCCTGCGGTGTCCGAACTATCCACGGCGACTGCCGAACAGCGCGACCTGCTCTCCGAAATTCAGACCAACACGCTGATCAAGGAAGAAGAACTCGAGGAAACAGCGGTCGAAGCCGTTCCGGACGTCAAACGCCGCAAGACCCTGCTGCAGCGACTGGCCGGCATGAACGTCGTCCAGCGGATTCAGCTCGCGGTCAAAGGCGGCCGCGAAGAACGCATGCTCCTGATCCGCGATCCCAACAAAATCGTGCAACGCGCCGTGCTGCAATCACCACGCCTCACCGATCTGGAAGTAGAAAATTTCGCAGGGATGGCCAACGTGTCGCAGGAAGTATTGCGGAACATTGCGAAGAACCGCGCGTTCATGAAGAGCTACATCGTAGTGAAGAATTTGGCCAAGAATCCCAAAGCGCCCATCGACGTTACCTTGCACCTGCTGCCGCGCCTGATTCCCGGCGACCTGAAACAACTTTCCGGTAATAAAAACGTCCCGGAAACTCTGCGCTCGTCCGCGCAGAAACTTATTCGTCAGCGTAACATGGCCAAATCTGGAGAATAGTTTCCGAACTACCTATTGGGCTGCAGGAGTGGCCAGCGATTTCTGAATCTGCGCCTTGTATTCATTCGCCTTGGCCAAAATTGCCGGCTCGTCCAGCGTGGTCATCTTGCGATCGTCCATCACGATTTTTCCGCCGACGACAACCGTCCTCACGTCCGAGGCCTTGAGTGCGAACACGAGTTCTGAATAGACGTTGTACATCGGCGTCGCGTGCGGCGCCGTAGTATCCACCAGAATTAAATCGGCCTTCTTCCCTGCCTCCAGCGAACCGATCAGCTTTTCCTGGTGAATAGCCCTGGCTCCGCCGATCGTGGCCATCTCCACCACTTGCTCAGCTGGCAGCGCCCGCGAATCCATTCGCGTGATTTTCTGCAGCTTTGCCGCCAGATTCATCTCCTCGAAGAGGTCCTGATTGTTGTTGCTCGCCGCACCATCGGTGGCCAGGCCAATCGCCTGCCCCGCCGCCAGCATGTCGACCACCGGCGAGACGCCGGCCGCAGTCTTCATGTTGCTGGATGGATTGTTGGTGCAACCTACTCCGAATTTCACCAGTAGCGCGATGTCTGCCTGATCCACCCATACGCAGTGCGCAGCTATGACGTCCGGCCCCAGAATTCCTTCGCGTGCCAGATAGCCTACCGGCGTGATTCCATATTTTTCGCGGCTTTCCTGCAATTCAAAAGGCGCCTCGGCCAAGTGGATCAGAATTGGTGCATGATTCTTCCGCGCTAGCGCAGCCGCGTCCTGGAGCGTCTTGGCCGAACAGGTGTACATCGAATGTGGCGCCGGCGCAGCGACGATCAGCGGATCGCCTTTCCAGTGATCCAGGAATTTCTGAGTGTATTCCAGAGCCTGCGCCACCGTCTTGTTGTCCGGCGCCGGGAAATCGATGATGGTCTCGCCCAGCACTCCGCGCATGCCCGCTTCTTTGGTCACCCGCGCTACAGCGTCTTCGAAGTAATACATGTCCGCGTAGGTGGTGATCCCGCCGCGGATCATTTCCAGCATTCCCAGGCGCGTACCCCAGACCACGAAATCCTCGGTCACGTTGCGCGCTTCGGCGGGGAAAATATATTTTTTCAGCCACTCGTCGAGCGAAAGATCGTCGGCGATGCCACGAAACAGGCTCATCGCGGCGTGCGCGTGGCCGTTGATCAGTCCCGGCATCACGATCGCGCCGTGAGCATCGATCGTTTTCGTCGCCTGATATTGCGCACTAATCTCGGCACTCGGTCCCACCGCCACAATCGAATCGCCTCGTACCGCCACCGCGCCGTTTTCGATCACTCGCCGCTGGGCGTCCATGGTAATCACCGTGCCGTTGGTCACCACCAGGTCGACGTTGTCTTTGGCGAATGCTGGAGACGCCAAGACCAGGAACACCAAGGCACAAATCAAGAGTGATACCGCGCGAAAAATTCGTGACATTTGGAATTGGCTCCCGACTACAGAAATGAACCGTCGAACTGCCGCGGCAATAATCCCGCTGATGTCTCCTTTTCTACTTTGCCCTGCAGGTTCGCCAGCAACACCGGAATGTCGCCACAAAATTCCCAGATGATCTGCCGACAAGCACCGCACGGCGGCGTCAACCGGTCCACGTCCGTCACCACCGCGATCGCATTAAAATCCCGCTCGCCTTCGGACATCGCTTTGAAAATCGCCACGCGTTCGGCGCAACAAGTCAGCCCCAGCGTGGCATTTTCGATGTTGCATCCGGTATAAATGCGTCCGGAGCCGGCGCGCAGCGCGGCCCCTACTCGAAAATCGGAAAACGGCGCATGCGCATTTTCACGCGCTTGGCGCGCCGCCGAAATCAGAACGTCAAACTCGCTCATAATTTTCCTGCCATGCCCTCTTCAATTCAGCCCGGCCGCGATTCGCGGAATCACCGCGCGCAATAAAGCCACAAATTGCCCTCGCACGCGCTCGCCCGTTTCCAGCACTTCCTGGTGATTGATCTCCTGGTCCACGATTCCCGCCGCCATGTTGGTGACGCAAGAAATTCCCAAAACCTCAATTCCCATGTGCCGCGCCACGATTACTTCCGGCACGGTGGACATGCCCACCAGATCGGCGCCAATCGTGCGCAGGTAGCGAATCTCCGCCGGCGTTTCATAATTCGGCCCAGACAGCGCCGCGTAAACTCCTTCCTGCACGTTCATCTTCACTCGCCGCAACTCTTCTGCCGCAATCGCGCGAAAGGCCGGCGAGTAAGCTTTCGACAAATCCGGAAATCGTGGTCCGAAGCGCTCGTCATTCGGTCCCACCAGTGGATTCGTATTCTGCAGGTTGATGTGGTCACGAATCACCACCAGCACGCCTTGGTTATACCCGGTGTTGATGCCGCCCGCAGCGTTGGTCAGGATCGCCGCTTTGATTCCCAGGCGCCCGAACACGCGCATCGGGAACGTAACTTCCTTCGCCGAATAACCTTCGTATCCGTGAAAGCGCCCCTGCATCGCCACTACCGGCACGCCTTCAGCCCTTCCGATGACCAGCTGTCCGGCGTGTCCGACCGCCGTCGATTGCTGAAAGCCAGGAATTTTCGCATAGGGAATCTGCGTGGCTTCTGTCAATTCGTCAGCGAAAGCGCCCAGCCCGCTGCCTAAGACCAGCGCAATCTTCGGCCGCAGCCTCGTTTTCGAGAATATAAGTTTCGCGGCTTTGTTTGCCGCCTCGAATTCGCTCAGGCGCGAGCCGGATTTTTTCCCGCGCATGATCATCGCAGCAATATCCCTACGATCGAAGCGGACATCAGGTTAGCCATGGTTCCGGCCATCATCGCGCGAATGCCCAATCGCGCCAGGTCCGCCTTTTTGTTCGGAGCCAGCGCGCCAATTCCGCCAATCTGAATCCCGATCGAACTCAGATTCGCAAAACCACACAACGCAAAAGTCGCGATCGTAAACGAACGGGGATCGAGCGACGCCTTCAATGGCGCCAGGCGTTGAAAGGCGATCAGCTCGTTGGTCACCATGCGCAAGCCCAGCAGATTCCCCATGGTGTGACAATCCTTCCATGGAATCCCAATCACCCAGGCCACCGGCGAAAACAAGTAACCGAAAATCTGCTCGATGCTCGAAGGAAACCACGGAATCCCGTGGGCAAACAGAAAATCGTGGGTGGCTCCGAACAATCCGTCGACCAGATAGATCAGCGCAATAAAAGTGATCAGCATCGCGCCCACGTTGAGCGCCAGATTCAATCCATCAACAGTGCCGCGCGAAATCGCAGCCAACGCATTTGCGTCCCGCTCCAGTGTCGGCAGCTTCACCAGTCCGGAAGTCACTGGTGTCTCCGTCTCCGGCACGAACATCTTCGAAAGCATGATCGTTCCGGGAGCGGTCATGATCACCGCTGCCAGTAAATGCTTGGCCTCGATTCCATACAGAATGTAGGCGCCCATCATTCCGCCCGAAACGTGCGCCATGCCGCTGGTCATGATGGTCATCAATTCTGATTTGGTCACTTCCGGCAGATACGGGCGAATGGTCAGCGGAGCTTCGGTCTGCCCCATGAAAATGCTGGCGGCCACGTTGAGCGATTCGGCTCCGCTCACGCCCATCAGATACGTCATGATCTTCGCCGCCACCCAGATAATCAGCTGCATCACGCGCAGGTAATACAACAGCGCGAAAACCGCGGCGATAAAGATAATGGTGGGCAGCACCTGAAAAGCGAAGAAGAAGCCCATCGAGGAATGTTGTTCGCCTAGCTTGCCGAAAAGAAAGTCCGATCCCGCGTAGGAGAAATCGAGGAACCAGTTCACACCGGCTCCGGCCCGCGCCAGAATGTCTTGGCCGAACGTCCAGCGCAGCACCAGGAAAGCAAATACAATCTGCAGCCCCAGCCCCCAGCCAATCGTTTTCAGGCGAATTGCGCGGCGGTTGGTCGAAAGCAGCCACGCTACTCCCATCATCGTCGCCAAACCCAGAACCCCGACTAGACGATGCATCCGCAGCACTCTCCTCGAAATTGCGATTCGGCCATTTTCACCTTAGGAGTACTCGCCGGCTCCAATAATTTTCAGTACCAGTGGCGTTCGCGCTGGAGCGCTATCACCAATCTCAAAGCTTTCTGAAAGCAACCGCACGGCCGGGACCAGGCGCGCGTCTTGATTGTAGTGAATGGTGCACAAATTCTCGCCGGCCTCGACTTTGTCCCCGATTTTTTTCTCGAGAACCAATCCCACAGCCGGATCGACCGAATCTTCCTTCTTCTCGCGCCCGCCGCCGAGCGTCATGCTGGCGATTCCGACCCTCTCACAGCGAATCGCATTTACGTACCCGGAACGCTTCGCCGGAAAGCGTGCAGTGTGCTTTGCCTGCGGTAACAAACTCGGATCATCCACCACGCGCGCATCCCCACCCTGCAGCGCAATGACTTGCCGGAATGTATCACGCGCCCGTCCCGATGTAATCATTTCCGCAGCGAGCTCGCGTCCTTCGTCTACCGTTTTCGTCCGCCCGCCCAATACGAACATCCAGGCCGAAAGCTCTAAAGACAGCTCCCGCAAATCCGCTGGCCCGCCGCCGTGCAGCACTTCCATACATTCTTCTACTTCCAGGGCGTTACCGATTTTCCGCCCCAACGGCTGCTCCATATCCGTGATTAACGCCACCATCTTCTTGCCCATGCGCGTGCCGGTTTCCACCATCAACTGCGCCAGATATTCGGCGTCGGCTGGTTTTTTCATGAACGCGCCGTCGCCAGTCTTCACGTCCAGCACCAGAGCGTCGATGCCCTCCGCCATTTTCTTGCTCATGATTGACGCGGTAATCAAGTAAGGGCTCTCGACGGTCGCCGTGACATCTCGCAACGCATACAGCTTCTTGTCCGCCGGTGCGATCTCCGGCGTCTGGCCAATCAGCCCGCATCGCGTCTGCTCCAGCACGCGACGAAACTCGTCAATTTTCAGGTGTACGTTGAATCCAGGAATCGCTTCGAGCTTATCAAGCGTCCCGCCGGTGTGCCCCAGCCCGCGTCCGCTGATCATCGGCACATACAGCCCCGCTGCCGCCACAATTGGCGCCAGGATCAGCGAAGTCTTATCCCCAACGCCGCCGGTCGAATGCTTATCCACCTTCACGGCCGGCAATTCCGACCAATCCAGCACCGAACCCGAATGCAACATCGCCTCGGTCAGCGCCGCCAGTTCCGCGCGCGTCATCCCGCGCCAGACTACGGCCATCAGGAACGCCGCCATTTGATAATCAGGAATGTGTTCGTGGGTCGCGCCCGAAATCAGAAATTCGATTTCTTCGCGGGACAATTCCCCGCCGTCGCGTTTCTTGCGGATGAGGTCAACTGCGCGCATTCAGGAGGTGAAGGCCAAGCTAGCACCGCGCTACATGGGAGTCAACGAAGGCCCGCCGCAGCGGGCTTATAACTTGCTGCTGAGCCGCTCGATTTCCGCGACCGTAGACTGCATTTCCGCGTGGACGAGCCCGTTGGTAACCAAAATATCGGGGCCGCCGGGGCGATACGGGCCACCCGCCAAGCTCGTCACGTTCCCGCCGGCTTCTTGGACCAGCAAAATTCCTGCGGCCGTGTCCCAGGATTTCAGTCCAAATTCCCAAAAACCCTCGAACCGTCCGCAAGCCACGGAACACAGGTCGAGCGCCGCCGAGCCATCCCGGCGCACTCCGTGCGACCGCAAAGTGAACTCCCAGTAGTAATGAATGTTGCCGGTATCTCCGCGCTTATGCACCGGAAAACCGGTAGCCACCAGGCTGGTCGAAAGCTTATCGATTTTCGACACCTGAATTGGCTTGCCATTCAAGAATGCGCCACCGCCACGCGTCGCCGAAAACAGTTCATTACTCACCGGGTTGAAAACCACGCCCACCAGCGGCTCACCGTCTTGCAGCAGGCCAATCGAAATGGCGAAGCACGGATAGCCATGGGCGAAATTGGTGGTGCCGTCGAGCGGGTCCACGTGCCACTCATACTCCGAAGCGCCCGCCGCGCCGCCCGACCCCTCTTCCGCCACGATGCGATGCTCCGGAAATTCCCGGCGCAGCCGGCCGACGATCAACGCTTCGCTGCGCTTGTCGGTTTCGGTGACCAGATCCACATCGCCCTTGTAGCTGATTTTCTGCGGACGGCTATGCTCGGTCAGCAACACGGCGCCGGCTTCCCGCGCCGCTTCCAACGCCACTTTTAGGAATTGATCCATGTTTTTTGAATTTCGAGAAACTACTTTGGCGCAGCCGTCGTGAAGTATTCCTTGCGGTACCTCACCGTGTCGCCCGAATTCACCTTGACCATAACATGCCGGGTGCTGCCCGGCGGAGGCGCCGGAGTCGGATAATAGCTCAGCAAATATTGGGTGCGGAGTTCGCGATTGATCTGGTCGAAGATTCCGTTTAACTCCGCAACCTCGGTCGGATAGTACATGGCCCCGCCGGTGCTGTCGGTAATGGTCACCATGGCATGTTCGCCCGCGGTGTTCCAACCCGCGTCGGATTTCATCGGCCGCATCACGACGGTATACAGCAGCGCGTCGGAAGCGATTGCCGCCTTACGCGTCGCATCGAATTTCGAAACGCTGGTGGTCTCGCCCGCGTCGGTGATAATCACCAACGCCCGGCGGCGGTCCGGTCCCTGCCGCTTCACTGCCTGCGATCCCAGAACCACCGCGTCGTACAACGAAGTTCCCATGTCCGCGGCCGGGTCGACGCGCTGCACCGCGTTCTCCAGGACTTTGGTATCGTCCGAGAAATTGCACAGCTGCACCACGTCGCTGGTAAACGAAAACACCGCCAGTCGATCTCCCGGCCGTACCACTTCTTTCACGAAACGTGCCGCCGCTTCTTTCTCAATTTTCAATTCGATATTCGCTGAACCGCTGGCATCCACCAGCAACACCAGATCGAGCGGCCGGTTCGTTTCTGGCTCGAAGCGCACGATCTTTTGTTCCACGTTTTCTTCAAACAGCTGGAAGGCGCTCTGCGGCAAGCCGACGATCGGTTCGCCATTTGCGTCGATCACGCTCGCCAAAATATTCACCAAGTCAGTTTGAATGCGAATCGGCGCGCGCTGTTTTTGCGGCGCTGCTGCTTGGCGCGTCCGTGATTCGCCGGGCAGGCCGCCCGACAAACAAATTCCGATCAGCGCCAAGGCCAGCGCACACATTTTTGCAACGGTTGGTTTCATCTAGGGGGTAGATTCACTTCGGCGTGAAATGGCTTCCTGACCGGCCTTTTCGCCTTCGGCCCAGACCGCGCCGCCCACGAAATATTCCTTCTTCCAGATCGGTACGACTCGCTTCAAAGTGTCGATCGCGTAACGGCAAGCGTCAAACGCCGCCGCGCGGTGCGCAGACGCAACTACAATTGCAACGCTGGTCTCGCCGATTTCGAGCCGCCCAAGCCGGTGCACGATCGCCACCCGGTGAATCGGAAATCTCTGATGAATTTGGGCGCTGATTTCGCGAATCTTGGCGTAAGCCATCGGTTCGTAAGATTCGTATTCGAGGTACAGGGTTCGCTGGCCTTTGAAATTATCCCGGACGAAACCATCGAAGACCACTAGCGCTCCATCCTGCGGCGTCTTTAGCTTCTCAACTAGCGCCGGCGTATCGATCTTCTCGCGCACCAGTTGAATGATGTCGTCCGCGGCTGGCATCTCCTACCCTCCGCTGACCGGCGGCAAAAAAGCTACCTCGTCGCCCGCAACAAGTGACTTGCGTCCGTCGGCGTATTCCTGATTCACCGCGGTTGCGATGGACGCCCGGAAATCCGCCAACTTCGGGAATTTCCGCCCGTAGCGCTCGAATAGATCATCGACCCGCGCGCCTTCGGACAGCTCCGCCTCGTCCTGCGCCATGCCCGTTATGTCCTTGAGTTGTCCGAAGAAAAGTACGCGGATTCGCATCGAGAGTCATTCTACCGCGCCACCACCCGCAAGGCGAATCAACGCCGGCAAGCGAAGCCGCGCAAAACGCTACGCGAAAAATGTCAACTACCGGCCAGGGGACGCTAATCGCGCGACCTCATCCAATCTGGCGCTAGCTCGTTGCAACGCGGAAGCCAGCGCCTGCGCTTCGCGGTCGATGGCCAACCGGTCCATGCCCTCAAGAGCCTCAGTGATACCCGGCAATAATTCCGCAGAGTAACCCGCATAGCTCCCCGGCGCGTAGATGGTGTGTTTGTACCACGGACGATTGGTCAGTCCCGCCGGCTCCAGCAAACTCTGTTCCACCTTCGCGAGTTCCCGGTTTATCCTAGCCTCGATCACTGGCGACATCGTTCCATGGACCCTTTGCAGCACCGCCGAAACATGAGTCGCTGAATTGGTCAGTTGCGTGGATGCGTCGACCACCGCTTTCATTTTCTCCCCCGCGATACCCGCTTCCTGCGCTCGGGTGACCACTCCATTGGTGGCTCGCGAAATTTCCCAGGCGTAGGTGGGATAGTCGAACGGCAGTAAGTCCGCCTCATCCAAGCGCAAGGTCGCCGTCCCCAGCATTTTCGCCAGCGTTGCGTGATATGCAAAAGTGGGATCGCCGAACGTCTTCATCCAGAAAAAATCATCATAGGTCGAATGGTAAACGCCGTAATCGCCGCTGAATCCCATGTCCATCGAAGCGATGCCGGCGTGATCGAAGAACGCGCAGAAATCCGAACCCGCCCCCAAGTCGCCGACCGGCGCGTCTCCGCCAGGTTCCGTCTTGGCCGTCAACCGTGAGGCCCCAGTGAACTGATTATCCGAATTGGCTGAATGTTCCAGCCAGACTTCGTAAACGCTGCGCGATCCGGAAGGATCCGGAACATCGCGTGCCACCTCTCGAATCAGTTCCTTCAACGAAGGTGTCCCGGATCCACTGAAGTTTGGCCCGGCCACACCGACATCCGTATTAATGTAGACGACGGCTTTCGCTTGCAGCTCCGCTAAATTCGATTCCACATATTCGGTCGAGCCGATCAACCCCGGCTCTTCCCCGTCCCACTCGCACATCACAATCGTGCGGCGTGGCTTCCATCCATCCTTGGACATCTCGCCCAGAGCTCGCGCCGTTTCCAGCATCGTGGCCGTGCCGCTTCCGGGATCCACCGCGCCATAGACCCAGGCATCGTGATGATTGCCCAGCATGACCCATTCGTCGTCGTCGGTTCCGTGCAGCTTGGCAATCACGTCGTAAATCGGCCGCTGCTGGTATTCCACCTGCAGCTTCATACGCAGCTTCGCTTCGCCCGCTCCAACGTGATAGGTGAACGGCAATCCGCCTTGCCAGCTTCGCGGCACGTGCGCGCCGTCCATCTTCTCCAGAATTGCCGCCGCGTCCTGCGCATTGATCGGCATGGTGGGAATGTGCGGCAGATTCTTGGCCTGCGCCGGCGTGATGCGTTTTGCTTCGTGACTCGCGCCCACGCCCGAGGTCAGCGGATCTCCCGGATATACTTCGGTGTATTCGATGGATCCGCGCTGGATACCGCTCATTGGCCGCCAGGGCCCTTTAGGAAACGTATCGCCTTGCGTGTAACCGTCGTCGCCCGGATCGGAATAAATCACCAGGCCGATGGCCTGATGCTCTTCGGCAAGTTTCGCCTTGATACCGCGGTAACATCGCCCGTAGCGGGCCAGCGCGATCTTGCCCTCCACGCTGACGCCCATCGATGCCAGCGCGCGATAGTCTTCCTGGGTCCCGTAATTTACGTAGACCACCGAGCCGGTCACATCTCCGGAAGGGGTGAACGCATTGAAGGCCCCGACCGCGTTAGGATTGAACGTATCTTTGTCGACCTCGTACCCTTGTTCCGGCGTCGCCAGTTTTTTCTTTTCCGGAGCCACCAACTCCAGCGCCGTTTCGCGCGGCATACCCAGCCACGCGCTGTAGGTCACAATCTCAGCGTCGAACCCATAACTCCGATACTGATCGCGCAGCCACTCCGCCAGCCGATGGCTGGCTTCGGTTCCGGCCATGTGCGGCTCACTGGTGATGCGCCGCAGATTTCGCTCGGCGTGCGCTGCGTCCGGGATCGAACGAAATTTATGTTCGAGCTGGCGCTCGGCGTCGACGCGATTCGGCGAAAATCCGCGCATCGTGTGCGCGTCCTGAGCCCGCAGCGGAACGGACATGGCCAAAATGCATCCCAGCCCGGCCAAAATCGCGCGACTTCGCAACCATAAAGTCCCCATTCATGCCCCGCCTTAATTTTGCAGCACAAAATTCTAACTCAAGTACGAGTCTGACCCTGCATCGGATTCCGGGGTGTAAGTGCAGGTTCAACCTGAATAAATCTTTCGACCCAACCCAACGATCGTACAAGTGTTGCGCGCTTTACCTGAATTCCCCGTC